>CAZLVG010000097.1:0-1587 GCA_964562905.1 uncultured Candidatus Saccharibacteria bacterium | reverse complement strand
AACGTAGATGGTGACAGCCTTCAGCTTCCAGTCACTCTCCCCTTTTGTCCCCTCCCATCAAGGGGGGAAATAAGGAAGTTTTTCTTGTTTTCCTTCTCCGTCAAGAGAGGAGATAATTAAAGGAAGAATTCTCTTTTTATTTCCTCCCTTTTTTAACTGGAGGACACAAACCCGTCATAGTTGCCCCGATGAACAACTGACAGCTTGGATTCAGGGTAAGCGTTCAGAAAAGCGCGCCGTGTGGCCTGCCTGATGTTTTTTTCCTGCCAGCTGAATTCATAGCCGAACAGCCGGCCGCCTCTTTCCTCCACCCAGTCAATTTCCTTTTGATCATAAGTCCGCCAGAAGTAGTTGTTGGCGCGCAGGCTAGTATATTTTTGTTTCTTCAGACGCTCCATAACCAGCCAGTTCTCCCACAGCGCCCCCGTATCCGTGCGGCGGTCAAGACGGTTAAAGTTGCCTATGAGCGCGTTACGTATGCCGGTGTCATAAAAGTAGTAGCGCGACGTTTTAGTGACCTCTTTGCGCAGATTGCGGGAGAAGCCTCTGATATTAATCAGCACAAAAGCCTGCTCCAACATATCGAGATAGCGTGCGACAGTCTCCTTATCCACGTCCAGCGTGTTGCCCAGCTCGGTCAGCGACACTTCCTGCCCTACCTGATGGGCTAGCAATTCCAGCAATTGCCGTACTATTTTGGGTCGGCGTACGCTCTCCAGCGCCAGCACGTCTTTATACAAATAGGAATCGGCCATCTCGGTCAGTACCTGCTCCTTTTCCTCATAGCCGACCGCCTGCGCTGTTTCAGGGTAGGAACCGAAGACCAGTAACGTATCTAGCGACTCGTCCGCGTCAAACCGACTGGCATGCCAGGCTAGTTCCTGAAACCAGAAAGGGTACAGCCACACAGTCCATTTGCGTCCTACCAGCGGCTCTCCCACTTTCTGAGCTAAATCAAAAGTGGCGGAACCACTGGTGAGAATTTTAAGCTGGGGATAGCTGTCAACAAGTAGCTTCAAGTTCCTGCCGATATCGGGAATGAGCTGCGCCTCGTCGATTATTAAAAGGGTAGCTTCTCCGACAAACTGGGTCAGATCTTCTAGTCGTCGGGAAGAAAGCGGCTTGTGTACTGCCACATTCTCCCCCGTAACCGACTTGATTTTTTCTTTGTTATTCAGATCACTCCTGATTTGCTCTAAAAGCGTTGTCTTGCCGGTACGCCGCGGCCCGTACACTACCACAACTTTGCCCGGTTGCAGCCTGTCAAGTATGGTCGAATATGCGGCACGTTTAATCACCGTATTTTTATTAATTTGGAGCATGTAAACGCCATATTATCATATGTATTAATGAGCCGCAATGGTAAGGGGAAGCCAGGGGGGGGGGCGGTCCTCCCCCTGACAAGGGGAGTTGGAGGGGGTTGTCCCCCCCCTGACGAGGAGAGACTTCGCTTACAGTCCCTCCCTTTTTGACGAATGAGGCCCCGCTCACAGTCCCTCCCCTTGACGGGGGAGGCTAGGAGGGGGTGAAGAAGTAATTCGTAACTCGTAATTCGTAACTAGCGCGGTATTACAGTTTCTCTTCCCT
>CAZLVG010000096.1:0-1736 GCA_964562905.1 uncultured Candidatus Saccharibacteria bacterium | reverse complement strand
CTGTGCTATCTGGAAAGCGGAAAGTTGCGTTACACGCACAAACCCGCTGACGACGAGCAAGCTCCCCTCAAAGAGGAAATTATTGAGCCGGGGCAGCTGTTTTACACTCCCCCCATGGTGGCGCACGCCATGTATTTCCTGGAGGATTCCGTGTTTTACGCCCTGACCCCCCGATCAGGCGAACAGGGTGAATACGAGGACGATATTGAAAGAGTTGTCCTGGTCAGTCCTGAAGAAGCCGCTAAAACATAAACACGGAGAGCATGTCCGCGGTCCGCGAGGCGCAAAATGTAGTTGCCAAAACCAGGTCCGACTGCCGCATGTGCGGCAGCGAAGAGCTAGTGAAGGTGTGGTCGTTCGGACAGACGCCGCTGGCCAACTCGTACCTTAAACCAGAGCAGGCGGGACGGCCGGAGCCATACGCGCCGCTGGATGTTTATTACTGTCAAAACTGCCACTTAGTACAGCTTAAAGACGTAGTGGATCCGGACTTGTTATTCTCCAACTACCTTTATGTTTCTTCCACCTCCCCCGTTTTTGTAAAGCACTTTGAGGATTTTGCGCAAACGCTAATCGAGCGGTTTTTGCGCCCCCTACCCTCCTCCCCCTTGCCCCAGAAGAAGGAAAGCCCTTTAGTAGTGGACGTGGGAAGCAACGACGGCACCCTGCTTAAACCCCTGCAGAAAGAAGGGGTTAAAGTATTGGGCATTGACCCAGCCGAGAACGTGGCGGCTATGGCTTCGGCGCAGGGAATAGAAACATGGGCGGAATATTTCACTCCCCAAGTCGCGGAAAAAGTGGTTCAGGAAAAAGGCCGTGCGCAAGTGATCACGGCCAATAACGTATTTGCCCACACCGACGAGGTGGATATTTTCGCGGAGGCGGTAAAGCGGCTGTTGGCGCCGGACGGGGTGTTCGTTTTTGAAGTACAGTACCTAGCTGACCTTATGGCCAAAAATCTTTTTGATATCGTGTACCACGAACACGTCTGTTATTACAGCGTCCACCCGCTAGTTAAGTTTTTCCAGAAGCACAATCTGGAAGTGTTTGACGTGGAAAGGCCGCCGGTACACGGGGGTTCTTTGCGTGTTTTCGCGCAAAGAAAAGGCGGACCGCGCGATAAAAGCGCGCGGCTCTATGACATTCTGCGAGAGGAGAAAAAACAGGGGCTTACAGGGCTTGAACCCTACCGGCAATTCGCGGACAGGATAGAGGACAATAAGAAAAAACTTCAGGAAATACTGCGGGAGCTGAAAAGCCGGAGCAAGAGAATCGCGGGCTACGGAGCGCCGGCCAAAGCCACCACGCTGTGTCACGCGCTGGGCCTTGACGGGCAAACATTGGATTTTATCGTGGACGACTCCAAAATTAAGCAGGGGTTGTTAATGCCCGGCACGCGCGTCCCCATATTGCCTCCGGATAAACTGTACGAAGATAAACCCGACTACTGTTTAATCCTGGCCTGGAATTTTGCCGAGCCGATTATGAAAAACCACGGGCGCTTCGTAAGCGAAGGCGGCCGCTTTATTATCCCCGCTCCCGAACCTCGCGTCATATGAGCCCCAACAACACAGTCCAGGAAGATATAAAGACTATCGCTGGAGGGGTATCGGCCGAGGCAGATCTGCTTTCCGGCAAGACAATACTGATCAGCGGCGGGGCCGGCTTTTTAGGCAAGTATTTTATAAAGGTATTTGACTACTTAAACCGACATGTCCTGGAGCGGCCCTGCCGGG
>CAZLVG010000095.1:0-1769 GCA_964562905.1 uncultured Candidatus Saccharibacteria bacterium | reverse complement strand
AGAGCCTGACAAAGGCCCCGAACAGGAACCAACCAAAGACGAGCGGGCCGAGAAGATACTGGATGAAATAGATGAGCTTCTAGACGGCGCTAAGACAGCCGAAGACTACCAGGCCATCCAGGAGAAATATGCCGCTGTAGAGCGCCTGTACGCCCCGGAAACGGAGCTGGAGCGGGAGTTGAACCTGCCAGAACAGTACGAGTCCCAGCGCCGCGTCCTGGAAGACGCCGGCATCCTGTAAACCCTGTCCAACAACCGGGAAGGCATCAAAGGCATAGACGGGAAAGAGTATCCTTACCCCTCTTACGCTGAAGTAAAAGAGCGCCTAGACGCCCAGGAAGACATTTTGAAAAAGAAAGCCGAGCAGGGCTTTCGTAAACTGTTGATCTCTCCCTTGGGCATGAGCCTGAATGACCTGGCCGGCAAATACAAGCAGACCATCCTCAAACACCACCGGGAAGGCCAGCTCCTGGCCGCCAAACGGGACCCGGATGATCCCGACGAACAACTAGAGCTGGACGAGAACCAGCCGCTGTGGGTATGGGAAAAGTACCAACAGGCCGATACCGAAGGCAGGCTGGTGTACTACCCTCAGGCCTTTGACCAGGACAACCACCAAGGCAAGACCAAGCAGCAAATTATACAAGAACAGGGCGCCTGGAACGTGCTGCTGATTGAAGACCTGCCCAACATTCCCAGGAAAGGGCAGGGCCAGACCAGAGGCGGCCGCACCCAACTGGAAGCAGGTAAAACTCCGCGCGAGTACCTGCAAACTTACCAGAGTGATGAGCCTGACAGCCCTTACGCGCACGAACAAGGATTCACTCCCGCAGACCACCTGACCTACGCCATCACGCACCTCGCGGAAACCAACCAGGTGATTGACGACTACCAGGGCGCCGGCTCGACCTGCTACGACCTGGCCGGCTACTTTCCGGCTTCGGGGGGCGTTCTGCGTACGTACTGGCGCCGTGACTACCGCCGGACGCGCCTTGACAGGGACGCTCCGGACGCTCGGGGTGGCGTGAACGGCTCTCGGGCCGCGGTGGGGGTGCCGCCGGCAAGATAAACTTGCCACTTGGGTTTTTACCACGTCGTTCGCGAACGACGTGGTTTATTTTCTTTGGTTTTTTTATTTTGTTTTTCTTGAGTCTTAAATAAATCGAGTGGAAAACCTGTGTATGAACGCGTATACTAATCACATGCAGCAAAAACAACCAGCCATCAACGAATCGAGATACCGGGGCAAGTGGATCGCTCTCGACCCAAAAACCTACCGGGTTGTCAGCCACAGCACATCACTCAAAAAAGCGGAAGAAAATGCCAGAAAGAAGGGAATTAACCATCCACTCATGCACTCAGTCCCGAAATCAGACGCCGTCTTTATCGGATAAGCAGCCCCCATCTATGCTATTTCCGTACTGGGAAACGGGAAACAAAGCGCTGCCTCTTGTTCCGGTGACACTCTACGGACCCGCCCACTTCCTCGAAACCCTCGCACTGATAGACTCGGGAGCAGAACAGAGCGTAATCGGCGCCGATGTCGCGGCACGCCTGTCGCTGCCGTCAGGCGAGGGTAAGCCAGTCACTATAGCAGGCGTTGGTGGTCATCACATGCACGGTGAAGCAACGATAATATCAATGCGGTAGGCAAGCGGATGTGGGACGCACCGATAATCATTGCTGAAAATGTCGGGCGTAAAGTCATCCTCGGCCAGTCCGGATTCTTTGCCTATTTTAACGTAACATTCCGGCTGCCACGAAAAGAG
>CAZLVG010000094.1:0-1802 GCA_964562905.1 uncultured Candidatus Saccharibacteria bacterium | reverse complement strand
ACACCGTGGATGTAAATAGATGCGGTTGGTATAATTTCCTTTTTGAAGCGCGCAAGTCGTCAACAGCAAAAAAGTTGGTGATAAAGACGATGAAGCTGATGATAAAGATGATAAAAATAAAGAGCTTTTTTACTTCCATATTACGTAATATGGAAGTATGTTCGGCCTTAGGCTTGGCTTTTGCGGTTGAACTGGTGAATTCGCTTAAGCGGAGTTAGAATTCACTATTTCACTGTTTTGGCTCAATTGAACCCCAAGGCCTTCCTGACTAGCTTATCCCGCGGGCTATTTCAAACAAGTCGGGGTCGGTGATGGTGGCAAAGCGCACGGTGATACCGTCTACGTTTTGCTTCCCGGTAAAGGAGCGGTTTATCACTAGCGCCCGGCTGGGCCGATAGGCGGCCAAAAAACCGCGCAAGGAGCGGCTGACCGCCGGTTTTCGCATGGCGCTGTCTTTTACCTCAACGGGCAGCAGCTTTTTGCCCTGCTCAACGACGAAATCCACTTCGGCGCCGCCGCCGGTGCGCCAGAAGTGAATGTGCTGGTTCAGGTTGGCAACTCTCACTTGTTCTTTGAGCAGCAGATACACCAGATTCTGCCAGCGCCAGCCGGATGGTACTTCCTCTCCCAGCAGCCCCAGACTGAAGTTAGCCAATCCGATGTCGGTCCAATAATATTGGGCCGCTTTGGTCAGCTCCTTGCGGATGTTGCGGTAGAGCGGGGTAACCTTGCCGATAATATACGTTTTTTCAAGGTACCAGAGATAATCCTTCACCGTAGCTTCGGACGCGTCCAGCGTCCGGGCTAACTCGGCTATGTTAACTAACTGTCCCGCCTGGCCGGCCAGGATTTGCATCAGGTGGCTGAAGACGCGCGGTTTTCTCACCTTGAGCAGCTGGCTTACGTCGCGGGCCAGGTAGCTTTGGTAGATTTCTTCCATGGTAAGTTGCTTTTCCGCCAGCGTGGCGGCCGTAACTACGCGAGGGTAGCCGCCGAATTTCAGGTACTCGTCTATCAGCGGGCCGCTGCGCAGCCGGTCGCCGCGGGCCCAGGCCATAATATCCGCTTGGTAACGGTAATCTGTCTTCCAGTTAAGGAACTCGGGCAGGGTTACGGTAGTCAGGGAGAAGACGCGCTTGCGGCCGGCCATGGATTCACGGATGCGTTCTTTCAGCTCAACGCTGCCGGAGCCGGATAAGATAAATTTGTAGGGAAGGTTCATGTCATACAGTCCCTTCAGGAAGCGTCCGGCGTCCCCGCGCCGCTGGATTTCGTCAATAAAGACAAAGCCGCGCTCACTTCCTATTTCCTGCCGTATTTTTGAGGCAAGCGTCTCTTGGGTGTCAAAAAACTGCTCATCGGCCAAGCGGTCCAGGCTAAGCCAAAGAGTCGGCCGGCCAGCTTTGGCAAGCTCTGTTTGCAGAACGCGCATCAGCGTGGTTTTACCGGCCTGCCGGGGGCCGACGATCAGACTCATCTCCGGGGCCTTCAGGTGATCCCGGAGCTCTTTTTCCATGTTCCTCTTTATCATGATATTATGTCCGTACTATAATGGTATTATACTTATATTATAACCGTGTTAATATGTAAGTCAAGTATAGTTTTAGTAACTGCTCACTGGTTGAGGAAGTCGCTGTTCTTCCCCCTGACAAGGGGGGATTGGAGGGGGTTGTTTTCCCCCTGAAGAGCTAGAAATTAAGAAATTGATAGAAACTGGGAAATTCATTGAAATTAGGAAGCCGGGTCCTCCCCCTGACAAGGGGGGATTGGAGGGGGTTTATATCAGCAGTATGTGACGTTAA
>CAZLVG010000093.1:0-1905 GCA_964562905.1 uncultured Candidatus Saccharibacteria bacterium | reverse complement strand
CACGGGTTGGGTAGGGAGGCGTTTGATGAAGCGGTGCAGGGAGCGTGTTTTTGAGGGGATAGTGGGGTGGTTGATGGGCGTGGTGGGTGTACTACTTTGCTGGATGGAGCTGCTGGAAGTGGTGGCCGACCGCGTCCGTTACTACAACCACCGGCGCCGGCACGCGTCGTTAGACAACCGCCGGCCGATCGAGTATCTTAAAAATAAGGGAAAGCCGGTTAAGAAAACTTGAGAACTGATTGAACCTTAACTGGTAACAAAAAAGTGTAGCACCACAAGGTCCTAAAACCAAGTATGGTCCTGACGTGACCGCCGCTCTCAAAGAGCTCTGGGATATTAGCAGTGAGTTATGTGCCGAGCGATTAATCAAAGCCATGCCTGATTATCTACCTCCGCTCCAGAAAGATGGTGACTGGAAACACCCTAAATCAACGACTGATCTCTTACTGAATATGCTTACAGCATAATCATTTTAGCCTGTTTTGGGATCAACCGCGAAAGTCGAGTTCCTATTGAATTTTATAAATAACCCTGCTACAATTAAAAATATATTAAGAATAACCCTACTATTATTAATATATACATAAAAAGGGCAGTAGAGTACCAGATCCGGCCTTTTTTGGACCGGCCGGAAGTTATTGCTTTGCTGGGACCGCGCCAGGCAGGTAAAACGACTCTCCTCAAGAAATTAATAGAAGGTATAGAAAATTCAGGCAAAAGTGTTCGTTTCATCACATTCGAAAATTTTAACGACAGGAAACTGTTTGAGGACAACATCGAATCTTTCAAAGCCTACATCTCCGGCGATGATGTAGTGGCTATTGATGAATTCCAGTACGCCAAAGAAGGCGGGCAGAAACTGAAATATCTCTACGACACAACTGATACAAAATTCATCATTACTGGCTCATCGTCATTGGAATTAACCTTCAACACCGGCGCCTATATGATTGGACGCATGGTAACGTTTATGCTCTGGCCGTTTTCCTTTTCAGAGTTTCTGTATGCGAATGATCCGGGCTTGGCGGCCATAGGGGGCGATGTGGACAACATTAACAGCGCCTCCGTAGGTAAGTTGACTCCATATTTTGAAGAGTACTGCGTCTGGGGAGGATATCCGGCCGTCGTGCTGACTGACAGCCCTGAAACAAAAACAAAACTCCTCGAATCCATATACAACAACTACTTACTACGCGACATAAAAGATCTGCTGGAATTAGCTTCTGATGAGGAATTGCTGACACTGATGCGTTTTCTGGCTGTGCAAATAGGCAACATCGTTAACTACCAGGAGTTGAGCAACAAGAGCAGCTTGTATTATAAAGCCCTGAAAGAGCACCTGAATATTCTAAAGGAAACGTACATTTTAGACGTAACCACTGCCTTTGCTACCAATAAGCGGGTGGAGCTAACCAAAAGCCCGAAGGTATTTTTTGAAGATTTAGGATTTCGCAACACTACGATCCAGGACATGCGATCCTTGCCAGTACGCGCTGACCTGGGATCTGTGGTTGAGAATTTCGTGTATATTCACCTCAAACATATGCGCTCGGAGCTTGAACCGGTCAAATACTGGCGGACAAAAAGCGGGGCGGAAGTGGACTTTGTATTGCGGCTGACCAGTGAAAATATTCCGATAGAGGTTAAATACACTGATAGTGACAGTATCGGTAAAAGTCTGATGAGCTTTATTAAAAAATATCAGCCCTCCAAAGCGATTGTCTTCACTAAAAGTTTGTCTACCGAGAGAACGGTAGAGGGCTGTACAGTTTCTTTTGTACCAGTCATGTTTTGCGAGACCACGTTGCAGGATATAGGGAAAACCTAATCGCCGATGGCCTGACGCTGGCGAGAAAACAACAATAAGATATGGACATATTCAATGAAATAAAATCTCTCAACTTC
>CAZLVG010000092.1:0-2150 GCA_964562905.1 uncultured Candidatus Saccharibacteria bacterium | reverse complement strand
AATGGACGGTTTTGAGCAGACGGACGACGTCATTATAACCGCGGCATCTAATCGCCCGGACGTGTTGGATCCCGCCCTGTTGCGGCCCGGGCGCTTTGACCGCCAGGTTATTCTGGAGCTGCCCGACATCAACGAGCGCCACACCATCTTGAAAATCCACGCCAAGAAGGTTTCTTTGAGCGCCAAGGCCGACCTGCGCAACATAGCCGAGCGCACCCCCGGCTTTTCCGGCGCTGATCTGGCCAACATCGTCAACGAAGCCGCCATTCTGGCCGCCAGCAACAACAAAAAAACGGTCGGCCAGGCCGAGCTGGAGGAAAGCATAGAGAAGGTGCTGCTGGGGCCGGAAAAACGCAGCAAGGTGCTGTCCAGTCATGAGAAGCGGGTTACCGCCTACCACGAATGCGGCCACGCTGTAGTGTCCCACTACACCCCCGGCTCCGACCCCGTCCGTAAAATATCAATTATCTCCCGCGGCCACGCCGGCGGCTACACCTTAAAGCTGCCCGAAAAAGACAAGCGCCTGCACAGCCGCACCGAATTCCTGGGAGAGCTGGCCGCGCTGATGGGCGGCTACACCGCCGAGCTGCTGAAGTTCAAGGAGCTGACCACCGGCGCCAGCCACGACCTCAAGCAGGCCACCAACCTGGCCCGGCGCATCGTTACCGAATTCGGTATGTCGGAGCTGGGGCCCGTGGCCTTCGGCCAGAAGGACGAGTACGTGTTTCTGGGCAAGGAGCTGCACGAATCGCGCAACTACTCCGAAGCTACCGCCACCAAGATTGACGAGCAGATAGTGGCCATCCTGGCCCGGGCCCAGAGGCAGGCCCAGGACATACTGGTCAAGCACGGCGACAAACTGGAGCTGGCGGCCGAGAAGCTGGTTGAAAAGGAGACGCTGGGCCAGAGTGAGTTCCGGGAGCTTATGGAAGGGGGACAGGCTCCCGCCGCCGGCGGGCAGCCGAAGCCCAAACCGGCCGGCGGCCCCGAGGACGCCGCCGCCGGTCCCGAGCCGGCCCCCGCCGCGGCGTGATTAATTTTTAATGACGAGATGGATTACGACTTGGAGGAGAGAACTCTCTAGAATTTTTAATTTTCAATTTTTAATTTTTAAGGGCCAAACTAAAGAGATCAAAGCGCAAAGAGAAAAGTTAAAAGTAACGACGAATACCCCCCGAAGACTAATGACCAATCAAGCCTTAATGCCGCCTGATGCCAAAATTTAAAAACAACCAGCCGCAAAGGCTGTATCGTTTTGAAGTTGACCAATCAGTTAGAATTGAAGAACTTAATCGAGACAGCACTGTCGGCATAGCCAACAAAGATCATTCATACACGGTCAACGTGTCAAAACGCGTTAAGCGGCGCCTTCAGGAATGTTTTCGCCAGCGGGGAAAGCCCAAGCAATTCGGCCCGCAAGTTTTTACCGCGTCCGTTATAGTGGCCATACGGTAAATGGGCCCGACTGCTCACGACCTGGTCGTTGATATTGAATATCCTGGATACGAACAGCAGATTATTGGTTTCATTCAGGCTCGTTTTCCTGACATAACTGTTTATTTCACCAAAATCGGCCGTAAATCTCCCGCCCATTATGCTGCTTACGGCGTCTGTCTTCGCAAAAGAAAGGCGGATTACACCGCCTCAACGAAAGACGTATTGCAAGCACTAAAAAATGGCCCCAGAACTGTTACACCCCCGGACAAAGCCGGACGATTCGCAGTCCACGATGAGCCATCTAATAGCCATTTTAGCTAACGCGTTGTCTGTGTCAAGGGCTTTTCGTATACAACCCCCAGCCAGTGTGAGATACATGAACCTCGGCCGGGGATTTGCTCCCGGCATACGCCCGCGTTAGGTTGTGTCAAGGAGCCAGGGTACAGGCGACATTAGGTTTTGATTGGGTATTGGTCATTGGGGTTTGGGGTTTATTTAGTACTCGCCGCGCCTCCTTACAAAAAGTGAAAAACAATGGTGGCTGACCCCATTATCTCAAACCGATAATCATCTCTCCGAACTTAGCCGTTCTCTCCTCCAAGTCGTAATCCATCTCGTCATTAAAAATTAAAAATTCTAAGCATTAGTTAAAATTAAAAATTAAAAATTTTCCCCTACTTCACCCAAAAGTTGCCCTGGGTTTTGACGTTGCC
>CAZLVG010000091.1:0-2180 GCA_964562905.1 uncultured Candidatus Saccharibacteria bacterium | reverse complement strand
GGTGGTGTGCATACGGATATGTTATCCGTTGCGCTAGATTGTTGAGGCCAAGTAAGTTTTAATTTATTTAATTAACAGTTAATGATAAATAATTCCTGCGCCAACCGGTGGCTTAACTTTCGTCATGGCGAAACTCTCCAAACCGCGTCGCCACGGCGCTGTGCCGGCCACCGTGCCGGCCGCAACCGCCCGCGGCGAGTGGTACAGTTAAACTCATAAGTCCTGCCTGCTAACCTTAAGCTAACCGCCGGTTCAATTTTTCCACCGTTCCCACCATTTCCCCAACCACTTTTTTATCCAAAGCCAGACGGTAACACACTCTCTGCCCCTTCCTCTCCCTTACCACCAACCCGGCCGACTCCATTATCCTCAATTTCTGGGAAGCGGCCGGCAGGGAAGTGCCCAGGTAAGCCGCCACGTCGGAAACGCACAAATCATTACTGTCCATAAACAGCTCAAAAATACGCAGGCGGTACGGCTCGCCCAGGGCGGCAAAAATTGAGGCCAGTTCTTCGTTGGCTGTTTTTCTTGTCGCCAACCGCCGCCTTACTTGCGTTTCACTTTTCATGGTATTATCCTATCACTATTAATAGTTTAAGCAATACTTTAAAATTATCAAACGGGCTTATAATTGTCAAGGAGCGCTATGGCAAATAACAACTCATTCAACTATTTTATCTCCACCCTTAAAGATGCCGGTGCCGGCGGGCGGGCGCACCCTGATGTCATCACCTACTTGATTAAGCCGCAACGCACAGTACAAGTGGAAATTCCCGTCATCATGGACAACGGTTCCGTGGAGATTTTCCAGGGTTACCGCGTTCAGCACAACAACGCCCGCGGCCCTTACAAAGGCGGCATGCGCTTTCATCCTTCCGTGGATCTAGGCGAAATCAAGGCCTTGGCCGCCTTTATGACCGTCAAAACCGCGCTGCTGAACATCCCCTTCGGCGGCGCCAAGGGCGGCATTACCGTGGATCCGCGGCGGCTTAGCGATCGGGAGCTGCAGCGCCTGTCCCGCCTGTTCATTGAGCGCCTGGGGCCGGCCATAGGGCCTAACCTGGACATACCAGCGCCTGACCTCAACACCAACGCCCAGATTATGGCCTGGTTTTCCGACGAATATTATCGTCTCAACAGCAGTGAGGACCACGCTGCCGCCGCCTTTACCGGCAAACCCGCCTCTCTAGGAGGCAGCTTGGGGCGCGAGGAGGCTACCGGACGCGGGGGCGTGTGCGTCCTGCTGGAATACCTGGCCCGGCAAAAGAGGGACCACCGCCAGCTCACGGTCGCCGTCCAGGGCTTCGGGAGCGTGGGTGCCCACTTTGCCCGCCTGGTCGACCAGGCCGGCCTCAAGGTAGTGGCCATCTCCGACGCTGACGGGGGAATCTATCACCCCGACGGGCTGGACGTGGAAGCCGTTATCAGGTCGCAGACCGCCGGCGGGCGCCTGGCCAAAAACATCTGCTACCCCAAACTGACCGTTGAACAGGCCAGCCGCCGGGCCACTTCCTGCCAGAATATAACTAACGAGCAGCTGTTGGAATTGGACGTAGATATTCTGGCGCCGGCAGCCATTGAAAACCAGCTTCACCGCGGCAACGCGGACAGCATCAAAGCCCGAACGGTACTGGAGCTGGCTAACGGGCCCACCACGCCGGAGGCCGATGAAATTCTGCGCGACCGGGGCGTCGCCGTCATCCCCGACATTCTAGCCAACGCCGGCGGGGTTACCGTCAGTTACTTTGAGTGGACCCAAAACCTGCAAAACCTTTACTGGAGCCGGCGGGAGGTAAACCGGCGCCTGGAGAAGAAAATGAGAGGGGCCGCGCGGGAAGTCATGGATGTTCAGCCGTCCGGCGGCAGCCTGCGCCAGGCAGCCTATCAGCTGGCTCTGCGCCGGCTGCAGGACGCCATCCTGCTGCGCGGGTGGGTGCAGCCCCGGCCGGAAGACGCCGTGGGACGGGTTAACCACGGCTGAAGAAGGTCCCCTGCCACCCTCCCCTTCGTCCCCTCCCGTCAAGGGAGGGGAAAATTAAGGAAGAGCTTTCCTTTTAGTTCCCTCCCCCTTGACGGGGGAGGCTAGGTGGGGGTGAAAGAAACGGAAACCACATCACCCTCCCCCTCGTCCCCTCCCATCAAGGGAGGGGGAAATTAAGGAAGAGCCTCCGCTTACAGTT
>CAZLVG010000090.1:0-2194 GCA_964562905.1 uncultured Candidatus Saccharibacteria bacterium | reverse complement strand
ATTTGCAAACACCGTCATTTCAACTCCCGGTGTTTAACACCCGGTGTTTAACATCCGGTGTTTAACATCGGGTGTTTCAGTAACGGTGTTTGCAGAAGACGCCATGCTTGCTATGTTTCATCTATGAGCTACCGCCCGGAAAGATTTTCGCCCGGCCATGTCTATCACGTCTATAATCGCGGCGTAAACAAACAGGATATCTTCGCCGACGACCGGGACCGTCAGCGCCTGCTCACCTTGTTACCCTACTGTCTGACCGCGGAAACTGCCACAAGTTATTCACTCTTTAAGCGAAGCCGCCAACAATCCAAACAGAAACGGCGGTTGAAGCCGGCCGCCGGTAAAGGGTTGGTTGATTTGCTCTGTTATTGCTTTATGGATAACCACTTCCATCTTCTTCTTAAGGAAAACATGGAGCAGGGATTATCAAAATATATGCAGAAGTTGCTTAACAGTTACGCTCGTTACTTTAACACCCGCCACCAGCGCAGCGGCCCATTTTTCTCCGGCCGGTTTAGGTCAACTCTCGTAAACAGCGATGAACATTTTCTACATGTTAGCCGATACGTTCACTTGAATCCTTTCGCCGCCCGGTTAGTGGACAACCCGTTTAATTACCAGTGGTCATCGGTCCGCGAATACACGTCCGCATCAACCAAACAGGAAACTGTCTGCCACACCTCTTTAATAAAAAGCATGATGACGCCTAAACAGTATCGGGATTTTACCACCGACTACGCCGGCTACTCCCGCGACCTAGAGGACATAAAGCATCTGCTGCTGGAATAATAACAATAACAATTGCAAACACCGTCATTTCAACTCCCGGTGTTTAACATCGGGTGTTTACGTAGTTAGCACAAATGGCGGCCTTCATTGACAATTCAAAGTCAGTATATATACTAGATTACAAAGTCAGCTGAACACCGACCGCAAGGCGGGTCTCCGGGCAACCGGATAGGCTGTTCCCCCTAACCACGGGGGTTTTTTAGTGCTTATAATTCCTTCCCTGACTTCATTGACAATTCATCCGTTCTGACTATACTGGAGGGCATAAGTAGCCGAATACTTCCCGTCGCGGGTTGGTGGCCGCAAGGCATAGGCTGCTTTTTTTGTTGCCTACGCTTCGCGAATAACCTTATTACGGAGCGCCTTTTTATACAGCGAGGCCATCATATCATCGTCCTCCATGCCGTCGCGCACAAACCCGGCCAGGGCATCAGCCAGCCGGATAAACTCATCAGCTTCATCAGTCAGTCCCCGCGCCTGGCGGGGCACGCGCACATGCAGATCGCGCAAGCCTTTGGTAAAGCGCTGGCGCTCTGGTCTGTTTAATCCGTCCACCCACATATCGGCCTGGTAGGTCTCGCGGGCTTGGTGGAGAATCGCCCGGGCAGTCGAGAGGATAGTCAATGGTACGTAGTCACGGGTGTCGTGGTAGTGCGAGTAGTACAGCAAGCCGGCCAGCTGTTTTGTTTCCAAGACCCGGCGGATGTAGGCTTCGCGGCGCACCCGTCGCTCCTTGGCCCACTTCTTGTTCTTACGACTCTCCCGCTCAATGTTCCGCAGCAATTCCCGCAACTGGTCGCGTTGCTCCCCTACCACCACGACGGCCACTAAAAACAGTTCACCGCGCGTATCCTGGCCCGACTCGTCCACGTAGGCATACAGTTTCTGCCGCTTACCCGCCATGCCTGTATAGTGCGTCAATGCGCCTTATCTGGCAATTTGAGGCCATTTCTGCCTTGCCTTCAGACAATTCATGCCTGTTGGCTATACTACAAACAGAATCACGACGGGTAGGGCGCACGTTGGGTTCCGTCCCAACGTAGACCCCCGGTGATAAACACCGTTTCGCTTTACACCGCGAGCGGTGTTTTTTGAGTCATTTCAACTCCCGGTGTTTAACATCGGGTGTTTAACTCCCGGTGTTTCAGTTACGGTGTTTACAGAAGCTTTTCCGTTTAATGCTGAATGTTATGCAGCCGGTGCCATTGCATGGCGCCCAGTAGCTGCGGAGCGCCGGCGAACTGACTCTTTAACACTCTGTCCCACCAGTAGGCGTGCTCGCTGAAGGAGGGGTCGCGGTAGTAAGCCAAACGGTAGAGCAGGTTGATAATTGGTACCAACGGGCGGGAGTAAGACGAAGTGGCCGCGCCCAGCACCCGGCCGGGCTTTGCGGCGGCGCTTAAGG
>CAZLVG010000089.1:0-2204 GCA_964562905.1 uncultured Candidatus Saccharibacteria bacterium | reverse complement strand
ATGGAGCTATTTTATCATGAATACTCATGAATAATGGTGGCTGACCCCATTCTTCCTGGCGTGGTTGCTGGGTGACGTGTCGGCCGTGCGGCGCGGGCGGCCAGCGGAGTATCATTGGCATACCAGAACCTCTTGAGGTACCATTTTAGACATGCATGATGATATTCAGGAAATAAAAAGGCGTATCTCGCCGGTTCTGAAAAAAGCCGGAGTGCGGCGGTCGTCGCTATTCGGTTCCTGTGCCCGCGGCAGCATGAGTGAATCCAGTGATATAGATGTGCTGGTGGAATTGCCTGATGCCATGAGCCTGCTGCAATATGTACGGCTCAAGCAGGATCTGGAAGATGCGGTTGGGCGTCCGGTTGATTTGGTGGAGTATAAAAGCGTCAAGCCCCGCCTGCAGGAGTATATACTGTCTAATCAGGTTTCTGTCCTATGAGCGAACGTGATGTGTCGGTGTATCTGCATGATATTCTTGACAGTATCGCTGATATAGAAGCGTATCTCGAGAATGTTGACGAAGCGTCTTTTTTGAGCGACAAGAAAACCCAGGATTCTGTGATACGCAGACTTGAGGTGATTGGAGAGGCAGTCCGTTCAGTTCCTGAAGATATGCGGGAGCGATATAAAGATGTTCCCTGGCGGGCAATAGCAGGTATGCGGGATATTCTGATCCATGAGTACTTCGGTGTTAACATCGAGCGAGTGTGGGAAACGGTACAGGTTGACTTACCGGTCTTGAAGAAACGTGTACAGACAATACTTGAGGAGATGTAAGAGGCTGCTTGGCGACGTTTCGGCGGTGCGGCGCGGCAAAGTCGGCAAGCGGATTCTGCGGCGCGCGGCCGGGCGAGGCGCCGGGCGGATATTGGGAAAGGTCTTCAAGTAGAGGGAGTTTCTTATGAAGACGAAAGATGGGATGTGGTGATTGAGCTCTGGTGTTCTGTATATAGACATCGGCAGCGTAAAAAGGCATGGTAAATGGGATGGACTCTCCTCGTTGTATCCCCAACTTGTTTCCAAAGAAGACGAGTGGGTACAGCTTATCAGGAAAGCTGGTGTGTGGTAGGAATATCAAAGGCCACTATGCCAACCGATAAATTAGCCAAAATATCCCACGAATATCTCCGCAATCTGATGCCGGATGACGAGATCAAGCTGCTGGCGCATAATGCGTATTGCGGGGAATAAGGAGTGTCGTAAAAGTGTAACGACTCTCATTGATTTTGAAGAATCAATCTCCCGCTTTGATAACGGCGATATTCCGCTGGAAGGCGCATGCAAGAGCTGCGGCGGCCGGGTCAACCGCGTGATTGAATACAGCGAGCGGCCGATGTTGGGGCTGCGCAACCGCCAGCGCCGCCGGCAGCTCAAGGAGTTCGCGGACAAGCCGCACCAGGCGATGCACGAGTTTTACGATTTCATGGAAACCGTCGAGAGCGATGATCAGATCAAGCGCAAAATGCGGGCGCTGATCAAGAAAGATCCCGACTTTTACGATCCGTATCTGCAACTGGCGGATGTACTCATTGACGAGGACCGGGAACACGAGGCGGGCAAGCTGATCCGGCAGGCGTACGAGCGGGCGGTGCTGCGCATTGCCGACAGCCAGGGCCGCTGGCCGCAACAGATGATGTGGGGCTGGCTGGAAAACCGGCACCTGATGCGGGCGCTGCAGCGGTACGCCATCTGGCTGTGGGATGACCAAAACCGGCCGGAGGCCACTCTGGAGATTATGCGCAAGCTGCTGCGGGCCAACCCGAACGACAACCAGGGAGCCCGCTATGAGATCCTGGCGATCCGGCTGGGGCTGAATCGGGACTGGGAAGAGCAGTTTATGATTACGGAAGGCCCCATGGCCGGCCGGGCGCTGGACGTCATAGCGGTTGATAAGTGGTTTCGGCAGGGGGCCAGGAAGTTTCCCGACGAGTTTAACTGGTGGGTTGCAGAGATGGAGGAGCGGGATCGGGTGTGATTATCGCATTGAGGCTGTGTTCGGGCGGTGGTGTGTCATCGGAGTGGAGAAGGAAGGAGCGAATTGTTGTCAATATTTTTTGACAAATTTTATAGCGGAGGATGTTGACGCAGTTAACATGGCGTGCTTTTATGATAAGTTCAGATTGTTTGGGCTTGAACATTCCCAACAGAATAATACCAACCAAACGTAATCTCCGCTAATATAACAGCAGAGATTTTTTAATCCT
>CAZLVG010000088.1:0-2478 GCA_964562905.1 uncultured Candidatus Saccharibacteria bacterium | reverse complement strand
GGTGCTGCCGTGGCTGCTGGTAGCTATTGACGCTTTCTTGGATAGACCGACCGCCGGGCGGGCGGCGGTGATGGGGGCGGTGGCGGCGGTAATTGCGTTAAGCGGCCACGCGCAGATCGCACTATATACTCTCATAATTGGCGCGGCGTACGCTCTCATTAAAATCATCTTCCAATGTCGGAGGTTTTTGATAGAGCGCTCGCGTACGGCGCGCCACGCTCCTCTCGCTGGTAAGAGAGAGAGGCTTGTCACCCCCTCCGGCTCTGAAGAGGGCGGGAGCCTGCGCCGACAGCTTCTCCCCTCTTTAGAGGGGAGGCGAGGTGGGACGGGCCGGCAGGCCGCGGGAAGTTCACCCCCTCCGGCTCTGAAGAGGGGGAGAGCCCGAGTTACGACTTACGGATTACGAATTACGAGCCTCACCCTCCTGGCCGCGGTGCTGGCTTTATCCCTGGCGTCATTTGCCATTCTGCCTGTATTTGAATTTCTACCTTCTTCCGACCGCGCCGCGGCACTGTCTCAAGAGGAATTACTGGAGTTCAGCTACCCCCCAAAGCACGCCATAACGTTAATTACCCCCTACTTCTTCGGAGATCATCAGGAATACTGGGGCGCCAAAAACTTTCAGGAGCTGGCGGCTTATACTGGCCTTATACCGCTGCTGCTGGCCGGCGCGGCCTTGATACGCTGGCGCAGCCAGCGGACGTTGCGGGCCGCCGGACTGTTGTTGGTCGCGGCCGGCGTCATCATGGCTTTGGGTAAATATTCACCGGTGTACCGCGCCCTGGTGGAGCAAAATATAATCACCTCGCTTAACATACCCGGCCGCTTCGTCTTTTTCTTTGACACGGGCGTGGCGCTGCTGGCCGCCGTTGGATTGCACGACCTCATTATGGCTATACGCCGGCCCAAAACAGCCCGGCGCATGTTAGCTACGGCAGGCGCCGCCGGACTGGCCGTAGCGTTCCTCCTGCTGCCTTTTTTCATGGCGGCGGCTGATGATTTGCGCTTGCTTAAGGCCCTTGCCGGGCAGAAAACCGCTCTAGTGGTCGTTGCCGCCGGCACGGTACTGTGGCTGCTGGCGCAGATGTCCTACCAGCGGCGACTGTCGCGGCAGCTTATCCCAGTGTTGCTGCTGACCGCCAGCTGCACCACATTGGTTTATTACGGCTGGCGGTATAATCCTCTAATAACCAACACGGCGGCCTTACAAGATTCCTTCGCTCTAAATGAACTGGAAAAATACCGGCAGGAGCACGGCGGCTTGCCGCCCCGCGTTTTAAGCCGGCCTGAGCTTCTGACCGCGAAACCGGCAAGAGTTACGCGCCCCACGCGGGAAGTATCAGCAAGACTGACTATTTACCAGCCATTGGAAGTAACCAGGGACACCCTGCGCTGCCTGCTGGTGCCTATGTACTCCCACGGCCGGCCGAACAGATATATCACCGCCGCTCTCCACGAGAGGCTTACCGGCCCCCCTATAGATAAAATTCTGATTGCGGCCGACAGCATAGATAACCATACCGAGCAACGGCTTTGCTTCCCGCAGCTGGCCGGGCGGCAAAACACGCTCTACTTCCTGTCGCTGTCCAGCGACCAGGCTAGCGGCGTTAATCTGTACTCTGAAAATAACCCGCCGCCGCCCGAGATGGCTTACTTTGTGCGCCTGACTGACGCCAGTCCGGAGCAAATTGAAAAATCTCGCCGGCCGGCGCGGATAGTAATAGACAAAGAATACCAAACCGACACGGACGTTACGACAACACTGCTTACGGCTCACTTGCAAGCGACAGCCGGGGCTTCTTCAACTTACTGGGCGGGAGCGTTCAGCGTTCGGAGCTATCGTGATTTCGCGGACCGCTATTTGGCTAATGACCGAAGTACATTGGACAATGAAGGACAGCACTTTTTAACGCGCCACCGGAATCTTTTGAATTTGAGCGGAGTTACCCACGTACTGCAGACAATACCCTATGACGCCACTGACAAATTACCCGCGGAATTATTCCCGCCGGTGGCCTCCCGGGATATAGGCTCCGCCAAAGCGGTTTTGTACGAAAATCCCTCTGCTTATCCCAGGACCTACCTGGTCCCGGAAAAACCGGCGGCAGCCGCCCATATTCAGCAGCCTGCTGGCAACTCTTCCGCCTCCATAGCGAAATATGAGCCGAGCAGGATAACCATCAACACCTTATCAGACAAAAGCGGTTACCTGGTGGTTAACGACAGCTGGACGCCGCAATGGCACGCGCTGGTGGACGGCCGGCCGGCAGACACCTTTCCGGCCTACTCTGTTTTCAGGGGAGTCAAAGTTCCCGCCGGCCGGCATGCCGTTACTTTCTACTACCGCTCCCCCGCCGTGGAGCGGGCCAAAAAGCTGACAGTCTTCGCTTTGACCGCTACGCTGATATTCATACTTTTTCCTTCAAGAAAAACAATGCCAAAAGGATTAAAGCCCCAATAATAAAATCCCAATGACAA
>CAZLVG010000087.1:0-2570 GCA_964562905.1 uncultured Candidatus Saccharibacteria bacterium | reverse complement strand
GAGCGAGCGAAGGCGGAAGGCGCCTACGACCTGGCGCAGGGAGTGATTGACGCGGCGCCGCCAAAAGCCTTGATGGCGGCCTTGCGGAAGCTGCCGCTGGAGGAGGTGTCAACGTACAATAACAAGCGAGGCGTTAAAGAATACCGGGAGGCGCTGGCTGATTATCTGGGCTCACGAAAGTGGAACGTAAAATTTGAAAATGTTATGGCTACGGCGGGGGCAAATGGAGGGGCAACAGCAGCACTGCTGACAGATTTGCGGCCGGGAGCGAAAGTGTTGCTGCCGGAGCCGTTCTTCGTGTACCACAAATTGCTGCTGAAAACACTGAGGTTTGAGATTGAATACATTAAGGTGCCGCTAGGTGAGCAGCCAAAGTGGGATGAAATCAAGGAAAAAATGAAGTCGGCGAAAGCGGCTATTGTCACCACGCCGGCCAACCCCACGGGGCAAGTGGCGTCAGCGGAAGTGCTTAAGGATTTAAGCGAAGCGGCCGAGGAGCACGATTGCCTCCTGCTAATTGATGAGATGTACCGCGAGTTTATCTGGGACAGGCCGCCAAAAGATGACAGCGGTTACGATAAACTGAACTTTGCCAAGACGGTGCTGCTGCGCAGCTTCTCCAAGACTTATGCCATTCCAGGCTGGCGGGTGGGGTTTGCGATAACCAGTCCGGAGAGAGTGGAGGAGATGGCTGTTAGGCACGACGCGCTGTACATAGGGGGATCAACGATAGCTCAACACGCAGTGGCGGTAGCGCTTAAAGATAATTTAGCCGAGCTTAATGAGTATGTGGCTGACTTGCGGAAGAAGCTCCTGGATAACAAGAAGGTTTTAGAAGAAGCGTTCAGGGAGTACGGCTTTACTCCCCTACCAGTGCCGGCCACGTACTACATGATGCTGAAGCATAACGGGAAGAGCGATATGGCGGTGGTGGAGGAACTGATAAAAAAGAAGGTTGCGGCGACGCCAGGTAATATTTTGTTTGCCAATTCAACTAAAGAGACCGGCTACATCCGTATTCACTTTGCGGTAAAGCCTGAAGTAGCGGAGAGTGTTAGCCTTATATTAAGCACTCCTCAATAGTACGACGAGGGGAAGGGCGAAGCGGCTCATGATCGGCGCGGCCAAGCCGGATGATAGATTGAGGGTAAAGTTTGGTATTTAAGATTCGCTGGAGTTCGGCACGAGTATCTTTGCCGGCTTCAATGGCAGCTACTAAGGGAGCGGCGGAAAGGCCGGCGGCGGTTGCCTCTAACCATATTTGTTCCAGGTTCTGTCCGGCCTGAATCCAGTCGGTTGGAGTGTCGGTTTTGCTTACCATTACCGCTACGGCGGAGGAGCTCGCCATTTGCTCTTTTGTTTTGGGCCCTTCCTGTTTATGAATGGGAACTAAGCGCACCATGGTTGAGGCTATGAGAGAAATGGGCGCGGGAATGCCCATAGCGTAGCCGGGCATACCATCATGTTGGTAAGTCCAGTTGTTGCGCACCCAGTGGGATAATTCCTCTTTGAAGTCACGGCGGGATAATGTACGTAGAGTGGCTTTTTCCGTGAGCTCGCCCAGGCGGGCAATTTTATTCTTGTCTTCCACTAAAATAACCGTGTCACTTTGGCCGGTAGGCAGACTAACTTGTTCTTTATGGGTGAAAGGTTTTTTATCATATATATGACGGTCGGTAAGGCGTTTCTCTATGGCCCTGAACAGGATGGCGGCTTCCTCGCCGTGAGAAGTTTTATCTGCCAGCGGGCAGGTAATACGCGCGGCCGGTTTATTCTTGGCCTGGCCTTCGGGAAAATAGGTGAGTCGCGGCTTATAATCCCAATAACGGGCAGCAACCAACATATTAGCGACAGCGCAACCAATACTAATATATACTTCCCGGAAAGCACGGTCGGATACGTGTAAATGCCGGTTCCAGTCAACAAAAATGTCAACGTGGTCGCTCTCCACTTTGAACTTCCAGGGCTGGGTGTTGTGAGCGGAAGCAGCCATAATGGCTGACGGGATAAGGTGCCCAATGAGCGCATTAAAAGCGATTTTTGGGTTTTTTTGAACGGGTGCGACCTGTTGATTTGTAGTAGCCATGTATTTACTTATATGTGTATAACAAGCTACTACTACGCTACAATCAGCATTTTGTCAACTTTTGTTGACAAAATTTGAAGTGAATGCGCCTGTCACGGCGCATTTGTTGCTCACGACTTGTGCCTGTCGAGCTTTTTAGTTTATTGTCCGGTTTTTTGGTAAATTCTTTCAGCTTTGGCTTTAAGCGGCCGCCACCAGGCTTCGTTGCGGTGAAGGGGTGGTGAAGGGGGGTGAAGGGTGTCAGGTACTTTCATATCTTCTATACCCTCTCTGCCTAATTGTTGTTTCTAATCCTAGTGCGGCAACCGTCTTCGCAACCCAGTCGTCCTTGCCATAAGGTCTTCCTCTTTTGATGGCATAACGAATAACCTCAATCTCTTCCTTTGATTGTGGTTCGTTAACCTACTTTACATACCCCCTGCCTGCTCTAACCGGCCAGGTGCTAAGCCACTCCTTCTCTTTGCTGCTGCCGAACTCCCTGCTA
>CAZLVG010000086.1:0-2666 GCA_964562905.1 uncultured Candidatus Saccharibacteria bacterium | reverse complement strand
CATTATTACCGATGGCTGATCTTCCCCCCTTTTACTGGCGATTAAAGCGCCGTCTTAAGTAGCAGGAAGTTAAGTTAACCTGCTGCTTTCTTAACAGCAGCAGTAAGAGCGCTGTTTGGATCTTCGGCCAGGTGCCATCCGCTTGCCAGTGTCTTAAACAGTTAGCGGTTGTAGAGTAAGCACCGTATCTTTCCTTGGGCAGCTCTTTCCATTGGCAGCCGGTATGCAGCACAAAGAAGATAGCGTTCAGTACCTGACGGTCTGGTGCTCTGGGCCTACCGGTATGTTTAGAGGGAGGCATAAGCGGCATTACGGTATGCCACTCTTCATCAGTTAAGTCGGATGAAGCGCGACCGTAAACTTGTGTCATGTGTTGATGTTTGTTTATGGCTTAATTGTGTTTATTGTAGCGTAATTGGAGTTTCGAAACGGTCTCCGGGTGTTTGAATTTTCCTCTAAGATGAGAAAAGAAAAACCTCGCGTCGTGTTTAGTAATCCCTAGCCACAGTAGTAGCCCTCATCTCCCCTTTGATATACTATTAAACCATGCAACGCACTCCCTTTCCTCTGCCCGTTTGCCCTCCCCGCTACCAAGGAGAGAATAGAGCCGCCCCACAGCGCGCTTTCAGCGCCAAGCTGTATAAAGAATTTCTACAAAAATGTGTCATTAAAAAAGGTACAAGAAAGCCCCAATGCCATTTTGTTAATAGTTTCCTAATTTCTGTCAACCATCCCTGACAGATTACTTTTACGCCCTTGTTGACACAAGACTGTGTCAAGTTACGCTTTCACTGTTCAGGTTTGCGCGTGTTCCTTGTCAATTTAGGAGTAAGCAATGATTAACGCAGTCTGGCTTACCGTGAACCGCGCCTGTAATTTCCGTTGTCCGTGGTGTTATGCCAAAGGAACACGGTACTCACCAAAAGACAACATGAGCCTAAGAACTGCTAGGCGGTTAATAAAAATAGGTCAGGGAATAGGCACCAAGAACTTCATTTTGTTAGGTGGTGAACCCACATTGTGGCCTCATCTCAACGAAGTGTGCAGGTCGCTCGGCAACGCTACTATCATCACCAACGGCTGGCGTTATGCCGACAGAGCACGAGCCGAAAAGGACTTGTCCACCGGAGCATCCATTAGCATTTCGCTGAAGGCCGGCAATCGCGGACAATACAAACAATTAACGAAGGTGGATGCTTTTGACAAGGTTTTACTGGCTGTGCGGAATCTGGTTCAGCTTGGCCAGCCGCCCCATGTCAGCATCACGGCTAACGCCTTGGTGGCTGATAACTTGGACGAGCTGATCAAGGTGTCGTTTGACCATGGAGCTTGTGGGGTTACGCTGGAGCTGTGCTCGCCTGTTTTTGATTGCGGCAAGCCGAGACGAGGATACATGCTCTCCCCGCAGGAAATGGCCGACAGGATTGTTGCCCTAGACTATCTCTTTGACGCCTGCCCGGAGCTGGTGCTTACGCAATCCCTGCCGTTTTGCCTTTACCCGGACGGCTTCCTCGACCAACTTAAACAGCGCGGCCAGCTTCTTAGCGGCTGTCACGTTATCCAGCGCAAGGGAATAATCTTCACTCCCAAAGGAGGTCTGTTGCTATGCAACGCTCTGCATGATTTTGAGCTTGGCAGGCTCGGAGTTGATTTTCATGATGCGGCTACCTTTAAACAGTTTTGGAACAGAAAGGAGGTTGTTGAGGCGAACGAAACGCTGGTATGCTATCCTCACCACCTGTGTCAGAGTTGCGAAACGTACAACGCCTGCTGCGGCGGCTGTCCGCTGCAGTGGATGGTGTTTGACCCTAAAGTGATAGGAGGAGCGAAATGCATATCGATGAAGTAATAGACCAATTGCGGAACTATCGCTTGAGCGCCGGCGAACGTCCCGAGGTTCGGCCGCAAGGCATTGGTTGCAAACCGTCGTCAGCCGATCGCCGCGAAGACCATCAAAGGACCGGCGACTGCCGAGGCCACAATAGGTGTTTCTGCACTAACTGAAAACCATTGCTGACTCCCTTTCAGGGTGTGGTGCCGCCACACCCTCTTTTATTTACCCTATTAACTCTCATGATTAAATACCACTACAACCTAATTGAAGACCTAAAAGCCCACTTTCATATGTGGCGGGACATAAAATGGTTAAGAGAGAATAAAATTGTCATAATATATCCAAGTCCGCTAAAAACACTGAAAATAGCTTTTAACTGGTGGATACGCAAGCGGCCTAAGGTGCGGTTCCAGTGCGAGAGAAATATACATTGTTACTGGGTAAGCGCGGGCAACTGGGGAAGTTACTATCCGCCTGATAAAGTTCACATCTGTCCGATTAAAATTCCAAACCTGGAACGCACCGTCAGGCATGAAATAACCCACATTATTTATGACCAGGACGTGCAAGGCATGAGCCACCAAGACAAAGAAGCCTACATTGCCAGCAAGGAAAACAGCTGGTGACCCTTAAAGCCTGAATACTGGGAGCGGAAAGGGGAGCAACTGGCCCTGACCCTCTTCCACGCCGCTGGCGAGCAGAGAAGTTATCCCGGGTCTTCTTAAAAGCGCTTAACCAGCCAAAATCCCCGCCACCTTCTTCGCTACTCCCGGCTTAACCGCAAAGTGAATGCGGATATAGCCCGTGTCTTTTGTTGAATCGGTGTACAGTA
>CAZLVG010000085.1:0-2824 GCA_964562905.1 uncultured Candidatus Saccharibacteria bacterium | reverse complement strand
TCTGAAGCGCGTAAGTCGTCAACAGCAAAAAAGCTGATGGCAAGGCTGATGGCAAGGCTGATGGCAAGGCTGATGATAAAATGAAGGGCTTCTATACTCCCATATTACGTAATATGGGAGTATTTTACGGCCTCCACTCAACTTCCGCGGTTGAACTTGTGAATTCGCTTAAGCGGAGTTGATTCATTACTTAACTGCTTTGGCTCAATTGAGCTAAAAGGTTTCTGAACCGCGAAAGTCGAGATAGATAAAAAGGGTGAGATGATCGCATAGTGACAAAAATGCTGATCATTCACCCCGGGATACTGCTTAAAAGAACAATCGGCCTTGAGCCTTGCTAGGCCCTGGCTCTTTCCAGCTCTTCTTGTGTCTCTCTACGCAGGCTTTCCTTCTTGGCCAACTCAATCTCTTCCACAGTCCGGCCGGCATAACCGCGCACGTCAAGACACACCATGCTCCAGGGAAGAGCTCGGTCGTTGTCAACGCACTGCTCATGAACCAGTCCGTCCCGCTGGCCGTCCCACAGTACGCGTGCGTACTGCGCAAAGGTGTGGTTGCACTTCTTGCAGGCTCCATATTCCTGCCACAGACGGTCCCACAGCTGGTTCTGCTCCCTGCTCTTTTCCTTCCGGCTGTTGTTTTCGCAGGTACCTTGACCCACAAAGTGGACACGCAGCCAAAACAAGTTACTCAACTCCCTGGGAGCCACTCTGCCTTGCCTTGCCTCTTGCCGCTCCTTCCGTTTGGCCTTTGCGGATGCCATGCCTTAACTCCTTACTCCTTAACGTGGGAAGGGAACAATGCTGGACACCGTGTCCGGCATACGCTGTCAGTTTAACTACCGCCAAAAAAGTGTCAATAATTATTGACACTTTTCCCGCGGTTAACACCCGCGGCCAACTACTCCAGGCTCTCTTCTACCGCCGCCTTCACCGCGCCGTACGGCTGCGCGCCGGAGAGAGGCCGCGCCTCCCCGTCAGGGTCTATTATCAGGCTGTACGGCGTGCCGCGCCCGCCGGCGGCCTGCGCGTCGGCCAAGTCTTCCTCAACCGCCTTAGCGTACTTTCCGGATTCAAGGCATTGCTCAAATTTTGATATGTCAGCCACACCTGACTGTTTGGCCAACTCGGGCAGCGTCTCCAGATCAAGGCCGTCGTTAGAAGGCGTTACCTCGTAAACTTTATCCGTCAGCTCCCAGAATCTGCCTTGCTCTCCCGCGCATTCCAGAGCTTCGGCCTCCTTGAGCGCCTGGCTGTGCAGCGCCTCTAAAGGAAAATGCCGGTACACCCAGCGCACGTCATCGGGATATTCTTCCACTATCCGCTGCATAGTGGGATGAAACCTCTTGCAAAAGGGACATTCCGTGTCGGAATACTCTATGATGGTTACTTTGGCGTCGGCCGCGCCTGTTATGTGGTCAGTTTCATCCACCGGGCGAAAATCACCTATCGGCGGCGGCGTGGGAACATTGGGTACTTTTTCTTCGCCTGCCACCCCGGCCTGGCCGCTGCCGCCGTCCGCCGTCTCGGTATCCGCGGCGGGAGAAGGAGCTCCGCCTCCGAAATAAATAGCGGCGGCAATCAGCGCTCCGGCCGCCACTATGGCTGCCGGCACACCAAACAGCTTCTGCCCGCTCCCGTCCGACCGCGGGGATTTGTAAGCCGAGGTATCACTATTTTCGCTCATCAGTTAAAATTAACTCGGATACTAAAATAACGCAAGGTTCAAATTATGTATCTTTTGGTGGATATAGGCGGGACTAAAACGCGGCTGGCCGTCTCGCGGGACGGCAAGACATTAAGCGCGCCGGCCGTTTTTAAAACAGCCGATGATTTCGACCGAGGAACAGCCGGCATTACGGAGCAGGCCGGCCGCCAAACTTCCGGCGAGCCAGTAGAGGCGGTCGTGGTCGGCGCGCCGGGTCCGCTTGATAAAAACAATACCACGATAGCCGGTGCCCCCAACTTGCCCGGCTGGCATAACCGGCCGCTTAAAAAAACACTGGCGCAATCGCTGGACGCTCCAGTATTTCTGGTCAACGACGCCGACCTGGCCGGCCTGGGAGAAGCCGCGGCCGGAGCCGGGACCGGCCACGATATCGTCGCCTACCTGACCATAAGCACCGGCGTGGGAGGATCCAGGATAGTCAACAGACAGCTGGACGCGGGCGCTTTCGGCTTTGAACCCGGTCAGCAGCTAATACTCCAAAGCGAAGACGATTTCACTACGCTGGAAGAGCTGGTCTCCGGCACGGGGTTGCGGCGACAGTACGGGCAGCCCGCGGAACAAATATCCGACCCGGCCGTGTGGGATAAAACAGCCTTCTTCCTAGCCGCCGGCCTTAAAAACACGGCTGTCCATTGGTCGCCCCACT
Organism: uncultured Candidatus Saccharibacteria bacterium; assembly: GCA_964562905.1. Taxonomy (GTDB): domain Bacteria; phylum Patescibacteriota; class Andersenbacteria; order UBA10190; family UBA10190; genus CAYSWF01. The sequence continues at coordinate 450 of CAZLVG010000085.1, read as the reverse complement.
GTATCGTGCTGGGCGGCTCGGTTATGAAAAGCCTGCCTTTTGACCGGTTAACCCGTCATTTTGACCGCTTCATGAATATCTTCCCGCGGTGTCCGGAGCTGAAGCACTCCGTCCTTAAAGATTGCTCCGCTCTATACGGCGGACTGGCTTATCTGGACAGCCGCTAAACGTCCAGCATCTGCGCCAGCCTGCTTTGATCAAAACCGATGACAATCTCGTCGTCCACCTCAATTACCGGCACCCCCATCTGATTGGTCTTGCTTACCATCTCCTCGCGCGCCTGCTGGTCCGCGGCTACGTCTTTTTCTTCGTAAGGTACGTTCTTCTCCTGGAAAAACTGCTTAGCCTGGTGGCAGAAGCCGCAGGTAGGGGTCGTGTAAATGGTTACGTTTTTCATAGGCGGTCTCAACCTTTTAACGCAACGAGTTGATTAAATACTTCGTTAGGCTT
>CAZLVG010000084.1:0-2914 GCA_964562905.1 uncultured Candidatus Saccharibacteria bacterium | reverse complement strand
CTCTCGCGGAGAAAAGTCTAATTTCGAAATGGCCTGCGGATGTTTGAGTATTTGAGTAGGGGGTGTTTGAGCGGAGCGCTTAGGTTTTTAGGTTAAATGAGTCGTGGTTATCGTGAATATCCCTCTTTAAGCAAGTGCCGATTAGCGGGTAAGATGTAAGAGGTGGAAATTGAAGTGATCACAAGAAAGGTTACGAAGGAGAGGCTGAAGGAGCTGGCAGCTCGGTCTTTTGGGGACATGGTCAAGGCGGTGGTGGACGTTGACAAGGAAGTGATGGCGGTGGGAGGTGAGATGCACGCCGACGCGGAGAAAGAACTGCTGAGCCGGGGGTCAAGCCAGAATGACTTGTGGGGCATAAATATATATCCTCACAAGGACAGAGGTGATATGATCGCGTTTGAATCGTTGATAAATATCAGACCGACCGTGGGTAATTTAGGGATAGAAGTTGAAGACGGCGGTTTAAGGGACAGGATAACGGGAATAGTAAATAGGTTGACCCGATAGGCCTATGCTGGCATTTCATAAGGAGCTAACGGAAAATAGGTGGCACGGACTGCCTTGGGAAGAGCAGATGGGTAATATCGCCAGCGAGGTGCACCGAATATGGAGCTGTCGCCAGCGGGGAGATGGCAAGGCCAGTGACATGGCCTTAAAGCGGGCCTTAGAGTTAATTGACTTGACTTTGGCTGGACAGAGCCAGGCGGGCCGGATGGGGGAGCTGGCGCGGTTAAGAGAAGTTATCTGTGATGCTTGGCTGGGGACAGGCAAGTATAAGGTGGGGCCTGATGGTATCAATGGCTACTTGCTGCCGTTCGCGGTGAAAGCAAGGCTGGCGCGTTGAATGCTGCCGCCGGCCGCTGTAGACAAGAGCCGATGACCAGCCTGTGGGGACGCAAACTGCCTTGAGGTGAGCGGCAGGAGTTGTAATGTTGATAAGTAAGATAAACGGGAGACAGCTGTGACTAATCACGAACTGCTGGTTGAAGACCTGATTTCCGCGGGCGTGCTGCGCACGCCGGCGGTGATTGACGCTTTCCGGGCCATTGACCGGCGCGGATTTGTGAGGAAGGATACGGAGGATGAGGCGTATGTTAACGCTCCCTTGCCGATCGGGAAGGGCCAGACTATCTCCCAACCGCTGACGGTGGCCTTCATGCTGGAGTTGCTGCAGCCCCGGGCTGGCGACAATGTTTTGGATATAGGCTCCGGCTCCGGCTGGCAGACGGCGCTGCTGGCCCACATTGTCGGTGGGAGGGGGCAGGTAACGGCCATGGAAATTATTCCTAAACTGTGCCAGTGGGGACAGGACAATGTGGCCAGGTATAACTACGTGAAAAAGGGAACGGTAGAAGTGCGGTGCACCAGCGGGTTGGACGGCTGTCCGGACAAGGCGCCTTTTAACCGGATTATCGCGGCGGCCGCCGGCGAGACGGTGCCGGAGGCCTGGCTTGAGCAGACTGAAGTCGGCGGGAGCGTTGTGACCCCGGTGGGATCCAGTATTCTGCGTCTTATCAAAAAGGGGAAGAAAGAGTGGGAACGGTACGACTATCCCGGATTCGCTTTTGTACCGCTGGTAGAAAAACCGTATGGCCAGTCAGCCTAACAACAGCAGAAGCCGTTTGCCGCTGGAGCAGTACCTTTAGGAAGCTGGCGTTTGCAGGTCGTTGGTCCCTGTCCGTGCTTCGGCGCCCGTTATGACGATAGCTTCCCGCGGGTGGACCAGCTTGCTATCAGGCCGCGGAGGCTGGTAAGGTGGTATTTATCGATATTATGAGTGGCGGGCGGGCAGCAGCTTATTTAAACTCGACTTTCGCGGTTGAAAAACTACTAACTACTGCTAAACCACCTCGCTTCAGCGAGGTGGTTTTAATTCCAGATGCAATAACTACGGCAGAAGGTCGTACAATGGGTGGCGCTGAATCAGTCGATCGGCGATAGCTTCCGCAGCAGCTGGCGCTTAGCTTCAGGGTAAGGAATGGCACTAGTACTCCCTTAACATAAACCTGGCGCCCAGAGAGTTTGATGGTATAACTGTGTGTTAATTCGTAACACGCGTATATATGCAAAAGAAAAATGCCACCAAGCTCTCTGAGCGTGAGCACTCATGCTTGCGGCGTATCATTCGCACGGGTGGCACAAGACACGCGTTATCACCCGTGCCCGTATCTTGCTCAAGAGTCACAACAGACTCACCGACAACAGATCGTAGAGCATCTTAACACCAGCCGCCGCACGGTGTAGCGAATCAGACAACGCTGCGCCGCTGGCGGTCTCGACCGTGCCTTCTACGACGCTCCCCGGCCCGGAGCCAAGCGCAAGCTCACCGACAAAGCCGAAGCGCATTTGGTGACCCTGGGACCTGCTCGGAGACGCCGGCGGGGAGTGAACACTGGACGCTGGAGCTGCTGCAGCGGTGCCTGAAAGCCGACGAAAAGATGAAATCAATCTCCACCGTTGCCATCTGGCGGCACCTCGCCGACCGCGGCCTCAAGCCCTGGCTGGAAAAACAGGATGGCCGGCGGATAAAAAAGGTTGACTGATACTGGTTATGGGTATATATTCATTATATAAGATGAGAGAGGAGGTGATATATCATGCCATGGTTTGACGGAAGAGGCCCTGGCGGCATGGGTCCCATGACGGGCCGCGGAAGAGGCCCGTGCGGCGGCCGGGGTTTCAGCTGGCGAAGGCCCCGCGGTCCGGGTCCTGGCTTTGGCGCATGCCAGTTTCCTTTTTGGAGACAGACGGCAGAGCCAAGCGATAAAGAAAAAATCAACTATCTGGAAGAGGAATCCAAGGCGCTGAAAGAAGAGCTCAAGGAAGTGCAAGGGGAATTGGACAGGCTAAGGAAGGGGTAGGAGGCTTAAGATATTTTAGAACCGCTGTTTGCTTTTTTCGTGGCGGCCGTCGC
>CAZLVG010000083.1:0-3180 GCA_964562905.1 uncultured Candidatus Saccharibacteria bacterium | reverse complement strand
TAAGACATTTACGCCTTGGCTTTTTAGGGTTTGGCACATCACCAGCATATCATAACTAGCGACCTAAAAGAACTAACCACGACGGTCGTAAGTTGAACTTTTCCAAGCACGATTCATATCGAGTCCGACCAGACTACTGGCCCATCCTCGTGCACCTCCCCATCAATTGCGCCTCCGCCACCACCCGCCCGGCCATAGCCGCCTCCACCTCTGTTTTGCTTACCCCTTCCGCCAAGTCAAGCTCCCCGTCCAGTGCGTACAGCTTAAAGAAATATCTGTGCTCGCGATCAGGCGGGCAGGGTCCGTGGTATTCCAGGTTACCGGACGTTCCCTTGCCGTGGACGCCGTCCGGCTCCCGGCCCTCCTTTATTTCATTGGTTTCAGGCGGGATGTTAAATACCACCCAGTGGTCCCACACTCCGGCCGGCGCGTCGGGATCGTCCATAATCAAGACCAGGCTCCTGGCGGCTGCCGGCGCGTTGCTTATGATTAATGGCGGGTTCATGTCTTCTCCGTCGCAGGTGTACTTGGAAGGAATGGCGCCGTTGTCAGAGAAAGCACTGCTTGTTAATTGCATGACATTTTCGCGGTTAAGGGTAAAATTACCGGATCCGTTTTCAGTTTTGTTTTGATTTGTTTTTGGCGGCGTCTGTATTTATTTGGGTGTCCATTTTTTCTTCATGGCCGTCTGGCCGGCTAGCCGTCCTGCTAAAGATTAGTATTTCCGCCACTGTCCCAGGGATACCACTCCCCAGGCCAGGAGGACGGCGCGCTTCACGGCTTCACACTTTCCGCGTCAGCTTCCCGCGCCCTTTTCAAGGACGACGCGTACCATGCCAGCTCGTCCAGCATTACTTTGACTTTTTCTTCATAAGACCGATCTTTTATGGAGCCGTCTTCGGCAAAAAGTTCCTTCACGCGGGAGAAGTATACCGCTTCTCTTATCGGCACCAGGCGGTACTCCACTATGACGGGTAATAGATTTTCCCTCACTCTGGCTCCTCCCAGTCCCCCGCCGGACACCCCGCAGACGGAGGCCGGTTTGTGCCAGTACTGCTTATAGGCTTGGTCAAGAAGCATTTTTAGCTCGCCGGGGTAGCCATGGTTGTATTCAGGTACCACTATCACGAAGCCATCGGCTCTATCCGCCAGTTCTTTCCAGCCGCCGGTTTCTTCGCTGTCTTCCCAGGGCGGGATAGTCCTGGGGGTCATGTGCCCTCTTACATCAACCAGCTGTGTTTTGACGCCGTATTGCTGTACCTGCCCAAAGACAAAGCGAGCGGCCTTTTCTGACCGCCTGTTTTTTCTGACCGTTCCCAGCACAACGGGGATAAACAGCTCGCGGCTTGTGTCCATAAAAAACTCTACTCTACAGTCTTAAACCCCTCCCGCCGGAGCGCAAGGGCTTTCCGCCCGGCGCCCCTGTTATACCCGCCCGTTTTTCCGTCTGAACGTATTACTCTGTGGCAAGGAACACCGGGATCATAATTTTTATTTAATACATTACCCACCGCCCGCCAGGCTCGCGGGCGGCCGGCCGCCCGGGCCACTTCTTGGTAGCTCATCACCTTTCCCGCGGGGATGTTCCTGACTATACCTATTACCGTGTGGCTAAAGTCTTTCATACCAGCTATAGTTGATCTCTTGTACCATCCCGCGGATCCTGTCCGGGCCATGCACCCCCATCCCCCTTGGCCAAGGCTTTAAGGGGACACAGCGCGGTCGGTGCATGGCCGGCCGTCCTGCCGGCCGAAGCCTTCGGCGAAGGCCGGACCCCCGGCCCGGCCAGTAAGCGGCTGACGGGGACGGTAAGAGATTAGGCGTGGTTGGTATCATTGATAATAACTTTTATTTCTGGACCGCTGTCCAGACCGCGCCAGTCACGGCATTTTTTCCAGCACCGCGTTTACCGTCCGTTCTCTTCCCTTGTGCAGGATTTTTAGTTCAATACTGTCTCCCACCTCCTTGCGGCTTACGGTCCGGGAGAGAGAATTCGCGCCTTTCAGTTTTTCACCGTCGGCCTCCAGAATGATGTCGCCTTCTTCAATGCCCGCTTTATTGGCTGGGGATCTTGGGATAACGGCCAGCTGCTCCGGCTTCGCTCCCCTTGTTACCAAGATGCCGTAATCAACCGGTAGGTTATTAGCCTCCCGCAAGGCGGGTGTTATGGGCATATACCTTATGCCTAGGTAGGGACGCACTATTTCGCCGGTTTTCTTGACCGACTCCACCACGTTTTTTACCGTATCTACCGGCAGAGAAAAGCCGATGTTCTCTGAGCCCAGCGCCATAGCCACGTTTACGCCCACTACCTTGCCTTGTAAGTCCAGCAGCGGCCCGCCGGAGTTGCCCGGGTTGATGGCAGCGTCTGTTTGAATAACTCCTTCCAAACGCTCCGCCTGTCCTAAGCCGTCGCCGGCGGTGACGGAGCGCGACAGGCCTGAAATCACCCCCACTGATACGGTGTTGCGGAATTCTCCCAGCGCGTTGCCGATAGCTATCACCGCCTGTCCCACTTTTAAATCGGCGGAACTGCCTAGCTCCAAATAGGGCAGCCCCCCGCCCTGGATTTTTATAATAGCCAGGTCGTTAAGAGGGTCTCTGGCTACCACTTCGGCGTCATGCCGGCTTTCGTCATTAAGAAAAACGGTGTAATCCACCTGGTCCTGCTGCACCACGTGTTTATTAGTTACGATCAATCCGTCGGGGGAGATAAGAAAACCGCTGCCTCCGCCAACTTCTTTCTTCTCTGTTCCCTTCTGGCGATATTGCGGGACTCGGAATTCAAACGGCGAGAAGAAATTGTTGCCGAAGAAATCATTGAAAAAGGGGTCTAAGCTGTCCGGCATTTCTTCGTAATAGCGTTCAATAACGGGGACGTCTTTGGTAACCACTATGGACACCACGGCCGGTTGGGCTTTCTCTACTACCTCCACCACGCCGGACGACGCCGGCACGGTTTCCCGCTCTGACGTCGTTGGCGGCGGGGCGCCGTTTTGGTTAAGCGTGCTGACGGCCTGGGGGTTGTTGGCGGCCAATAGGACCACTATTGCCCCCGCCGCGGCCCCCGCCGCGGCGCTGACCAGAAGATTTTTACCCGGAATCATGGTGCTATAAATATCACCTTATGCCATGCCACTATACTTGTGACGGGCTCTGGCACGGCCCATGCGCCCCCAC
>CAZLVG010000082.1:0-3494 GCA_964562905.1 uncultured Candidatus Saccharibacteria bacterium | reverse complement strand
GAAGGATTAAAAAATCTCTGCTGTTATATTAGCGGAGATTACGTTTGGTTGGTATAACCTCGTCAAAATCGCAAGGGATAGCAACCTTTTGGAGAAAAAGGTCGCCGCCAAAGAAATCTTTGGCTCGAACCTCTTTTTGGCGAGCCGCGCTCTGCGCGGCGAGCCATTTTTCCCGTACAAGGCAGGGCTCCGCGCCGCCGAAACAGCAGGCCAAAAATCTGAAAGTTTGATACTGGAGCGGGTAGCGGGAGTTGAACCCGCGTCCCAAGGTTGGAAACCTCGTGTACTAACCGCTGTACTATACCCGCCTACTTGTCCGCGCGTTGCTTCCATCCAGCCCGCGGCCTAACCACGCTCCCCCTTGGCTGTGAGCAGGATTTCAGTAAGGCCTAATGTACACGCAAGTTGTGCTCTAGAGCAACCCCTTTTTTCTCGCTGCCTTGACTTGTCCCGCGGAGATCAGGGAGGCAGGACACGCCGATTTTCTTTTGAGGGAAGGCGGAAGTTAAATTCCGGCCCCGACGGCGGGCCGCGGTGAGCCGCGAGCGTTAAAGGATAAAATCCAACAAGGCGTAAAAGAGAAGCAAGAGAGCGACAGCGGCGAAAATGTAGAGGTTGAGCTGCCCAATGTCTTCGCCGGTCAGGCGCGTCCTTTGGCCGCCGACCATCGGTATTTTGAGCAGCACTCCTTCAGGCGAATAGCAATCGCCGCCCAGCCGCAAATTGAGGGCGCCGGCAAAAGCGGCTATAGGAATGCCGCCGTTGGGCGAAGGTCCTTTTGGCGCGTCTTTTATCCAAGCTCGGATAGAGCCGGTGAAAGAATGCCCCAAGACGCCAGCGCTTAACACGATCAGAAGGCCGGTGAGGCGGGCCGGAAGAAAATTAATAACATCGTCCAACCGGGCCGCGAATTTCCCGAATTCCCGGTACTTTTTGTTTCTGTATCCTATCATGGAATCCAGGGTATTAACGGCTTTGTACCCCCAGACGCCGGGGGCTCCCAGCAGTATAGCGAAAAACAAGGGAGCGATGACGCCGTCCGACAAGTTTTCCGACAGGCTTTCCAGCGTGGCGCGGATGACGCCGCGTGCGTCTTCCCGCGACATATCGCGGCTAACTAATTCCTGTACCCGCCGGCGCGCCGGGGCCAAATCCGCCTGCCGGATCAGACGGCGCGCGGCGCTGCCTTCTCCGGTTAGAGATTTTAGAGCCAGAGCGGCAGCTATTAATATTATTTGCGTGATATGTCCGGTCCAGATAGATAGCGAGTAGGCGAGGACGGTCAGGGCTAAGGCTAAGGATACGGTGATAAAAAGCACGGTCAAAGTAAGCAGTGCCCCCGCTATGAACGGATCTAGAAATAGCCGGCGGAAGACGGACTCCCCCCGATTTACCAGCCAACCGATGGTTTTTACCGGATGGCATAACCAGGGCGGATCGCCCACCGCCAGGTCTAACAACACAGCGGTGACGATGATGCCGGGCGCGGTCAATAATAACATCATTGACGGTATTAAGTGGCTTGTAGTACTGTTTATACCACTCCCAGCGGGGAGAAAAAGCCACTGTACCTTTCTGAGCGAGGGTAAAAAATGGATGTCCGATTAGAGCGGCAGGCGAACGCCAGCATTATTAGCGCCGCCGAACCGCTGGCTTGTTGCACCTGGGCCCCCCACCAGCCTAAACGGAACGGCTTGGTTGAGGCCATTGTTAACCGCACCTTAGGAGAAAACGAGTTCATAGACAGTCATAACTTACCGCTGTTCTGCCGGCAGAACCTTGAGAGTTTGGGGCTTAACGCCGATCGGAGCATTATGCTTCTGACCCGCGTATCGCAGGCAGCGTTAAGACATGAGCGCGTTGAGAACCAGGACACGGGATTGGCGATTGACGTGTTTTGTACCGCCGGGCTGGGTAACGCGGTGGCGCCGGGTGACCCCACTTTGTTTGACGAGGAGAACGAAGAGCCCAAGCTTGTTCCCGGCACCATTAACATGGTGGTGCTGGTGAACCGCAATCTTTCGCCTAGTGCTTTGCTTGAGTTGACCCAAGTGGTAACGATGGCCAAGTGCCAAGCCTTGTATGGCTTGGGCCGAAAAAGCTATTTAAGTGAGCGGATCGCGCTCGGCACCGGTACCGACTGTACAGTACTGGCAGGACGCGCGCGGGGTCGGCAGCTGTGTTATGGCAGCATGATAGTAAAGCTGGGGGAATTGACGGCCCGGGCCGCGGAAGCGGCAGTTTACGCGGCCGCGCGGCTTCATGTCAGACATCTTGCCCGCCACGCCTGATCTTAAACGACCGCGAGTTTCTTAAATAGGCAACGCGCGGTTTTTTCACAGCCCTTTTATATCAACCGGCCGTGTCGACGCGGCTTATAAGGTCTGGCGACGGGAGTTCTCTCGTGCTAAAATCTTGTCCACCGCCGCTTTGATGTCAGACTGGACTTTTTTAAATCTTCAAATCTTCCCCACTAGCTTCATTCCGGGCTTGAGGGTTTTTTTGCCGGGCTTCCAGCTCGCGGGACACACCTGGCCTTTGTGCTCGGCAATAAACTTAGCCGCCTGCACTTTTCTGAAGAGCTCTTCGGTGGAGCGGCCGATCTCGTTGTCATGAATTTCACAGGCGCGCACCACCCCTTTAGGGTCAATAATAAATGATCCTCTTAAAGAAAGCCCCTCCTTCTCAAGATAAGTCCCCATCTCCCGGCACAATTTGCCGGTGGGATCGGCCGCCATGGGAAATTTGACTTTTTTTACGGCCTGGGATTGGTCATGCCAAGCCTTATGCACGAAGGCCGTATCGGTGGAGACGCTTACCACTTCCACCCCGGCTTTTTTGAATTCCTTATACTTCTCGGCCAGCTCCTCCAGTTCGGTGGGGCATATAAAACTAAAATCGGCCGGATAAAAGACCATTACCAGCCACTTTCCTTGGTAATCGGACAGTTTTATCTTTTTGACCTTGTCTTTTTCGGGGAAATACGCCTCCAGTTCCGTATCCGGAACATTTTTTCCTATTAAGTTTTTCATAAGATTAAATTTAAGAATTAGATGAAAGTTTTAATATCCAGTAGGATAGATTGGTTGTTTATATTCCAACTATTACTAAATAAGATGATTTTTGCCAGTCAAATTTTAGGAAACTCCTTCCTGGCTGCTCCCGCGCCGGAGGGTTAAGGCGGAGCAAGCCTTCCTTTCCCTTTCAAAAACAGACAAGTCAATTATGGTCACAGTTACTGAACGCCGCTCGAACCTACTTTGAGCGACAATCTGCGCCCTGCCTGCCCCGTGACGAGCGATAGCGAGTTTTTCGGGGACGGGCGCAGAACCCGCCCAGCCTGCCCCGTAGTGAACGCGAAGCGTTCTACTACCGGGGCGGCTCGCCGCCTGCCTGCCCGCCTGCTTTTCGGAACCTGTCTGCCTGCTTGCGCGCTGCGCGCAGGCAAGCGTGCTGTCGCACAGCACAGGCAGGCGGATTTTTCCTGCCTGTGC
>CAZLVG010000081.1:0-3506 GCA_964562905.1 uncultured Candidatus Saccharibacteria bacterium | reverse complement strand
TCGGTGACGGAGACCAGCATGATGTTCATGATGCCCACGCCTCCCACCAGCAAGGCCACGGAAGCGATGGTAACCAGAAAGGCTGTCAGGATAGTGGAGATAGTGCTTATGCTTTCCACCATGTCCTGCTGGGTGAGCACGAAAAAGTCATCCTTGGAAGGGTCTTTGATATTGTGTAGATCGCGCAAAGTGGCGCGGATGTCGGCGGCCACCTGTTCAGGGTCGGTACCGGACTTGGCGCGGATGATAACTTCCTGATAATGGTCAATGCCCATCAGGTCTTTCTGGGCTGTGGTGTAAGGCAGGACCACCAGCTCGTCTATGTTAAAGGAAGAGACCTGCCCGCTTTTAGGCAGCACTCCTACCACCCTTATATTCCTCCCCCTGATCTTAATCAGTTTGCCCACGGCACCGCTCTCGCCGAATAACTCCTGCTTTACCTTGTGTCCCAGCACGGCCACCTTGGCCCGCTGTTTGATATCTTCTTCAGTGAAGTAAGTGCCCCGGGCGGGATAGATATCAAAAAAATCCCGCATGCCGGTGGCAGTCCAGCCGAAGGTAAGCGGGCGGAAGACGTTATCCTGGTAAGAGATGGCTCCGGGCACAATAACGGCCGGCTCCACGGATTTCGCCCCGGGCACGTTAACGGGCTTTTGCAGCGCTTTAATCTCCCGGTCCTTTATAGACTCCCCGAACAGTGTATTGGCCAGATCGGCCGGACCTTCCGGCTGGCGTCCCGGACGCAGTATGACCATGTTAGTGCCAAAGCTTTCCACTTCGTTCAAAATCAGCCGCTGGGCTCCCTGTCCCAAAGCCACCACCAGCACTATGGCCACAATGCCGATGACGATACCCAGGATGGTCAGCAAAGAGCGGGCCAGGTTGGCTTTAAGAGAACGGTAGGCTTCGCCTACGATAGAAAAGAGGCGCATCACTTGCTGTAATGAGTATGGCCGCCGGTAGCTTCTTTGTCGGAGGATATTTTTCCGTCCAGCAGGCGGATAATTCGTTTAGCGTAGCGGGCGGTCGGCGCCTCGTGGGTGATAACGATTATGGTGTGCCCCTGTTGGTGCAGCGAGTCAATCATCTCCAGTACGGCGGCACCCGTTTGGGAATCCAGATTGCCCGTGGGCTCGTCGGCCAGGATAATTTTAGGCTCATTGACCAAAGCCCGGGCTATGGCTACGCGCTGCTTTTCACCGCCGGACAGCTGGGACGGCTTGTGGTTAAGCCGGTGGGACAGCGAGACCTGCTCCAGCGCCCGGCGCGCTTTTTGCTTCCACTGGCCGGGGGACAGGCCGGAGTAAAATAAGGGCAGCATAACGTTTTCCAGAACGGTGGTCCGGGAGAGAAGATAAAAGGACTGGAAGACAAAGCCGAAAGTGGCGTTGCGCAAGTGAGCCAGCTGCTCATCGCTTAGTTCTTGTGTTGAGCGTCCGTCCAGCAGGTAGCGCCCGCCGGTAGGCCGGTCCAGCAGGCCGATCAGGTGCAGTAAGGTGGATTTACCTGAACCGGACGGACCCATGATAGAGACAAATTCACCCTTACTTATCTTGAGGTTGATATTACTTATGGCCGTGGTTCGCGTTGCCTCCTCCCCGGACCCGTAAATTCTGGTGAGCCCGCGGGTTTCAATCAGGATGCCGGCTTCAGCTTTCACGGACCGTGTCAATGATAACTTTTTCTCCGCCTTCCAGGCCGTTGGTTATTTCTATGCTGCCGTCAGAGCCCAGCAGGCCGGTAGTGACTTCACGTTTGGTTATTTTTCCGTCTTCCCGCAGCACGCGCGTGAATTTTTCGCCGTCCTGCTCAATGACGGCCCGGCGGGGAACAGCGATAACATTTTCCCGCTGATCGGCGTGGACGGTGATGTTGGCGGTCAGGCCCGGCTTAAGATTTTTTTGAGGGGATTCTATTGTCAAAGTGATCTCGTAAGTGGGCAGGCCTTCGATAAACACAGCCGCGGGGGCGATGCTGCTGACTGCGGCTGAAAAGCCTTCGGCGTCGGGATAAGCGTCCAGCGTTACGGTGGCGGGCATGCCGAGGGACAGCTTGGCGGCGTCGGTCTCCGTGGCGTCGGCCGTTATGTTGAGCTCGCTCGCCGTTTGTATCCTTACCACCGATTCCCCGGCGGTTACTATTTCCCCTTCTGTTTTATCCACGGAGGTGACTGTGCCGCTTAAGGGGGCGGTAAGATCCGAGCGGTACAGTTTTTCCCTGGCCTGCTGCTCTTTGGCCTGCAGGGTGGACAGCCCGGCCACGCCCTGGGCAGTCTGTCTGGTAGCCAGATAATCGGCCTGGGCCAGCTCCGCGGCGTGGCGGGCGGCCGCTGCGCTTTTTTGGGCTGACTTTATAACTTCTTCCAGTGTCTGCCGCGCGGCGTGGTAAGTTGTTTCAGCCGCTTTTAAGGCGGCCACGCTGCTTTTGGTGGTAGAGGAAAAATCCCCGCTCTCGGCGGCCGTTTGCTGGTGGACCAGCTTGTCCTGGTTCAGCTCTGCCTTGGCGTCGCGCACGGCCTGCCTTTTTTTCTCTAATGCGCGCGCGTTGACCGCCTGGGTGTCCCGGTAAGCAGCTGCCGCTTTTTGCCAGGTCAGATAGGCTCCGCGTTCCGCGCTGGACTGATCGGCCTCGGCGGCGGCCAGCTCCAGCTTGGCCAGGGTGGGGTCCAACGAGGCCAGCGTCTGCCCGGCGGTTACCGGGTCGCCTTCACCCACGAAAATGTTTTCAACTTTTCCGGCGATTTCAAAACCCAGCCGCGCGTCCCGGGCCGCTTCAATATGGCCCGTAAAAGTAACGTCCTGGTAAAGCGAACGGCGCTCGGCGGTGACTGTACGGTATTTGTCCTCTTTATCGGCGGCCGTACGCCAGAGAACTGCGCCGCCGAGGGCAGCCGTGATGGCAATGACCGCGATAATTGTCTTGGCTGCTTTTCCCATGGGATTAAAAATACCGCTGTTTATAAAAATAACAAATAAGAACTGATTGGCGGGTGATTATTGATTACAAATAGTCTTTCAGCGCGCTGGCTTTGTTCGGTCCGATAACCGCGGCAATTTCCCGCTGTCTGGCGGACCGGATATTCTTTAAAGAGCCAAAGCGGTTCAGCAACTTCTTTTTTGTTTTGGGTCCGATACCGGGTATTTCGTCCAACAGCGACTTTTGCTGCCGGCGGCCGCGCAGCAGCTGGTGGTAGGAAATGGCGAAGCGGTGGGCTTCGTCCCGCAGGCGCTGAACCAGCTGCAGAGCGGGCGAGTCGTAAGGAAGTTTTATCGGTTCTTTTTTACCTGGCACGAACAGCCTTTCTTCTCGCTTGGCTATGGCCGCGGTTGGCAGGTCCAGTTTAAGCCGGCGCAAGGCCTTTTGGGCGGCGGCCAGCTGCCCCTTGCCGCCATCAATTAATATAAGGTGGGGACGGCGCCAGTCGTGGTGCCGGCCGGAAAACCTGCGCTCCAGAACCTGTTCCAGCATAGCGCAGTCATCCTGCCTGCCGTCTGCCTGTGCGCCCG
>CAZLVG010000080.1:0-3709 GCA_964562905.1 uncultured Candidatus Saccharibacteria bacterium | reverse complement strand
CTTCCGGGGAGACCTAAAAACGGTGGCTGACCCCATTAACTTGACCCCATTAACTTCATTAACTCATTAACTAAAAACGGTGGCTGACCCCATTAACTTGACCCCATTAACTTCCATTAACTCAAAAAGGCGGACTGTTTGGAAACGAGAGATGAGTAGCCAGGGCCGCCAAAGATACCACTTGTAATCAACGTTGCGTTTTCCGAGAGGGTCTAAAAAGGTGGCTGATCCCGTTCTTACCAAACCAGATTGCCTGGCTGGCTATTAGTATGGTTGCCAGTGTTATGATAAGGCCGAGCGGGTAGCCGAGCGGGCGATATTTGAAGTTAAGAGAGTGGTATCCCGCTGGCACGGCGGCGGCCGGCCGGCCATCGTTGTTGTCGGCTACTCGGTCGTTGACATGCCAGCCGCGGGAGTAGTTGCTGTTGAGAGTGATGGTAGTTTCGTGCGGGGTGATGACTTCCAGCTGAGCTTGGTTGGGAGTCCATGATATTAGTTGAACCTGGGCGGTTGGATCGGAGGAATGGATATAATTACTATTAGGAATGGCACTTAAGGGAGGGGCGGTGTTAGGCCGGTAGGATAATATTCCCCAGCCGGACAGAGTGGCGGCGTAAGTGCGCTGTTCGTCTGTTCCATTGACGCGAATCGCATAGGTGTCAGGAGTGAAAGTGATGGGGTGGGGGGCCTGGGCAATTGGTGGAACGACGGGTGGTACGGTGAAGGCTTGAAGAGACATGGGGTAGGCCAGGCTCATCAGGTCTATGGCGACAAGCCCCACTAGGGTGGGGGTAAGGTAATGTCCTAATCCGCTACTGTGTTTTTGCATAGTGTCAAGACCGAAGCCGGCTAGCAGTACAATAGTGAAAACGCTGAAAATTGCCATGCGGATTATGTTTGAGCGCGGCAGCCAGGTGATAGTGTCAAAGACAGGGACTAGGAATGGGCCGGCGGAGGCGATGAGAATTGCGGCAACGAATCCAAAGATTAATACACGTACTATGCGGCGGTTTTTTAATTGTGATAATCCCAGAATGGCGAGACCAAGAACAACAGAGCCGACATAGGCGCCGTATTCGTGCCAGCCGCCGCTTTGGTTGGGCAATATGCTTGATCCATGCAAGTGGCGCCGCAAGTAAATATCAACCCAGTAGGGCAGAGAAAAACTAGAGATATGATAAAAGTCGTCGGGAAATTCTTTAATCCAGGCAAGGACGGGTAATAACTTGAAGGCGGAAAGGCCAAATGACCAAAATCCAGCGGACAAGGTTGTGCGAAGAGCAGCCCAGGGATTTTTGGCTAGCCAGATGAACGCGATAAGAGCGGGTAAGACGTAGAAGAGAATATAGATGCCGCCTTGGTAAAAGGTTAAAGCAAGGAACACGCCGCAGAGTAGCCCGGAACTTCTTTTTTTATAGGCGCCGAGCCAGGCCCAGAAGATCCAGGGGATCCAGGCGACGGCAAAATATTGGATGTGTCCTTCCGCAAACCGGAGCAGAACGGAAGTGCTAAGGGGAAACGCTATGGCTGTCAGCAGGGCTGCATGGACTGATAGCCGCAGTCGTTTACTTAGAGCTAGCATGCCCCACCCGCTAATAATAATTGCTGAGTAGATGGATAAACGGAAACCCGTGGGTATGCCAAGCAGCAATTCAAACAGGAAGTTGAAAGAAATGGCGGAAAACTCCGGATCGCCCAGGCCGGCCACGCCGCCAAAGGTGTACGGGTTCCAGAAGGGGAAAGTGTGATAGTTGACAACCGCCTGTCGGTAACCTTCGTGCATGGGGGCAAATAAATCCCAATCGGATGCACCCCACTGATTTTCCGAAAACCAGAAGCCGCCTGTGGCCAGGGGCAAAGTTATTGTGAGCAACAGGGCGGCGGCCAGGTAGCGGCGTCGTGGCAAGCGGGCTATTAGCACACTGCCCAAGAGGACGATGAGGCCGACTTTAACGCCCTGCCGGGTGGCGAATGAAGTTGGCAGAGAATGAATTAGGGAGAAGGAAAGGTCACTGGCTGGTCCGGCTAAGCGGTGGTTTTGCAGTTTACCGTTTAGATAGTTACTTTGGGTGTTAACTAGCAGGGGGATAGGCTTTTTACTTAAACCGGTAACTTCAAGCTTTAGGAGCTGCTTGGCATCGGGAGTAATTGATTTGACATTAAAAATTAGGGCCAGCTTGTCGTTGCGGTACTCGGTGCGATCTACTTTTCCCGTGGCCAATGTTTCATTATTCTGATCTTGGATCTCTAGTTGGGCAGATCTTAAGCCAAGTCTTTCCAGAGGCGAGAATAATACCAGCCCGGCGATTGGTTTGCCTGTTCCCTGAAAGGTTTGGATGACACTATCGCCGGCAGCCAGGTTTAAACGTGGTTGGCCAGCGTCGGTCTGCACGGCCACTTTCTTTTCTCTGTTTTGAGGAAGAGAGGAAAGTAAGAAAACAGTGATTGCCACCAGTAGTGCCGGCAGTAGTAGTTTGAATAAATTTAAACGGTCAACGGACATGTCATATTAGTCTAAATAATAATGGGGCCAGCCACCATTAATTTTGAAAAGGTGGCTGGCCCCATTATTCACGCCACCTGGGTTTTGAACCAAAAAAGAGACACCAAGGGCGGAAAATAAGAGGGTTTTGAGGGGTATTTGGGACGGTGTTTAGAGCCGAAAATGAGGCAGTTTGAGACACTATAAAAAGGGAGGGTTTTGTGTCTCATTTTGGAAAAAGCCGAACTGAACCCGCACAGCCTTAAAAGGCTTTCGGCTGGACTTCAACTCGACTTTCGCAGCTCGCTAGCTTAATGGCTCTGTTAAGCCGACGCTAAAAAATATGAAATGGCTTTATTGAGCGATTTTATTGTTTCAACTGCGAAAGTCGAGTTCAAAAACGGTTACGGCACACTGTGCTTCCTATGCGATTTGATAGTCCCGAGGCTGATCTACTCTTCACGACACTTGGTAATAAAACCAGGCGACGGATGCTGCAACGACTTACCGAAAAACCAGCCCGATCAATTTCCGAACTTACGCGGGAGTTTGGGATTTCGAGTACTGCTGTTTCGAATCAGATCGCGATACTGGAAAAAGCCGAGCTTATTGGTCGCATACAGCATGGTAAATATCAAAAAGCTATTGTGTGCGACGAAAAAATGAAAATTGTCAGCAAGATGCTTAATGAGCTAGCTCAGCAAATCCCTTTTGAATAACTTCACGCATATAGTCGGATATTGGCTGCATCTCCTTGAGCTCTTCTAGGGTTATCCATTTGAAATCTGTATGTTCTTCACTCAATAAAACAGTAGCGTCTCCTACCACCTTACATATGTACGCATATTCACACATGAGTCCTTTTTCTCGGTGCGTAAATTCATATTCGTTGTATAAACGAATTGGCTCAATAACTAAACCAGCTTCTTCTTTCACTTCGCGTACTAGTGCTTGTTCTTGGGTCTCTCCTGGGTCAGCTTTCCCTCCCACTTGCTCCCAATAACCAGGCAAAAAGCTGTCATTGTCTGCGCGCTTAGCAATCAGAGCTTTTCCGTCCAGAAGTATGAAAGCAGATACTGAGATATTGTTATATTTTTTAGCTGAATTCATAACCTCCATTTATACCTTACTTTGAGATCTTTTAAAAGTTCTGGGTTGAAAATTTAACGTTTATACCAACTCCACCTAATCCCTTCTAACTCTTGTCTCCGCCTCAATCACCCACCG
>CAZLVG010000079.1:0-3724 GCA_964562905.1 uncultured Candidatus Saccharibacteria bacterium | reverse complement strand
CTCCATGGACTACTGATGGTAGCATAGAGTCCAGTTTCATGGTGTGATGTCTATAATGATTACGAGAAAAGAACTTTTTAAGATCACCTGGTTCCCGGTGCTGATAGCGTCGTTATGCTGTTTTGCTCCGGTTATTCTCGTACTTTTTGGCTTCAGCACAGTCGCGTTTGCGGCCTCGCTGTCGGATATTTTATACGGCCAGTACAAATGGTGGTTCCGACTCGTCGGGCTACTACTGCTCACCGCCTCGTTTGCAATCTATCTGCGCCGCTCCAAAGGCATTTGCGCGCTTGACCAGGTTAAGCAGCGGCGGAACGAGATTATCAATCTTGCCTTATTAGTCTTAATCACAGGTGTTATTGGGTATATTCTGTGGTTATATGTCGGCGTTGAATTCATCGGATTGTGGCTTGGCATTTGGGGGTAGTTAATAAGAATCTTAAACGTGATTTATGAAAGCAACTTGGAACAACAATGTTATCGCGGAAAGTGATAATACAGAAGTAATTGAAGGGCATCATTACTTTCCACCCGACTCGGTCAAACAAGGATTTCTTCAGCCAAGCGACACTCCATATACGTGTCCCTGGAAAGGCGAATGCCAATATTATGATTTGGTTGGCTGGGATGTTCGAGCCAAAGATACAGCCTGGGCTTACCCGGACCCCAAACCGGCGGCGGAAAATATTCGTGGCTATATTGCTTTTGGTCCTAAAGTGGCAGTACAAGCATGACAGGACAGCAAAAAACAAAAAGATTCTCTGGCCTTTCGGCTTTATTTATCAATTGCTCGCTTAAGAAGAATAAGAAAGAATCGCACACGCAGCTGCTCATGGACAAAGCGGCGGTTATCATGATAACCGAAGGCGTGAGTGTTGCGCAGATGTATGCTCTGGACTATGCCATCGCTTTCGGGATGGTTAAGGATGGTCGGCGAGACGGGCTCAAGGATGACTGGCCCAAGCTGCAGAAGAAGATCATGGTCGCTGATATTTTGATTATCGGCACGCCGATCTGGCTGGGCGTAAAATCAAGCGTGGCTACGCAAGTCATCGAGAGAATGTACGCCTACAGCGGGGATCGCAATGAAAAAGGTCAATATCTATATTACGGAAAAACCGGCGGTTGCGTCATTACCGGCAATGAAGACGGTATCAAGCATTGCGCCATGGATATACTGTATGCTTTGCAGCACATCGGCTTCACCATCCCTCCGCAGGCGGACGCCGGCTGGGTTGGAGAGGCCGGTCCCGGGCCCAGCTATGGTGATACGCAGTGGCAGGGCCAGCCGATTGGCGGCGGGAAAACTCCGGTCGGTTTTGATAATGAATTCACCAACCGCAACACTACGTTTATGGCCTGGAATCTTATGCATATAGCCAAGTTGCTCAAAAAGAACAGGGGTATTCCCAAGCTTGGCAATGTGGCGGATGATTGGCGGCAGGTTACGAACGCCGAGAGTAGTAACCCCGAATACCGATGAGCACACATCCCGATCATAAACCGCTCGGCTACGACTATATTGCCGATGGTATTTACGTGGGGACGAACTTTTGCTGCCAGGTGCATACCACACCGCTGACGCAGGAGGGTATCAAGGCTGATATTTCCTTAGAGTCCGACCGTGTAGACGCCCCGTTCGGCGTGCAGTTTTACTTATGGCTGCCGGTTGAGGATCATACGGCACCAACGCGACAGCAGTTAGAAGTCGGCGTGAATATGCTGGAGACGCTCGTCCGGCTGAAAAAGAAAGTCTACGTGCACTGCAAGAACGGCCACGGCCGGGCGCCGACGCTGGTAGCAGCCTACCTCGTTAAGCAAGGCCAGACACCCGGAGAAGCAGTGCGGTTCTTGCAGTCTAGACGGACGTCGGTTCATCTTCAAGATGTACAGCACGCGATGCTACGAAAGTTCTCTGATGATCTGTAGCGACGCATGAAGAGTTTTGCTGGGTTGTTGTTGGGGATATTCGTTGTTGCGCTCATACTGAATTTGGTGTGGGAAAATGCCCAGATGCCGTTGTATCAGTCCTTGGGTACGTTTTGGCGGCATTTTCCTATTTGCGTCCGCGCCAGCCTCTTCGATGCCAGTTATATTACTGTGCTTTATCTCGGGATGGCGCTGGTGAATAAAGATATGTTCTGGCTGCGCCAGCGCGAAACTACTAACTACCTGATCGTTATCGGAGTTAGTTTGCTGGTAGCGTGGTGGATTGAATTTGACGCGCTACGCGACGGGCGCTGGGCTTATAATGAGAGAATGCCAGTGGTATTCGGTGCCGGCCTGACACCGCTGGCCCAATTGTCGCTCTTGTCGGTAGTGACCTATGAAGTGGTCCGCCGGCTGCGCCGCCTGCCATTTATTCAACATCTATATGGCCAAAGAGATTCAGGGCAACACTAGTCCACTATACCAGTGCGAGGAGTGTGGATTTCTTTATGAAGATCTCGTGTGGGCGGAAAAATGCGAAGCGTGGTGCCGAAAACACAAGAGCTGTAACCTAGAAATAGTCCGGCATGGCAAGCCGCCTCATACCAGCCACACCTGATTAATTCCGCGTCATTCCCGCAAAAGCGGGCATCCAGGCTAATTTCGCTGGATGCCGGATCAAGTCCGGCATGACACCGTGGATGTAAATAGATGCGGTTGGTATCAGGTGGCGCAGCCTCACTGAAAAACAGGGTTGCATGCACGAGTGCGACTGCTAAGATGGATGTATTAACTTGACAACTCTTTTTTCCATGCTGATGTTCAAGAGCTTTCCACTGAAGAGTTAAAACAATGGATTGACGAAGGCAAAGAATTCGTTTTACTAGACGTACTAGCGTCTGCTTCCTACGAAGCCCGGCACATTCCTACTGCCAAGAGCGCGCCGGTGGGTGATCTTGATTTTATAGAAAAAGCACAAACGCTTATTCCGGACAAAGAAACACCCGTTGTTGCCTATTGCTCCAGTGCCCAGTGTGATGCCTCGCCACGTGCGGCTGCCCAATTAGCAGAAGCTGGTTATACCACTGTTTATCACTATAAAGACGGCTTGGCCGGGTGGCAGGATTCGGGGTACTCGCTTGAAGGAGAAGCTGCGTAAGACCCTCTGATTTAGTTTGAAAATCGGTCTCTTACGTAAAGAGGGTCAAGTATGCTCTGTAGAAAAGATTGAAATACTGGAACCATGCACACATCGGCCTGCCTTAATAGACTTACATTTCGGCATGCATATATTAGTTAGGTTCATACTTTGTGACGTTTTCTACCGGTCAGGTCAAGTACCATTAACTCTTTAAACGACAAGTGTACTTGATCCCTTTTACGGCTTTTACCCTCGGCCTGTGAGTGATTAGCTCCACCCGCCTCCTTGATCTCTTTCACCTCCGCGTGTTACAAAAAATGTGCGAGGCGAGCCATTTTTATCTCGTTACTGTACTCTGAAATGGAGGAAGAGCTATGAACGCAACTGGTTTATTGCAACAGCTGGCGGCGGCGGGGCATTGCGTGGGCGTTGAGTATTCAGTGGATCGGAAGCGGTGGTACGCGTGGGCCTCGCCGGAGCCGGCAGCGCACCTTGACCGGGTGCCCGTTCTCACCATTTGCGCTGACGACGCAGCGTTGGAGGAGTGCGTGCAGAACCTTCATAAAGTCTTGCAAGACTACCGCAAGCCTGGTGAGCTCTTGCCGGCTTCCCGGGGATAGTTCCCCAGGGTGGGGATGAAAGAAACATCTCACG
>CAZLVG010000078.1:0-3739 GCA_964562905.1 uncultured Candidatus Saccharibacteria bacterium | reverse complement strand
TAGCGCGTCCGAACTGTGCTTAAGCGAATTCACCGTGGCAACCGCGAAGGTTGAGTGAAATTGGCGCGGCTTCGCTAAGTCTGTGGATAAGGCCCGGCGCGAGGGTGGCTAACAATGGGCTGGACCGGTTTTAACGGCGGCCGGCTCAAAAGCATACGGCAGCAGGGGCCGCACGTGCCGGTTTATGACATGGCCATAGCCGAAAGCGTCCACCTGGCGCTGCCGCGCGGGGTGGTGGACGATTTGTTCGTAAGGGTCAATCAGCGGGGCCAGTACGCTTGAAAGAATGTAGCGGCAATTTAATAATTTAATTTCAAAACAGCCAGTAAATTGTCGGCCGGGCTGTCCAGTTTATACATTTCATCAAAAATCACCCGGCAGGGCGCGCTGTCAAAAAAAGAGTAGACCTCTTTTTTTGACTGGAAATCCTGACAATCGGCCAGGTTGCTTAAATCTTCTGACGCGCGGCCGGTGGCGGCGCGCCACTGGATGGGGGTGGACAAGCAGATATAGCCGCCGGGCCGTAATACTCTTATAACTTCTTTGGCTGCCTGCCTCGGGGTGTGGGCGTGTTCCAGACTGTCGCCGGAGAAGACGACGTCAAAGCTGTTATCGGGAAAGTTCAGATTATGCATATCCATGATCAGTATGTCTTTACTGGCAGAGAACAGGTCGATGCCGACAACGCTGCCAAAACCGGCCTGTCTTAAAGCGTTAATTTCGTGAGTATTACGCGCCCCCAAGCAGAGGACCTTTTTGCTGTTCGGGTCTGTCAATTTAGCGTGAGAAAGCAAACGGTCAATCATGCGCCGGTAGCGCGCCGACGCGTCCTTATTCGCCTTGCCCAGACTTTGATTGATTTGCGTTTGAAAGTAAGCCTTTTCGCTTTCGGAGGCGCCGCTGAAACTAAGGCGCCGATACTTGATTTTGTCTTTTAAGGCGGCGAGACCGCTTATTAACTTCATGTGAAAATTATGCCTTTAGTTACGTGTCAAAGCAAATAAAAAGCCTTGCCGCCCTCGGCGGCAAGGCGGGAATAAGAAAGTTCAGTAAACGCGCACGGGCCTTCGCGCGCCGCCGAAAGCTGTGGCCGCAGCCGATGAAGCCGCCCAACTTGCCCTCCAGCAGGCTTACCACGCCGCCGATGTTGGAGTTGAGGCAAAAGCAGCCGGGCGGCCCTTGCCCGCTGAACGCGAAAGCCGGATAAGAACTGCTTGGCAGGCGGCGCGCAGCCAGCCAAAGCCTGACAAAAATAAGCAATTCGTCTATATTTAAGATTAAGGATATGAAAAGAAAAGGAGCTAAAAAAATAGAAGTTACCGAACAGGTTAAGCGGGATGTCAGGCAAGCACTGGCTTTGTACCACGTGCAGTTCGCTTACCTGTTCGGCTCCGCCGTCGGCGGACGTTTGCACGCCGAAAGCGATGTTGACGTAGCCGTATATTTTAGTAAAAATATTCCGCCAGGGAGAAGATTTAAAGAGCGCCTGGCTTTGCACGGCGCCCTGGCTAAAGCGCTGGAGGTGCCGGAAGAAGCTATAGACTTAGCCGTGCTGAATGACGCGGATACTTTGCTGAAATTCGTTGCTATCAGCGAAGGCGTTGTTTTGCATGAGAGGAACCATGGCCGGCGCGTTGAATTTGAACTAGAGGTGATGCGCCAGCGCGACGATGAACGGTTTTACCGGTTGTTAAGCCGGCGGATCTTTTTGCAACGGTTGGCCGGACAATCACTGTGACGCAGATAGTCAAAGAGAAACTGGAAAGGAAACTGCGTTTTTTACAGGAGGCAATCGCGCAGTTATCGCAATACCAGGAATTGTCTCTTGATGAATATAATCGCGACCAACGCAATGAGCTGGCCGTGGAGCGCCTCTTTCAAACCGGCCTGGAAGCGGTGGTAGATATCGCCCGGCTGCTCATTATTGAGCAGCAGCTGGAAAAGCCGCAAGACACCAAAGGAGAGTTTGAGCTATTGGCCGCCGCCCGGATAATTACGCCTGATTTAGCTGACCGTTTAAGCAAGGCTAAGCATTTCCGCAACGTTTTAGTACACGATTATGTCTCTGTTGACCGGGAGCAGGTGTACCGTAATTTGCAGGAAGATTTAACGGACATGAAGGAATTCGCGCGAGTGATAGCTCAATATCTGCTTGAAGATATGCCGTAACCGAAGACGGTCCGCTTCGCTTGCCCCTTGTTAAAAGTGGGCAAACCCTACTGCGTCCTGGTTGATTTTTAGTAGCGTGGCGGGCTTGTCTTAGTTAGCAGGTATGATGGTGTTTTTTTAAACAAAAAAGCCTTGCCGCCCTCGGCGGCAAGGTTAGATAAGATTCAGTAAACGTAGACGGGGTCGCGGCCGCCGCCGAACAAACGGGGGCGGGGATTAGTACCGGCTCTAATGGACAGAGCTTTGAAGTGCTGGAAGGGAAGGTACGACCCGATAATTTGATTGAGGGAGTCGCCGAAGATCGCCGGGTTATCAACCAGACGCACTGTTTCGCCATCGGCCCGCATCAAGTACTTCGTGTTAAGAGGAAGCTGCCTACCCTCGATATCTTTCAGGGGGTTGTGTTCATGCCCGTACACAACTTCGTCCGGATTTATTTGTGCCAGCACCTTGTCCAGAGTGTCCAGGACTGTTTTGCGGTCGCCGGTGGGCGCGTCAACGGCAGTGGGATTATGGACCTGCCAGCTAGGCGCGCCGTGGGCCACGGCGATGACGGTACTCCCCAAACGCACGTCGTAATTGCGCAGTACGTTCTGCAAGCGGACAAAGGTGTCATTGCTGCACCGGGCCAGTTCCCAATAGGGCGGAAAAATCAGCATAGCGTACTTGGTTATCTGGTGGCCAATGCAGTAGTGGAAATCAATGCCGTGCTCGCGGAAGAAGGGAATGGTGTCAGATACGTCAATGCCTTCGCCGATTGTGTTCTCGGCCGTGTTTTGAGCGTTGTCCCAATTGCCGCCGACCATGATGACTTTGGTGCCGGCCTCCCGCATAGGCTCCACGGCGGCAACCAATTTCTCGGCGTCCAGCTTGAGGGTGGCCACCACGCCGCGGCGCACCGCTTCCGGCAGCGTCTTAACCCACGGGCCGTAGTACTCAAAGTCGCGGGCGATGCGGCGGATGCCCTCGGCGATTTCTTGGTCTGGCAACGCTGAAGCCGCTGTATTGGCTTCGATGGGAGACTGCCCTTCCAACAGGTACTGGTAGCCCATCAGAGCCCGATAACCTTTTTTTAGAGTACTGCCCGGCGAAGGCGGGTTGTCGCCCACGTAATCCAGCAGCTCGCTGTCCGAGAGGCTCTGGTCGGTTGAAGTACCGATGCCGAGCTCTCTGCGGGCGCGGTTGTAGACGTGATTGTAGAACAGGCACTTGAACTCTTCCAACTGCTGCGAGCCGGTGACGTCGCCGGTGAAAATTAGATAATCCGGAGGATCGTCGGCCACGCGCGCCAGGCGGTTTAGGATGTGGTCGTTGGCCATGTGCACACAGCCCACGAAGACAAACTCCTGACACTGCCGGCGGGGGTGATACCAGGCGTTGAACGGCATCAGTCCGTCCTTTCGGTAGGGGTAACGCGGAAACCAGCTTGTTAACGTACAGCTTGGTAAGTGTAGGCGGTTGCCGGTTTACTGTCATGACTTTCACGGTTCAGCGGCCTTTCGGCTCCATGGGACCAAAAGCGGTGCCATAGCGCGTCCGAACTGTGCTTAAGCGAATTCACCGTGGCAAC
>CAZLVG010000077.1:0-3933 GCA_964562905.1 uncultured Candidatus Saccharibacteria bacterium | reverse complement strand
AGCTTGCTTACCGCCCACCACTTAAGTATGGTGAACCGATGTCCATGGAAAACCTGAAAGTGGCGTTAGTGCACGATGAGCTGACTCGGCGGGGCGGAGCCGAAGTCGTGCTAGAAGAGCTGCTGCGCATTTTTCCGCAAGCTCACGTTTACACGCTGTACGCCGGGCGCCCCCGGCTGAAATTGGACGGCCGCACGTATCAGTTGCGCACCTCCTTCCTCCAGCGCGCGCCCCTGTGGTTCCGCCGGCATCCCTCGCGCTTGCTGCCGCTGCTGCCGCACGCCGCGGAAAGGTTTGACCTGTCATCGTACCACCTGGCTATCAGTTCCGCCAGCGGTTTTGCCAAGTCAATAATTACCAGAGTCAATGTACCTCATCTTTGCTATTGCCACACGCCTACTCGCTACTTATGGGACTCAACCCATC
This sequence comes from uncultured Candidatus Saccharibacteria bacterium, assembly GCA_964562905.1. Lineage (GTDB taxonomy): Bacteria > Patescibacteriota > Andersenbacteria > UBA10190 > UBA10190 > CAYSWF01. The sequence continues at coordinate 3,507 of CAZLVG010000077.1, read as the reverse complement.
AAGTAACAGCCAGACAAAATAAATTCACGCGACCAGCGGGAGTAGTTTTGCTGCACTATCTGCGGCTGGCGGATTTTACCGCCGCCCAGAGAGCGGACGTTTTCTTAGCCAATTCACGCTACACGGCCCGGCGAATAAAAAGCTATTACCGGCGCGGCAGCACCGTGGTGTACCCGCCCATAGACACCGCCTATTTCACGCCGTCTCCGGCCGGCCGTACGCTGGCCACGGCGAAAAAACGGCCGTACTTTTTATTGATAGGACGTCTAAGCCCGGACAAAAACGCGGAACAGGCAGTGGCCGTATGTGAAAAGCTGCGGCTGAACTTAGTGATAGTGGGCAAGGGGGCCTACATGCCGGAGCTAAAAAAAATCGCCGGTAAATACACCCACTTAACGGGCCAAGTAACGGCCGGCCGGCTTAGAGACTACCTGCGGGAAGCCAGGGCGCTGCTGCAGCCAGGCGTGGAAGACTTTGGAATGGCGGCCGCCGAAGCTCTGTCCTGCGGCACGCCGGTCCTAGCCTTGAAAAAGGGCGGCGTGCTGGAGATAGTGCGAGACGGAAAAACGGGCCTGCTGTACGAGGATCCGCTGGAAGAACAATTAGCAGAGGTCATCCGCCGTTTTCTGACGCTGGAACGCAAAATCAATCCGCGAGACCTGCAGCAGTCCGTGGCCCAATTCTCCCGCTCGCGCTTCGTGGACCAGATTAGACAAGAAGCCCGCCGGGTAGCGGATAAAATCAGACATGGTAATATGTCAGCATGAAATATTCGCTTACCACCCGCTATCTAAAGTTAACCCCCGCCGACATGTCCCTGCTGGACAAAAAACTGGAGCGGCTGGAAAAATACCTCAAGCCGCCCTTTCACGCTGACGTGATGCTGCGGCATGACACGCACCACCGGCGAGGAAATACCGTTACCTGCTCTGTCAACATAAAACAGGCTAAATCATCCTTTCACGCCCGCCGTACCGCTGAAACTATTCAGAACGCTCTGGATGAAGTGATAGAAGTTTTAAAAAGCGAACTGGCCAGGCACAGCGGCAAAAAGCGCGGTCATAATAAATGAAGCGTAAATTATCTACCGCCATGTTCCCATGGCCGTGGCGCAACACACAATCACGCTTTGAAAAGGCGGCTTTAAGTTACCGGCCCGCCGCGGATAAGGTCAGCCGTCTGGCCCCCAGCATGAAGAAACTGTCCGACGGACAGCTCAAACAGAGGGTAAGCCAGTGGAAAGGCCAAGACCCCCGCCAGCTAAAACGGCACCAAACGGAGATATTCGCCGCCGTAAGAGAGGCTAGTGAGCGAGTGCTGAAAATGAGGCATTTTGACGTACAAATTATCGGCGGGCTGGTCTTGCTGGACAACACCATAGCCGAAATGAAAACGGGAGAAGGTAAAACGCTGGCGGCTACCTTGCCCTTGATCCTGCACGCGCTGTCCGGAAAAGGAGCCCATCTGGTAACCGTTAACGACTACCTGGCCCAGCGCGACGCGGGGTGGATGGGACCACTGTACAATTTTTTTGATTTGTCAGTGGGGGTAACCCTGCACGGACAGACCCCGGAGGAAAAAAGGCGAGCTTATCAAGCCGACATAACTTACGGCACCAATAACGAGTTTGGCTTTGACTATTTGCGCGACAACATGGCCCAGCGCCAGGAAGAAATGACCCAGCCAGGTCTTAATTACGCCATCGTGGACGAAGTTGACAGCATCTTGATTGATGAGTCGCGAACGCCTCTTATCATTTCCGCGCCCGACACGGAATCAACTCACTTGTATCAGCAGTTCTCCCAGTTGGTACCACGGCTGAAAGAAAATACCCATTATAATATTGACGAAAAAAGAAAGGCGGCGACGTTAACAGACGAGGGAGGCTCCCAAGTGGAAGAGATGCTGGGAATTGACAACATGTACGAAGAAAAAGGTATCCGCTTCGTGCACCATTTGGAGCAGGCGCTGCGCGCCCACACGCTGTACCACCGCGACAAAGACTATGTAGTCAAAGACGGCCAGGTTATCATCGTGGACGAGTTCACGGGCCGCCTGATGGAAGGCCGCCGATATTCCGAAGGTCTGCACCAGGCCATTGAAGCCAAAGAAGGAGTAAAAGTGCAGCAGGAAAGCCGGACGCTGGCTACCATAACCTTTCAGAATTTTTTCCGCCTATACCACGGCCTGGCCGGCATGACCGGTACGGCGGCGACTTCTGCCGAAGAGTTTGAAAAAGTGTACAACCTGGACGTGGCTGTGGCCCCCACCAATGAGCCTTTGATCCGTAACGACCGCCCGGACCGTATTTACATAAACGAGTCGGCAAAATTCAAGGCGGTGGCCGAGGAAATAAAAAAGAGGCACGAGGCCGGCCAACCGGTCCTGGTCGGCACTATCGCCATTGAAAAATCGGAACGCCTGTCAGCGCTGCTCCAAAAGGAAGGCGTCCCCCATGAAGTGCTAAATGCTAAGCATCACGCCAGGGAAGCGGAGATCGTGGCGCGGGCCGGACAGAAAGGAGCAGTTACCATTTCCACTAATATGGCCGGTCGCGGTACGGATATCAAACTGGGAGCAGGCGTAACCGACTTGGGCGGCCTCCTGGTGCTGGGCACGGAACGCCATGAAGCGCGCCGCATAGACAACCAGCTGCGCGGACGGTCCGGGCGACAGGGCGACCCGGGCGAGACCCAATTTTTTGTCAGCCTGGAGGACGACGTCATGCGCATCTTCGGCGGCGAGAAAATGCAGAGCCTCATGCGAAGACTGAAAGTGCCTGAAGACCAGCCCATTGAAAATAGAGTGGTCAGCCGCGCCCTGGAGAAAGCGCAAGAAAGAGTGGAGGGTTACTATTTTGACATGCGAAAACAAGTGCTGTCCTACGACAACGTGTTAAACCGGCAGCGGGAAGCCGTTTACACCCTGCGGCGCGGCCTGCTGCTGGAGGCAATGTGGAACGAATCGGGCCGGCAGCCGGAAAAACTGCACGACCACGTAAAAGGGTTGGTAGCGGAACAGGCCTGGCAGCTAGTGGAAGCGCACACGGCGGAGGGTGAAGCGGAAGACTGGAATACGGAAGAAATTGCCGAAGCCACGGCCGGACTGACCGGGCTGGAAACATCCAGCCTGCACGGCAGTCTGCTGGCCGCAGCGCGCAAAAAAGCCGCCGACGGTCCGGAAGCGGCCCGGCAAGCTCTGGTAGAGCAAGTGGCGCAAACAGCTCTTGACCGGCTGGAAGAGCGCCGGGCGGAGATGGGCGAGGAAGCGTGGCAACAGCTGGAGAAAGCGGCCGCCCTGCGGGCCATTGACGTGCACTGGATGGAGCATCTGGACACGATGGACTATCTGCGCACGGGTATCGGCCTGCGCGGCTACGGTCAGCGCGATCCGCTGGTAGAATACCAGAAAGAAGGCTATCGCCTGTTCCAGAATCTGCTGGCCACCATCAAGGCGTCCCTGGTAGAAGTGGTCTTTAAGGCCCAAGCGGTCCGGCAGGAGCAAGCC
>CAZLVG010000076.1:0-3947 GCA_964562905.1 uncultured Candidatus Saccharibacteria bacterium | reverse complement strand
TTACCAGTTACCAGTTACTAGTTACCAGTTACTAGTTACCAGTTACCAGTTACTACTTCACCCCCTCCTAGCCTCCCCCGTCAAGGGGAGGATGAAGAAAACAACAGTTACGAAAAATCCCAATCATACCAACCACATCTATTTACATCCACGGTGTCATGCCGGACTTGATCCGGCATCCAGCGAAATTAGCCTGGATGCCCGCTTTTGCGGGAATGACGCGGAATTAATCAGGTGTGGCTGGTATAAGGGCAAAGAATAAGCAATTAAAGAATAAAGGGCAAAGAGTAAAAATCCTTGTTTGTTGAAGCCCTCCATATTACGTAACATAGGAGTATAAGTCATCCTCTCATTTCAAATAAGTTATCACCTCTCGTTCCTATCTCCGCCATATATTACTTCCATATTACGTAATATAGGAGTATTGATTATGCCTTCCCGTTTTTCCAATACGTTATTACTCTCCTGCTTCACTGCTCCACACCGAATCCAGCTGATACCAACCGCATCTATTTACATCCACGGTGTCATGCCGGACTTGATCCGGCATCCAGCGAAATTAGCCTGGATGCCCGCTTTTGCGGGAATGACGCGGAATTAATCAGGTGTGGCTGGTATAACCAACCACTTATCCCGGCACCACTAGGGGCCGTGAGCACGAAAGCCGCGGGAACAAATTAGCAGCCGCCCATCCTTTCTCTTGCTCCCAAGCCGCCGGGGCGTCAAACACCGGGAGTTTAACACCGGGAGTTGAAATGACGGTGTTTGCGCGCCCGCTTTCCAGAGCAAGGTAAGGAATTAAGACAGTCTTTTACGAATTACGAGTTACGAGTTGCGAATTACCAGTTACCAGTTTCTAGCTACTGTTGGCGTAAGCCGCTGGAGACCTATGCCTTCTCTTTTATCTTCCTGGCAATATCGCTTGTCGCCCTGTCAGCAGGCACCGCCCCCTTATCGCCGCTTCTGTCTCGTACGGACACTTCGCCTTTGGCCGCTTCTTTTTTGCCCACTACCAGCATAACGGGCACCTTCATGGTTTCCGCGTCGCGTATTTTCTTGCTTATACTCACGCCGCGGCTGTCCAGTTCCGAGCGGATGCCGTGCCGGCCAAGCTTCGCCACAATTTTTCGCGCGTACTGCTCCTGGTCGTCGGAAATGGGCAGCACGGCCGCCTGAACGGGTGACAGCCACAGCGGTAAGGCCCCGGCGTAGTGCTCCAGTAAAATAGCCATAAATCTCTCCAATGCTCCCATAACGGCGCGGTGGATCATTACCGGTGTCCGCTCTGTGCCAGTATCGTCGGTGTAGGTCAGGCCGAAGCGGCCCGGCATGTTGAAGTCAAGCTGTACCGTGGCCAGCTGCCATTCCCTGCGCAAGGCGTCCGTGGCCACGAAGTCTATCTTCGGTCCGTAGAAGGCGGCTTCGCCCGGCTGTTCTACGGCTGGCAATTGATTTTCCTCTAGCGCTTCCCGCAACGCGTTTTCAGACTTGTCCCATATATCGGAGCCGCCCAGGTACAGTTCCGGCTGCCCGGGATCGCGCGAAGACAGGCGGGGGGTCAGCTTAAAATCAAACACTTCGTAAAACCTGTCAATTATTTGCAAAGCAAAGCTGATTTCTTGTTTTATCTGATCGGCACGACAAAACACATGGGCATCGTCTTGGGTAATAGCGCGCACTCTGGTCAGCCCCTGCAGCTCCCCGGCCTGTTCATCGCGGTACACGGTGGTAACTTCCGAATACCGCACGGGCAGATCCCGGTAGCTTCGCTTCCGGGCAGCATAAAGTTGCGTATGATGGGGGCAGTTCATGGGTTTCAGTACAAATTCACTGCCGCTTTTTCCCTTTACGTGAAAAAGGTCGTTCCAGAATTTTTCCCAGTGGCCCGATTTCTCATACAGTATCTTTTTTGTGATGTGGGGGATGAAGACTGACTGGTAGCCGAAAGACTCCTGAAGGGACTGGACAAAGTCCTCCAGCGCGTAGCCTATAGTTGTTCCTCTCGGCGTAAACAGCGGCAGCCCCGGGCCCACCAGGGGAGAGAAAGTGAACAGGTCCAGTTCCCGGCCAAGTTTTCTGTGGTCTCTTTTTTTGGCTTCCTCCGTAATTTTTAAGTATTCCTTCAGCTCCTCTTTCGTCGGAAACTGTACCCCGAAAATTCTTTGCAGCTGCGGACCTTCCTCGTTACCGCGCCAGTATACGCCAGAAAGATGGGTCAGCTTAAAATATCCAATTTCTCCCGTTGATGGCACGTGTCCGCCTTCACACAGGGTGACAAAAAAACAGTTGTCCGGGCCGCAGTCCGGCGGACCCATCTTTGAAACACTCACCGTTTCTCCTTCCATCTCATCGATCAGCTCTAATTTATAGGGGTCGTCCTTAAACCACGCTTTCGCTTCTGCTTTGCTGATAGAATCCTGGGTGACGGGCAGATTCATCTTCTTGATCTCCTCCATTTTTTTTTGGAGCTTTGGCAGGTCGTTCTTCGTCCAGTTCTCATCTACGTCCACGTCGTGAAAAAACCCGTTATCAGTCGCTGGGCCTACCCCCAAGCGGGTTTCTGGTTTTAACTGGCACGAAGCGGCTGCCAGTACGTGAGCGGCCGTGTGGCGCATTTTCTTTAACGGTGAAGCGTCATCCATATACGTGTTATTTATAATCGCTGCTAATCCTCATTATCACAAGCCGCTTTAGCTGGCTTTCTTACGTTGCCGCTGGTTGGCTAATTGATATTACCACTGCTGTCTCGGGCCAGTTCGCTGTCGGCCGCATGGCCAACTACCGTTATTTCCACAGCTTCCTCACGAGCTGGTATGGCATTAACCCAGAACGGTGAGAAACTAACTGTTACATCTCCCACGCCGGATAACCCGCGCAGCCGCTCCCGTACTTCGTTTTTACTCAACCCGGCCAAATTACTGCCCGAGAAGGCCGTGGGACTAACTTTCATGGCAAAGGTACCGGTCAGACGCCCCACTACTACCGCTTCGCCGCGCTTGAAATCGCCGCGCTTTATGCTTACTGCGAATGACTGCGAATCATACTTTTCAAATTCTTCCTGGACTTCGGACGATTGGCGCAGAGAGAGCAAGGTCAGGCTTAACAGGTCGTTTTCATCAACTACCAGAGCCTGGGCGGATATTCTTGCCGTCACCGCGTAGGTTTTATCCTGGCTGCCCGGCTGTACGGACGCCTTAAGCGTATCCTCTTCATAAGCGATCAGATCCGGTCTTATGGCGGCTCCGCCGGCTGCTGCTGTCAGCTGTCCCCGCAAACGCTGCCGTGCCCGTTCCGCCGCGGCCTGTTTGGCTTGGGCAAGTTCTGTTTCGGAAAGAGGCGTCTTAACGGCCACGCCTCCGCTGAACTGGTGGTCGCTTTCCGCGTACACTATCTTTTGCAGGCTGGCCGGCAACTTCTCCACCACCAAGCGACCAGCGGCTACGTTACCTGACGGTCCCTTCTTCTCGGCCGTGACGGTAACGCGAGTGGCCCCCCGGGGCGGTATGGCCACTGCCTCGTCAGTCAGAAAAACTGCCCCGCTTGCTTCATGCTTCAGGTGTGTTTTGGGCAATAATTTCTGCTCCTCGGCTTGATGGTTGTGAAAGGTTACCTCGCCATGTGCCAGACCGTCAAATTCTTCCTGGCTCTTTCTGTGAAAAGTCTCTTTTATCTCCACTTCTTCTTTTAAAACCTTGGCCGGCAAAATATAGCGGGCGTAGTCAGGTTCTTCGGCTGACGCGGACAACAAGATGTCCTGGCTGACTGTGCGGGTGGAGGTTTTCGGAATAATTTCAATGCGCGCCCGGGGTAGATATACATAGGACAGCCCCCCCGCGATGATAGCGGGGAAAACGACGCTTGAGAGAAGCACGAAACGGCGGGGCAAGAGTAGCTGCATGGACGGTCTTAACGGTAACTGATGGATCTTTCACCCACTATGTTTTTTA
>CAZLVG010000075.1:0-4013 GCA_964562905.1 uncultured Candidatus Saccharibacteria bacterium | reverse complement strand
ATTTGCAAACACCGTCATTTCAACTCCCGGTGTTTAACACCCGGTGTTTAACATCAGGTGTTTGCAAGGTGGGTGTTTGCAACGTTGCAAGGTTTGCAATGATAATCGGTTATAATACCCTCGCATGAAGCTAACCGTAATTAAGCTGGGTGGCAGCGTTATCACCCGTAAAAAAGCGCGGGTGCCGACCCTCAACCGGGAGCTAACGGACAGGCTGTGCCGGGAAATTGCCCGGGCGGCCAGCAACCGCCCAGGCGCGAGATACCTGGTGGCGCACGGGGCCGGCTCCTTCGGGCATCCGCTGGCGCGCCGGTACGATCTTATCAACCGGCCCGCTGACGAAAAGAGGCTGCGAGGTCTGGGAGAGACCAGCCTGAACACGCGCTATCTGACCGACTACCTAACCAGGCAACTGCTAAAACACAACCAGCCGGCGGTGCCTCTGCAAACTAACAATCTGTTTACCGGCACTGCCGGCGGCGTCCGGCTGACCGGCGGGCCCGTCATCAGGCGAGCGCTGGAGCACGGCGGCCTGCCCGTGCTGGGCGGCGACGTGCTGCTGACGGAAGACGGCAGAGTCAACGTAATATCCGGTGATACCACGGCGGCCATACTGGCCCAAAAGTTCCGCGCGCGCCGGCTGCTGCTGGCCACCGACGTGGACGGAGTATTTGCCAACTATCCTCCCCGGCCGGGTGAAAAAGCTTTAGCCGGCCTGTCGCGGGCCGCGCTCAACAAAATAGCCGCCAGCAAAACCGGGCGGGCAGACGACGCCCCGGACGTCACCGGCGCCATGGCGGGAAAATTAAGGGAGCTGGCCGGCTTGCGGAAAATTACCGTGTTAATTTTCAACGGCGCCGACCCGCGCCGCCTGCGCGCGGCCTTGGCCGGCGAACAAACAGGCACCGCGGTTGAGCTGTGAAGCCGGCCTGAACCGTGAAGGGGGCTCGCCTTCCTTCAATCCGCGGCCGAGCAGAAATAATTAAGAGTTAAAAAAGAAGCACCGACTGTAGCCGATGCGAAATTGTACAAGCAAGCGACAGAGAAAAAGGAGCAGTTACCCGCGCTGGAACTAGCAAGGCTCGGGATTGAGAGACGGCGGCGCGCAATACCGGCGGACGACTTGCCTTTTACCCGATAACAGATCGCACAGCGGTTCCCGCGCGCCCCGGCGCAAGCCGACCAGATCGACGGCGTCCAACAGCGGCAGCCAGATGTGGCCGTCAACAGCGCGGTCAAAACCGGGAACAGGCAGAACCCCCGACAGACTACTGGCGTGAAAGACCTGCAGCCAGGTGTTTTTGACCACTTGGTATAAGCCGACAAAACCCGGCTCAAGATAAAGATGGGCGGACATGCCGGTCAACTCTTCGTCCAGCAACCGCTGCAAAGTTCTGTCCACAGGTTCACGGAGCGACTGGCGCGTTTCCATGGGGAAGGACCGCATGCCCGCGAGCTTGCCCAGCCACGGCTTGGACTCTTTCTCTGTCAGCAGCAGCACATTCCTGGCGCCGTTCAGCCCGCAAGTTACAATCAGACCCACTCCGGCCATGGCAACGTCCGACACGCTCATAACGTAAGTTCCTTTTCTTGTTGTGATAGAACTAATGACGGGGCAATAACTAGGGTACCCGGCCGATGTGAATTAATTTAATCACATAACCGATGAGGCACAAGGTGTTTTTAGCTTCCTGGCCCAAGGTTGGGGCAAGTAATCCCCTTGCGACGCGCAACTGCCAGGGATTCGGTCGCTAAAGCTCCTTGCCATATGACGACGGTGAAACGCGTCATGACGAGTCTTGAGCCGGTCGAAAGGCGAACAAGGCTCTGCTCTATCCGCCGCGCTGTGCTAAACTAAATGAGTATGAGCCGAACCGCTAAAAAATTAATCATAGCCGCCGCCATCGTCGCCGCCGCTCTGACGCTTTACCGCCAGCTTAAGCCCGCCAGTCCTGCCTTTCTTTCCCCCCTGTCCTTCAGCCGAGGAACGCCGGAATCTGGTATCAGCGAGAAGAGCGTGTCGCTTGGCCGGAGCGTCCCCGCGCCTCCCGTCCAGCCCGGCGGCACTGCCGATCTTGAAGAAGTAACCAAAGGCGATCGCCTTATCATCCGCCGCGCCCGCCTGTCCCTGGTCAGCAGCGATGTTCAGCAGACAGTTGACCGGCTGACGGAATTCGCCCGCTCGGCCGGAGGTTTTACCACCAACGTAAACCTAACTCAACTGGAGCGGGCTCCGCGGGCCACCGTCAACTTCCGCGTGCCAGCGGAGCGTTTTGAAGAAGCCCGCGACTTGGCGCGCTCGCTAGCCGTCAAAGTGACCAGCGAGCAGGTAACGGGCCAAGACGTCACAGAGCAGTTTGTGGACACGCAGGCGCGCCTTAAAAACCTGCGGGCCAGTGAGGAACAGTTTTTGGCTATTATGGAGCGGGCCAACAAAATAGAAGACGTGCTGGCAGTCCAGCAGCAGTTGGAGCGGGTGCGCGGACAAATTGAAAGAACCCAGAGCCGCCTGCAGTACCTGGAGCGTTCCGCCAAGCTGGCCACCTTTACGGTCAACATTTCCGTTGACGAAGCGTATTTACCTTTAGTAGACCCGGCCGACCGCTGGCGGCCAAAAGCCACCGCTAATCTGGCCGTGCGCGCTCTGGTAAGAACGCTGCAAGGGGTTGGCGTCAAACTAATCTGGATAGCCGTATTCGCTCCCCTCTGGCTGCCCGTGCTGATCGCGCTGTACCTGGCTTACCGCTTCCTCGGCAGAAGGAGGACATCCGGACAAAAATAAACCTGCCCCTATGACACGCCGCCTTGTTATTCTCTCGACCATACTGGTATTCCTGACCAGCGCCCTAGCGTACACCACCCGGGAGCATGTGTCCCGGGCATGGATAAGCGCTAGAGCTAAGCCTCCCGCCCCGTCTTTCAACCCTTTTCCGCCGCCTTTGCGCCACACCACCGCGGAGCCGGCCGATACTTTGTCGGTCGCTAAAGTGCTGTCTGTCGTCAACAAGCACCGGACGGCCAACGACCTGGCGCCCCTAGCCTCTCACTCTGTGTTAAACCGAGCCGCTTATTTCAAGCTGGGCGACATGCTGGAGTTACAATATCTTGACCACGCCTCGCCCAGCGGGCAAGAAACGTCCGATATCGTGGACAGCCTCAACTTCAACTATTCGCTTATCGGCGTTAACCTGGCCGTGGGCACTTTTTCGTCCGAAGAAGAGCTGGTAGAGACCTGGCTGCGGCGGACCGGCACCCGCGACAACCTTCTACACCCCTCCTACACCAACATCGGCTTGGCGATAAGGCAAGACATGTTTCAGGGGCGGCAGTCTTGGCTGGCCGTGCAAATACTGGCCCGGCGCCAAACCAGTCCGCAGTGAGCCGCTACCCCTATAATCACTAACGAACGCTGGCGTCCACCAGCGCCTTAATAACGCCGGCTTCGTCGGAGGTCAGGTCCGCCGGCAGAATAACAATAGCCTTAACTCCGGGCCGCAGCGAAAGTTCCAGCCGGTTACTGTCCGGCGCGGATACTTCTGTCTCGGCGGCAGCGGCCGGCGCGTCAGCTTCAGCCTTAAGGGATCGTCCGCTTACGGGCCGGCTCCCGCCTGCGGCGGACGGCAGCTTTTTCACGGCCGCCCGTTTTTTGACAGCCATTTTGTCCACGTCCCCGCCGCATTCTTCAAAGTCGCTGATCAGGTTTTTAAGACGACGGTAATACGTCTCCAGACTGTCCGGTGACATACGGTTTTTGTTATTGGCTGCCACCTGACGGTAGATTTTATCCACATTATCTATAAACGCGACCGGGGAGGAAGATTCCACCTCATTGAGCTCCCGGCCGAAAAGGCGCAAAGCGGAACGTACGCCCGCGGCGGTGTTAGACGGGTAATTACGGCGTTTTTCAGCCTCGTCTAAAAAATTAGATAGGATATAGATAGTATCTGTAGATAGTTCAGATTTATCCATACAGATAGTATATCAAAAAGATATCCAGATATCCTGTGGATAAC
>CAZLVG010000074.1:0-4018 GCA_964562905.1 uncultured Candidatus Saccharibacteria bacterium | reverse complement strand
CCTTGAGGGCATGGAAGCTGCCTTCGGTGGGCAGGTGGATGTAGAAAGTGGAGCCTTTATCCATGCCAGGGGAAGCCACCTCGACGTCGCCGTGATGTTCGCGGATGATTTGCTTGGCCACATACAGCCCGAGGCCGATGCCTTCCTTGCGGTAGCGGGAGGCGCCGCCGACGCGGGTGAATTTGGTAAACAGCTTGGTAATTTCATCAGGCGTCATGCCGCGGCCGGTGTCGGCCACGGATACCGTCACCGTATCGTCCGTCCGCCGCGCGCGCACGTCCACCCGGCCCTCGTCCGTGTATTTTATGGCGTTGTCTATGACATTGAGCAGCACTTGACGCAGCCTGTCCGCGTCCGCCACCACGCGGGGTATTTCCTGCTTTGGCTCATGAAACCGCAGCTTAACTTTCTTCTTAACGGCGTTAGGCTGAAGGTCTTGGACCAGCTCCCCGGTCATGGCGGTTAAGTCAATTGATTCCAAATTAAGCTCCAGCCGGCCGGACTCTATGCGGGAGACGTCTAGCAGGTTTTTAATCAGGTTAATAAGGCGCACGGCGCTGGTTTCCAGTATGCCTATGACCGGCTTTTGCTTAGGAGGAAGTTGGCCGTAATCCCCCTCTTTGATCATAGACAGGTAGCCGCGCAGGGCAGTCAAGGGAGTATATATCTGGTGGCTGGCGATGCTTAAGAACTCGCTCTTGGCCTTGTCCAAATCGCGCAGCTGAACGTTGGCAATTTCTAGCTCGTGGGTGGCGCGCTTTACTTCCGTCTGCAGCTTGGCGCCGAACTCCAACGACTCCTGGTACAACCGGGCGTTTTCCAAGGCGGTGGCGGCCTGGGGGGCCAGGGCGGACAAGAAATTAATATCATCTTGCAAGTACGGCGAGCCGGCCTTCTTGTCGCCCAGGGTGATAAATCCAGTCAGCTGCCTGTTAACGTAAAGCGGCACCACCACCGCTATATCCAGCCAGTCAAAAGTTTGTTCCACCTGTTTTATCTGTTCGGCGTGTTCCGGCGAGCGTTCCTCTTCCCGCTGGCGGGCCAGCTCGTCTTTAACCAAGGTGCCTCCCGCGTGACCCACATGCTTGAGCAAAAGATGATCTCCGGGAAGGCTCACCTTCATATCGCTGGCGCCGCGGCTGGCCCGGGGCACGAAGCCGCGGCCGTCGTTTTCTTTAAGAAAAATAACGGCCTTCTTAGCCCGCACTATCTCCTCCATCACGCCCAACACCGTCCGGGTAACATCGCCGATATCAATGGTGGCGGACAGGTCCTTGCCCGCTTCCACCAAAGCCCGCCGGTAGTCAGCCTGCTTCTGAAACAAGAACCGGTCCGTAAGGCGCCGCAGAGCCTCCTGCACATAGCGCGCCAGCAGCACGGCCAGCAGCGCGCCGGCGGCGGCAAGGATGCGATCGTTAATGCCGGAGAGATCGGCCAGAGGCGGGACGGCGAAGATAAGGATGGCGCCGTAGATGAGGAAGAAAGCGCCGAGGAGGGCGGAAAAGGACAGGCTGCGGGCAATAGCGGCGCGGATGTCCATGAGACGGTAGCGGATGATGGCGTAGGCGGTGGCGGCGACGAAGGGGAGGGTGAAGAGAGGGGCGTAAGGGATAAAGGTGGTATTATTAGAAACATTTACGATAACAAAATCCAAAGCAATGATAAGGGTGAACATTGTCAGAACACCAAATAGTAAGTAACCGTTCTGGGTTCGTTGTATTCCGCGGGATTTTACGAAATTTCTGATGGAGAGAAAAATGCCATAAATTATGCCAAAAATGACTACCGGCACGTAGAGTACCATGCCAATACCTGGTGTAGGTTGGGGCGCACGATCTGGCATGGGCTCTACCCTGGGAAAAAGCAGGGGTGAGAGCGTTATTACCATAGTCAGGACCATAAGGCTTAGAAGAAGAAGGAACTTCTTTTGAGACATTGAAAGAGTGGAGCGGGGGAACGTGTGCATAAGAAGCAGAAATAGAACTCCGATGGGAACGGAAAAGAACATAACGAAACGTACCAACCAAGTGGCTGCGGGATTTGAGTCAACGATAATGGACAAGTAATTTGTTATACTCCAAGCAGCAAACACGAAAGTTAGTCCGGCAAAGAGTCGGTGAGTGGCGCTGCGTGGATTGCGAGAGTACGCAAACAGCGCAACAGCCAAGTTGGCTATTACGGCGGTTGTGAGGATAACTACATCCGAAGACATTGGGGGGTGATAGTTATTGCTTTTTTTTAGTCCAACGCTGCTTACTTTGGGTCCTGGCAAAAAACTGTGAGTCACCTTTCTCGTGTAGTTGTATGGTTGGTCTCATCATATCCCCTTTGGCGTTATATGATGAGCGGTACTCATCGTTTAAGTGGAGCAAGGTATCAGTGATGATGGATTGTATCTTCTTTTCTAATGCCTTAGTGTTTTGTTCCCCATGAGCCAGCTCAATGTGAATTAGTAGGTAAGGGTCTTGGCGTTGGTTGTATTCCGTGGTCATGGTGAAGCGACCGGTGACCTTATTGACTAGGCCGTTAGACTCTAAAGCCGCTTTAATATTCTCTGGATATACGTTGGCCCCATAGATGACGACGGTGAAGTCACTGCGTCCGTACAAATAAACAAAGGGTAGTTTCCAGGACGGGGTCCCGTTTGTTTCTTGTTGCAGGGTTTCTGTTGTATTTAGTCTCCTGTCCTGGCAGACCCGTGACATATCCTGGTAAGAGATTATCCCTCCATCATCATGGATGTTGTAGCGGATTAAAGGTATGCCGCTTGTGGTTGTAAGGTGTAACTCATTGCCTATTACCTCAAAATATTTTTGGGTTGGTAAATATTGTACGAGAGTCGGCAGCCTGTTTGGATACCTGTCGCCAAAGACCTTCACGCGCAATCGTTTATCGCGGTCAGTGAAGCGACGAAAAATGATTGACTCTGGGGTTTCGTGAGCGACTATAGAGGCGTCGGCGGTGCCATAAAGGTTTATGATGCTATTAAAAATATCGGGGATGCATCCCAGTTCGGCAACGCGATCCCGCCACTGCTCACTAAATCCTTCGCCGGCTAGAATTAGATGCAGGTTCATTTTATTCCAAGGAACTCCTGCTTGCCTGCCTTCTTCTATGATGTCTTTAACATATGGAGGGTAGCCAGATATGATAACTTGTTCAAACTTGTTTCCTATATTCGGCAAGACACGTAGTATGTCATCCATGGACAGACCAGGTGTTATAACTATCATTGGATAGCCCTTTTGCGAAATTCTCAAAGCGCTATTTAGAATAATGGGACCAGCGATATACATACCCATAGCAAAACAATCCAAATAGAGGGTTAAATGTTTCTCGATATGGAAAAATTTATTTAAGTACATTTCTTGTACATAGGTTGTTTCCAACTCTAACAATCCACTACGTGGCCAGAAGAATGGTTCACCGGAAGAACCTGAACTGACCGACACCATCTGGGCGTCAGATAGTTTGCCATCTATATGCAGAGCTTCTAGAGGATATTTTTGGAGATAGTTTTTCTTGTCGACGGGGGGAATTTTTTTGAAGTCTTTAATGGTTTTAACCAGCGAGGGTTTTATTCCATTTTTTTGGAGAAAGTCCTTGTAGGCCGGGACGCGTTCGGCGGCGGCGTGGAAGAGTTCCAGGGCCAGTTGCTCCCCTTTCCGCTCCCAGTATTCAGGCTCCTTTTGCTCCAGCAGTTGGCTGGCTTTATCAACAGAGAAGCGCCAAAAGTCTTGGTACAGCTTGGCGCTGAAGGTTTTTTGTTGAAAAGCAGCACTCCCCTGTTTCAAAGGGGGCGGACAAACGGGCAGAGGAAAGGGAGCGCGCAGCATATGGTTTTAATAGTATATCAAGGGAGAAAATGGGGCTACTTATATATAGCGTGTTCCTGTACAACGGGAGCTGTTTTTAATTAAGATAATACATATGAAAGAAAAAATCGGCATCCGGGAGCTGGCGGAGCGAGCGAAGGCGGAAGGCGCCTACGACCTGGCGCAGGGAGTGATTGACGCGG
>CAZLVG010000073.1:0-4087 GCA_964562905.1 uncultured Candidatus Saccharibacteria bacterium | reverse complement strand
CGAGGGGGGGAAAGCAGCTAGGCTATACAAACACCGTCACTGAAACTCCCGGTGTCTAACACCCGGTGTTTGCAGAGGTGTTTGCAGATTGTTAAGGCACCCGCGAGGGGGGGAAAGCAGCTAGGCTATACAAACACCGTCACTGAAACTCCCGGTGTCTAACACCCGGTGTTTGCAGAGGTGTTTGCAGATTGTTAAGGCACCCGCGAGGGGGGGAAAGCAGCTAGGCTATACAAACACCGTCACTGAAACTCCCGGTGTTTAACACCCGGTGTTTGCAGGGGTGTTTGCAGAGATGCAGACAGAAGGTTATGCAAACACCGTCATTTCAACTCCCGGTGTTTAACTCCCGGTGTTTAACACCCGGTGTTTGCAGAGGTGTTTGCAGATTGTTAAGGCACCTGCGAGGGGGGGGAAAGCAGCTAGGCTATACAAACACCGTCACTGAAACTCCCGGTGTTTAACACCCGGTGTTTGCAGGGGTGTTTGCAGAGATGCAGACAGAAGGTTATGCAAACACCGTCACTGAAACTCCCGGTGTTAAACACTGTTATGGTGAGTTATTTTGTCGGCCGGCGGTGTGAAGCAGGTAATAAATAATACATCCCACGGCTATGGTCGTAACGGCTGTCCAGAGCAGTAAAGGAACCGCCAGCCTGGTCAGCACGTGCCAGTCGGCAGGGGGAGGCCAGGCCACGACCAAAGCGAGCCAGGCTAAAGCAACGTAAGCGAGAAGCAGAGCTCCGCTGCGCCGTCTGCTTGGGGGCAGCCAGGGCAGCGACAGCACGGCGGCGGCCCCCAGTATTAACCACAGTTGTTCCAGCCGCAACGGCAGTTGCGTGACCAGGGCGCCGGCCATAGTAACCCAGGCGGCTAGGGGGTAAATATCAATAACCAACTTTCTCATGGAGGCCGTCTGAAAATTCATTGATTAACCCAATAAAGGCATTATAGCCAGGCCACCGTACATTTTCAGATGGCCTCATGGCAACTTAATTATGACGACTGACTGGTTCTCATAGACAATTTTATAGTTCTCGGGGCTCTGGTTCAGATAATAGGGCAGGTCTTCGTGGTGCTTGAGGAAAATTAGGTGTGAATAGGGATACGCGTCGGGGTTGGGTTGCGTGCTCTCACCCAGTCCGCCCAATAGCGGATGGCTGTAGTCAAGAGCCCCCCAGCGCAGGCCCGACAGCGCCGGAATCCATTCCGCGTAACGGGTGGCGCCGGAGCTGGCTACGTAACTTCCGGCCGGCAGACTAAGGTCCATCCAGTCTATAGCCGCTCTCACCTGCGGATGCAGCCGGGCCCGGTTGTCGGGGTTATTGTAATATCCATACACTGCGCTGTTGTCGCGCCAGGTTGTGAACGAGAAACTGGCTAGCAGTAAAACCACAAAAACAGCACGCGCCGGCCGCCAGGGCAGAGCCGCCCGGACCAGCTTCGGCAAGGCTAGGCCGGCGGCTAGGCTGATGGACACTATCAGGTAGGTTCGGAAGCGATTCTCCCACATCCCGCTGCCGGTCAGGGCGGAGTTGTTAGTTAAAAGCAACGACAGCCAGAGGAAGCTAAGCAGCACCGTGGTGGCCGGCAGCCGCCGCCGCAGATGGTTTACGAGCAGCGCCAGTCCGGGAAGGCTGATAACCACCCAAGGCGCGAATTTGGACCTCAAAACATCCAGCAGAAAAAAGTCTGCTGACTGCTGCCCCACGGCCGGCCACGATATTCCGGCGAGCAGCCGGTATAAGGCGAAGACCAGGACAGCCGCTGTTATAAGGAGCAGGTATTTCATCATTACAGCTTGCCGGGCGGGCAGGCCTGCCTGCGTCGCGTCTGCGGCGGGCAGGCGCCGGCGCAGGGGCAGCACCGCTGCTGTTCCCATGGTTAAAGCCAGGACAAGGACAAGGCCGGTCAGAAAATGGGCGGCCAGCGCCAGCGCTGTCAGTACCAGCATCCCCCGTCCGGAGCCGGCCGCCAGCCGTTCAAAGGCCAGGATCATGAAGACAAGGCTCCACAGCTGCGGTATGGTCCCGTCCTCAAAGTGGTTGCCTACGCCTACGGCGGAGAGCGCCCAGATTATCATACCGGCCGCCGCGGCTCTCCAGTCGGCGACGCGCCACAGCAAGCCGCCCAGCGCCAGGCCGGCGAGAGCCTGCCCCGCGGCGGCCCACCACATGAACCTGTCGGGCCAGCTAAGCGGCAGCAGCCGCGTTCCCGCCAACAGGAAATGGGACAGAGGATATTTGGATTGGCGCAGCAGGCTTATCGTCTCCCGCGGCTCGGCGGCTGTGTTAAGAACGGTTTGAGCGGTAGTTATATGAATGGCGGCGTCGCCCCCGAGGGGAAAGTCGGCGCTTAAAGGATACTGCAGGGAAAAAGCCAGCAGCAGGCCCGCGGCTATGGACAAGACAACCGCGGGCAGGATAACTTTATGCCAAAGAGCGCCAAACGCCATGGGTTTTATTTTACACCAAAACGGGCGATAGTTAGGACACTGTGGTGACGCAGAGGTTACGCGAACAGCTGGCTAACCTTAAGGTTGAGGCACGCTTGTATTTAAGGGCGTTTGCTTACGTCCGCCCTTACTGGCGGTCAATAGCGGCGGCGGCAGTGCTGTCTTTGTTTCTTAGTGCCACCAGCGGTTTGGTAACATACTCGTTTTTGCCGGTGTTTAATATAGTGTTTGAAAAGGGGCAGCAGAGAAGCGGGGCCGCCGCTGAACCGGCAGCCGATATATCCGGTTCCGGTCGGCCCGACACCGTGTTATCGGATTTTGGCAGTTGGAAAGAAAAGCTTGAAGCCAGCGTAGGATCGTTTTACGAGGCCGCGGCCGGGCCAGGAACTGTTATGTCGCGATTGGTACGCCTGGTAACCCTGATAGTTGTTCTGTCGTTGTTAAGCGCCGCGTTACACGCGGCGGTAGATTATTTATTTGTTTCCGTAGGCACAAGGAGCACGCGCGACTTGCGGGAAACCACCTTCGGACATTTGTGTAAATTGCCGACCAGTTTTTTTGACAAGACAAAACTGGGGACAGTAGTGTCCCGCGTGGTTGAAGATTTGGGGGGCACCACAGGCATGGTCTCACAAAGTATTTTCGCGGTCTTAACCAATGTTTTTCTGGCCGCTGTTTTATTGGGCCTGCTGGTATTCATTAATTATTCGCTGGTAGCGGTGGCGGTTCCGGCCATGCTGGCTGTAGGCGCCGTCACTTTTGCGGCTGGGAGGTGGGTGCAGCGCGTGCGAAAGCGTAACGCGGAATTGAAGGCCGGCATGGTGGCCATGCTTCAGGAATTTTTGGCCGGTATAAGGACAATTAAGAGTTTCGCGGCGGAGCGAAGGGAGAAAAGCCGATGGGCGGATTATATAGACGATGTGCGCAAGTACGAGCTGCTGACCATTCTTAACAAGCGCTTTTCTATCAGGTTGGGCGAGTTGGCGATGGTGGTCATTGCCGGCACGATTATGATTTTTGGCGGGCGGTTGGTAGCCAGCGGTGATATGACTGTCCCGGAATTACTCCTTTTCTTTGTGGTGCTGATATATTTTCAAAAGCCGGCCAGCCAGCTGGCCGCGGTCTGGGTTAATATACAGGACGGGATGGCTTATGCCCGCCGGACTTTTTATCTTTTGGACTTGCCGCGGGAAATGCCCGGCGGCCGTATTAAAGCTGACGGCATAAAAAAGCGGGTGTCGTTTAACGGCGTGCGTCTGGATCACGGGCAGGGCGATGTGATATCAGAGGTAAGCCTGAATATCCCGGCGGGGTCGGTGGTGGCTTTGGTGGGGCCCAGCGGATCGGGAAAGTCTTCTCTGGCCCATCTGCTGGTGCGGTTTTACGACCCCACCAAGGGTACCATCACCCTTGACGGCCGTGATATTCGGGAATTTGAGCTAGGCGGCTACCGTTCGTTATTCGGTGTCGTAACCCAGGAGACCTTCCTGTGGCATGACAGCATCAGGGCAAACATTGCTTACGGCGCAAGCAGAGAAGTAAGCGACGCGAAAGTGAAACAAGCCGCCAAGGCGGCGCAAATTCATGACTTCATTGCGAGCTTGCCGGAGGGGTACGACACAGTCATTGGCG
>CAZLVG010000072.1:0-4115 GCA_964562905.1 uncultured Candidatus Saccharibacteria bacterium | reverse complement strand
TTAAACACCGGGAGTTAAACACCGGGAGTTGAAATGACGGTGTTTGCGCGCCCGTTTTCCAGGGCAGGAAATTAAGGAAGTTTTTTACGGATTACGAATTACGAGTTACGAGTTACGGATTACGGATTACGAGTTACGAGTTACCAGTTGCTGGTTACTGATTACGGATTATGAGTTACGTAAGGCCTGTGCCGCTGGACTCCCGCCTTGTGGGCCACGGCTGTCCTTGTTATACTTACCGGCGTGGAAGTAAGAAGACCTACAGAGCAGGAAATGCAGGAGGCTACAACCTGGCCGACCTGGGAGAAGGGCGTTTCCGAATTTGACTGGGAATACGGGGAAAAGGAAACTTGCTACATCCTGGAAGGATCAGCTACCGTTACGGCGGAGGACGGCCAGACGGTGTCGTTTAGCGCCGGCGACTGGGTGGTGTTTGAGCCGGGGCTTAAATGCAGGTGGAAAATTGAGCGGCCGATGAGAAAACATTATCGCCTGGGGTGAGATGAGACTGCGCGTCCTGGGCTCAAGCGGCTGGTACGCGAGCGCGCAGGGAAATACAGTCTGCGCGCTGCTGGAAACCGAAGACAGCTACCTGGTGCTGGACGCGGGCGATGGTATTCACCAGCTGGACCGGTATATAACCACGAACAAGCCCATCTATGTGTTTTTAAGTCATTTTCACCTGGACCATATTATAGGCTTGCACGTTTTCCCCAAATTTGAGTTTGAGCAGAAAGTGGCTGTGGTAGGCCAGCCGGGCACCAAGGAAGCCTTGCGGACTGTGTGGGGCAGCCCCTTCACTCTTCCCTCTAACGGGCTATCGGTTGAGGTGGAGATACTGGAAGTAGGGGAAGGCTTAAGCCGGCTGCCGCCGGCGCTGGAAGTGGAAGCCGCCAAACTGCAGCACACGGACACCAGTTTTGGGTACCGGTTTGTTTTTGGCGACAAAACATTGGTCTATGGGACGGACACCGGGTACTGCGATAACCTGGTAAGGCTGGCCCGCCGGGCGGACCTGCTGATAACTGAATGTTCGTTAAGAGAAGGGATGGAGCCGGACCCCGCCTGGCTGCACCTAAACCCGGAACTGGCGGCCAGGACGGCTAAAGAGGCCAAGGCCAGGCGGTTGCTACTGACCCATTTTATGCCTACCCGCTATGACGGTTATAGCGACAGGAAAAAAGCGCAGGCCGCGGCCGCGGGGATTTTTCCCGACACGGTGGCTGCTTATGACGGATTATCAATGGAAATTTGATTTTCGCAGGACTTGCACCTCTCCTCATTTCCACCGTGTTATAGCGGAGCCCCGCCTGTGGCGGGGCTCCGCTCGCCACCGCTCGCCACCGCTCGCCATCTCGACTTTCGCAGTTGCCATGGTGAATTCGCTTAAGCACAGTTCGGACGCGCTATGGCACCGCTTTTAGCCCCATGGAGCCAGAAGGCTGCTGGGTCGCGAAAGGCGAGGCCATGACGGGCGATTAGACGCACAGGTCCTGTATATTAGCTTTAGGAAGGAAGAAATTTGGGAATTTAGCAGTGCCGCGACGGGAGTTAATTAAAAGTGGCGGCGTAAGCCTGCTGCTGGCGTGGTGTTGCGCTGTGGTGCCCGCGGTGACATATTTAAAGGGTGGGCTTTTTCTTCAGTGACAGCTCTAATCTTTCCCTGCGGGATGTGGACCGGGTGCTGGACGCCATGGGAATTCTGGAGAGCAGTGACCGTCGCTATATTAAGCGGCTGCTTAAGGACAAGAAAGCGGGCGGCATCTCCAAGGGAGATGTGAAGAAAGTGGTTCGCAAGCTTAAGCGCGACCGGGACGATAATGTCTCCCGCGCCGAGGCGGAAGCGGCTGGAAGGGAGCTCTTGAAAGAGCTGGAGGAGGAGAAAAAGGAGTGATACCAACCGCATCTATTTACATCCACGGTGTCATGCCGGACTTGATCCGGCATCCAGCGAAATTAGCCTGGATTCCCGCTTTTGCGGGAATGACGCGGAATTAATCAGGTGTGGCTGGTATGAAATTGAGTTTTTCCTGACGCTTCGCGCCGCCCGTGCTGTTGATAGCCGGGCTTCGGTCAAGGTCAAGGTACGCGTGCGTTTTTACCGGCCCCTGTCTTTACCATGAGCGTGGGCGGTAGAGTAATCCTGGCTCCTGGCAACCACGCCGCCAAATTGCCCGGCCCGACAAGATCTTAGCCGTAGTCAGCTATCAGCACGCCGCCACCAGCCGCTGCGGCAACGGAGCCGCCGTATCGTTTTTACTCTTCCTTAAAGTGGTCTTTGAGAAGATTTAAAATACGCTCTATGTGCTGTTCCTTGTCTTTTTGCATGTCCTCCCAGAAAGCGGCGCAGTCATCACAGCTGCCGCTGTCCTCTTTATACTGCTGCTTTATCCGCCACAGGCTTTTATGCTCCTGGGCTAGTTGACAGACAAGGTTGTACACGTGATTGTCCAGCATCTTCACCACCTCCTTTAGTTATTAATGTATCAGTCACGGGGTGGATGTTCAAATTGTGGCAGGGGTGCCAATTCCGGCCACTCTTCATTTACTGGGGGCAGCGTTTACAATGGTGGTTATGGAGCACGTAAGTATGCGCATCCATGGCCGGGTGCAGGGGGTGTTTTTTCGCTCGTCGGTTAGGAAGCAAGCCCGGCGGCTTGGCTTGAAAGGCTTTGTGCGCAATGAGCCGGACGGAACCGTGCGCGTTGAAGCGGAGGGTGACGGTGGAGCCATCAAGGGCCTCGCTGACTGGTGTCGGGAGGGGCCGCCGCTGGCGCGCGTAAAAAAGATCGAAGCCAGGCCTGGTGAGATAGAGGGCTATGAAAATTTTGAGGTGAAATATTAGGCGGGGACGTTACCCTTTTGGATATGACGGATAAAAAACGTCAATACGGGAACACGGTTGTCTTGGTTGAGGGCCATGACCGGCGTATGATGGTGCGCGAGGCCATAGGCCGCCTGGAGGACGGTTTTAGAAGCAGGGTGGAACAAGCCGGCCGGATATTTATCCACCCCAACCTGGTGTCGTATCACCGCCAGACGGCCAACACGGACAGTGAGTTAGTGCGCGGAGTGCTGGACCACCTAAGTCTCACTACCGATGAGAAGGTGGTGGTGGGAGACGCCGGCGTGCGCCCTACCAAAACGGCTTTTGAACGACTGGGGTATGACACCTTGAGCCGTTCCGGCAACGTGGAGTTGGTTGACTTGAACGAGGATGAGACGGTGCCCAGTTACGCTTACACAGCGCAGATGAAAAAGAAACCCATCGGATTTTCCCGCCGGGTGGCCGGCAGTGATTTTGTCATCGTGGCCGTGCCGGCCAAGATGCACCATTATTTCGGGGTTACTTTGTCTGTTAAAACACAAGTGGTGGGGTCCATGATCGTTAAAGCTTCTCCTCTGGGTCATCACGCCCGCTGGCCCTGGGTGTTGACGGGACATTATCCGGGCAACCACACGCTGGCCGATGTATTTGCCGACCATCCGGCGCACATGGCGGTGATTGACGGCACACAGGCCATGGAAGGCAACGGTCCGGCTTCGGGAAGGACGGTTAATCTAGGCTGGCTGGCGGTGTCGTTTAATCCGGTGGCGGCCGACGCTGTGGCTGCCTATCTGCTGGGATGGGAGCCGGGGGATATCGGCTACCTTTATTATTTACACAGGAAGGGATGGGGCCCCATTGATCCGCGGAAGATGGAAATAGTCGGAGCCAACTACCGGCGGCTGCGCCGCCGGCTTAAAAAACCTGATTCCTATCCGGATATGTTGAACTGGAAAGAAAAAGCGCGATCCCCGCTGGGCGGCCGTGTTTCCAACGCGCTGGCCCTGCTTAAGCAGTCGTTGCGGTTGTAATTGATCTTGGTGACTTAGAGGACGCAGCCCCGCCTAGACGGGGCGAAGGCGCCGCACTATTAAGCGCGGTCGCCCTACGGCTTTATACTGGAGTCCCCGCTCCCTGACAGGCTAGGCTGAAAACCTAAGCGACGTCATTTATCTCCGCGCTGCTCTGAACGGTTCTGGTTCGGGGCTGGTGTCAGCTCAACTTTCGCAGTTGAAAAAAAGAAATTAAGAGTTTAGGCCGGCAGTGTTAAGGCGCGGCGGTTAAAAAC
>CAZLVG010000071.1:0-4163 GCA_964562905.1 uncultured Candidatus Saccharibacteria bacterium | reverse complement strand
GCGGAGCGGCGGGGCTAGGCGGCCACTTTGTAGGATATTTTTGGCAAAGAAGAAATGCGTTTATCAATCCCGTTAGAGATTTTGATGTAAATCATAAGTCAAACGCTTAGTAAATGGAGTTTTTTGTTGGTAGTGATTATCAATGAACTTGAGATCTCTGGCGGGGTCAATAGGGGCAAAAGAAATTTTTTAATCCAATTTTTATGCGACATATACTTTCCGCCGCGCGAGAAAAGCGACCTTTATCCGATCAACCAACAGCACGCCGATAATATTGACAATCACTATAAAAAGCCATTCAGTCGCGGAAAGTGGAACAAATGAAAGAAGATTTTGTAGCGGATTCGTGTACACTGCCGCAACAATCACAAGGGCGCTAATGGCCACCGCGGCCGTTAAAAGCTTGTTTCCAAAGACGTCTTTCCGCATAATGCCTTTTCTGAATGAGCGCAGTGATAATGACAGGAAGAGAGACTCAAAACATAACAGCACTGTTGTCATAGTGCGTGTAAGGTCAAGATTGTCCGTCAACGAAAGTGCCGCGTAGTAGAAGGCAAAGGCAACTACGCCGCTTATAAGAAAAGCAGACAGCATAAAGAAAAGTGTTGGTTTGTGAGCGATTGACTCGTTTGGCTTGCGTGGTTTCTCTTTCATAATGCCATCCCGTTCATTTTCTGTAGTGAGAGCTAGATCGGGCAACCCGCTTTCTATCAAGTTGACAAACAATATTTGTGCCGCGACTGCCGGCAACGGCAACTTGAACATGATAGCGACAAAGAACACGAAAAATTCAGAAAAATCAATGGTGAGAAGATAGAGAAAAACTCGTCGGATATTGTAAAAAATAATGCGCCCCTGCTCTATTGCCTTCACGATAGTATCAAAACCGCCATCCAGAAGAACCAGATCCGCAACGCTTCTTACCGCGTCAATTTCAGACGAAACCGCGACTCCAACTTGAGCTGCCTTTAGGGCCGGCGTATCGTTAATGCCGTCTCCAAAAACGGCAACCACTTCACCGCGCGATTGAAACGCCTGCACAATGCGTAACTTGTGCCGAGGCGATACCCGCGCGTAAAGCTGCACCGAAACAACCTTTTCTCTAAGTTCACCATCGGTCATTTCTTCAATATCGCGTCCTTCAAGAACCTCGTTTTGCTTGATGTCAAAACCTATCTTTTTGGCAACCGCGCGTGCAGTACGCTGATGATCCCCCGTAACGATGACGGTGCGAATGCCGGCTTCTTGCGTTTGCCGCAACGCTTCTGGCACCTCGAGTCGAACCGGGTCATTAAAGGCGATAAAACCAAACAATATCAAATCTTTGATCTCACGCTCAAGAGAGCCCTGCTCCGGGCGAGAATCAAGCGGACGATACGCGCACGCAAGAAGCCGATAGCCCCGCTCCACCATCTTGTCTAAATGACTTTTTAAATGTTTCCCGTCATTTCCCTCGATCGGCAGCAGTTTATTTTTTGAATAAATTTTGTGTGACTTTTTGAGAATTTGTTCCGGAGCGCCCATCACATACAAATTTTCTTCTCCCGCAGGTGTTTTTCTAAGCGTTGCGGAATACTTTCGCTCGGAAGAAAAGAACACCGTGCCGAGCGCCTGATTCTCTTTTTCCAAGACTTCTTTTTGGAGGCCGACAAACACTCCCGCTTTAAGAATGGCCCGTTCCGTAGGGCGTCCGCGAATGACGAGTTCGTTTATTGGCGACTCCGGATTTTCAATATACGCGTCGCTTACCAGAATTGCCGTGGCAAGCGTGTTGCGCGCGGATCCTTCCGGCAGCAGCAGTGAACCTGGGGCTTGTGTATTTATTTCAATATCTTCATCTACCGTAATAACGTGCCGGGCTTCCATTCTTCCTTCCGTAAGCGTTCCGGTCTTGTCGGAACAAATAACGGTAACACCCCCCAGAGATTCCGTGGACGCAAGGCGCCGCGACAAGCCGCGATGCTTGGCAACGCGACTCATACCAATAGCAAGCACAATGGTGATTGCCGGCAACAGCCCTTCGGGAATCGCGGAAACAAGCAAGGCAAGGGCGCCAGTGAATAATTCTCGCAGCGGTTTACCCGCGAGGTATCCCTCGAGCAAAATAAGGAAGACCGCTAGGGTAATAAAAAGTCCAATAATTTTTGACAGTGAACGCACAACTCGCTGGAGATGCGTCGGCTCTTCTTTTGTTTCGGCAACGCTTCGCGCTATGTCGCCATAGGCGGTTTTGACTCCGGTCGCGACAACTACCGCGCGGCCGACGCCATCCTCAATGGTTGTGCCCATGAATGCCATTGATTTTTGGTCACCGATTTCTGCGCTTTCTGGAACCACCTGCACTTGTTTTGCAACCGCGTTAGATTCTCCGGTAAGAACCGCCTCAAAGGCCTTGAGGCCATCACCTTCAAAAATACGCGCGTCGGCGGGCACTTTATCGCCCGGCCGAAGCGCGATAACGTCCCCGGGCACAATTTCCGACGCTAGTATTTGTTGTTCTCGCCCTCCTCGAACTACACGAGCTTTCGCCTTCACCAGCTGCTTTAACGCCTGAATAGTGTGATTAGCCTTATATTCTTGGTAAAAACCGACGAGCGCGTTGCTGAACGTAACGATTGAAATAAAAATAAGAGAAGTACGATCTTCTATAAAATACGCGACGCCAATCGCCGCGAACATGATATACATGAGCGAACTTCGGAACTGGTTCAAGAAAAGCTTCCACGCCGGTTCACCTTCGTAAGACGGCAATTCGTTCGGACCAAAGGAGTTGAGGCGTTTTTGCGCCTCAGTGTTTGAAAGTCCGCCGTGATTACTTTTTATTCGTTCAAAAACATTTTCAGCCGACGTCGAGTGCCACAACTGTGCATACATATATGTGTATTATAAAATTTTTGTCGTAATAATCTACCATCAAACGCGCAACCGGCGGAAATCTCCCGTTGCGGAGTAAATTGAGAAAAACTCATTCTTCCCCTCGCCGCATAGTCATAGGCAATAGGCGCATGAGAATACTTAAATGCCGCCACCATTGAAATAGTGAAAAACGATGACGCGGGGTTCGTATCGTTTGATGTTGCCGAACACCTCGTAGGCGCCGAACACCTCGTAGGTGTATACCTACGAGGTGTAACGAGGCGTAAAGAGTATTAAAGAGCCCCAAAACCCCGCCTCTTTAGGCGGGGTTTTTATGATCAGGCGGCTAGTGCTAGTTGGTCTCGCTGCCGGTGGCCGCTTCTTCGGCGTCTACCAGCCCGTAGCCGTAGTAGTTGTCATGTCCGCTCGGGCCTAAGTCGTCAGCCGTCTTTTTAAGCGCCGTCCGTACCTCGGCGGGGTCCCACTGTCCGTCGCCGTCGTCGTCATAGGCGGACGGTATGGTGGTGGCCAGCACCAGCGCGGCTGTGCCCGCCGCGTGTGGCGTAGCCATGGAGGTGCCGCTGGCCGTGTGGTATTCTCCGTCCTTCCAGGTGGACCTTATATCAACGCCCGGGGCGGCCAGCTCCAATTCCTCTCCCTCGCTGCTCCAAGTGGGGGAGGAGTCGTCGGAGGCGGTAGCCCCCACGGCTGCCACCGAGGAATATTTAGCCGGGTAGATCACCTCGTTGGTGGTGTCGTCCCCGTCGCCGGAGTTACCGGCCGCGGCTACCAGTACCAGTCCGGCCGCTTCGGCCGCGTCCACCGCGTCATGCAGCGCCTGAATATCGCTGCTTGTCCCCAAGCTCATGTTGGCTACTTGCATATTATGATCCACGGTCCAGCCGAGACCGTCTATCAGGTCGCTGACGTAGCCTGATCCCTGGCGGTCAAGAACTTTGACGGCGTAAAGGTGCGCTCGCGGGGCCACGCCTATAACGCCGATGTCATTGTCCACCGCTGCCGCGACGCCGGCCACGTGGGTGCCGTGTCCGTTATCATCGTCCCACTTATCCGGGTCGGCCTGTTTCCAGGAGGGGCCTTTGGCCACAAAATTTATGCCGCCTTTGAGGTTGTCAGTCAGATCGGGGTGGTCTTTATCGATGCCGGTGTCCAGGATCGCTGTTTTTATTTCCCCACCCAGGCTGGCAGGCCAGGCCAGGTCCGCGTCAATCCTGTCTACGCCCCATTCAATGGTTTGGCTCGGGTCTTCCTCATCCTTTGCCTCCATTCTTTTTACAGTCAGGCCA
>CAZLVG010000070.1:0-4219 GCA_964562905.1 uncultured Candidatus Saccharibacteria bacterium | reverse complement strand
ACCAGTTACTAGTTACCAGTTACTAGTTACCAGTTACTAGTTACTAGTTACCAGTCCCCGACACTTCTCCCGCCAAAAATTCAATATGTCTGCCAGCGACCTGTCCAGGGAGATCTCCGGCCGCCAGCCGGTGGCCCGCCTCAATTTGGAGGCGTCTCCCACGGACACCGGCACATCCGCCGGCCGCAGGCGCGATTTATCTTGTTCCACCATTATTTCCTCGCCGCTCAAGGACAGCAGTTTGTCCAAGACTTGCCGAATACTGACCGCCCGGCCCGAAGCCACATTATACACTTCGCCCAGCCTGCCTCTTTCCATCAGCAGCCGATAAGCGCGCACCACATCGCGCGCGTCGGTAAAATCGCGCCTCGCCTCCAGGTTACCAACTCTTAGCGCCGGTTCCTGCTCCCCCTTTTCTATCAGCGCGATCTGCGAAGCAAAATCCGCCGTCACGTACCCCAGCGCCTGGCCGGGACCTATGTGAGGGAAGGGCCGCACCCGGATAATTTTATCGTTGCGTCTCTTTTCTATTAATTGCTCCATCTCCCACTTAGTCTGCGCGTAAGCGTTGCGCGGGCGGGCCTCCGCCAGCGGCAGCTCCGGCAGGGGAGTGCTGCTTCCCTGGCCGTAAATATCGGCCGAGCTAATCGCTAGCACGCGGGTGCCTGGGCTAACCCGCCGCGCTTCCTCCAACAGCTGTCTTGTTCCTTCTACATTCACTTGCCAAGCCCGCTCTTCATTTTGCGACGCTAACGCCGCCGAAGGCACCGCCGCCAGATGCACCAGCCAGGCCGGCCGCTCTTCCCGCAGACTTTCCCGGTAGGTCTCCGGCTTAGTTATGTCCATTTCCACCCCTTCCACACTCTCATCCACCCCTTCAACCGAACGATCCCAAACCACCACTCTCACGCCTTTTTCCTGCTTCAGCCTACCCGCCAAGTGCCGCCCCACAAAACCATTCCCGCCCGTGATTATAATTGTTTCTTCGCCCATAACTACGCCATGCTCACCGATTACTAGTTACCAGTTACTGATCACTAGTTACTAGTTACTGATTACTTGCCTCTAGATGCCGATTTCCAATTTTTAATCTCTCTGTCTCCGCTTCTACCATCATAGCCACCAGTTCAGGAAACCTTACCTTTGGCTCCCACCCCAGCTTCTCCCGCGCCTTAGTGGGATCAGCCAAAAGCACATCCACCTCTGCCGGCCGCATATGCTTTTCGTCCTGCCTGACATAGTCGCGCCAGTCCAGGCCCACATGACCGAAGGCCAGCTCCACCAAGTCTTGCACGGAGTGGTTCTCTCCCGTGCCAATCACAAAATCCTCCGGCTTATCCTGCTGCAGCATAAGATACATCGCCTTGACGTAGTCGCCGGCAAATCCCCAGTCCCGCCTGGCTTGCAGGTTACCCAATACCAACTCGTCCTGTAACCCGGCTTTGATACGAGCCGCTCCCATAGTAATCTTGCGGGTCACGAACTCGCGGCCTCTCCTGGGGCCTTCGTGATTGTACAGTATCCCCGCGCAGGCAAACATGCCGTAGCTTTCCCGGTAATTAATCGTAGCCCAGTGGCCGTAAACTTTGGCTACACCGTAAGGGCTGCGCGGATGAAAAGGAGTCTTTTCATTCTGTGGAGTTTCCACCACCTGGCCGAACATCTCGCTGCTGCTGGCCTGATAAAAACGCGCGTCCGGTTTAACTCTCCGTATTGCTTCCAGCATCCGCGTCACTCCCAAGCCCGTCACATCCCCGGTAAGCTCCGGCAAGTCCCAGCTTGACTTCACGAAAGACTGCGCCCCCAGGTTGTAAACTTCATCCGGCTTGGCCATATCCACCGCCCGGTACAGCGAGGATACGTCAGCCAGGTCGCCCGTTATGATATGGATTCTGTCCAGGATGTGCTCAATATTTTCAAACTGATCGGTCGCGCTCCTTTGCGCCAGTCCATAAACCTTGTACCCTTTTTCCAGTAGCAGCTCGGCCAGATAAGAGCCGTCCTGACCCGTGATGCCTGTAACTAGTGCGCGTTTAGACATGGCCTAATAATTACTGTATCGTAGCTGAAATGTCAACAAACCACAAAAACGCAAGCGGCGTACTCAACATCGACAAACCCCCTAGCCTAACCTCCCACGACATCGTCGCCCACATCCGCCGCCTATTACCAGTTACTGGTTACCAGTTACCAGCTGCTAAAGTTGGCCACGCTGGCACGCTTGACCCCTTCGCCACCGGTGTGCTGCTTATACTCGTCGGCCCGGCAGCGCGCCTTATGGAATATGTGAACCTGCTGCCCAAAACTTATGAAGCGCGGCTTACTCTGGGCGCCGTCAGCGACACCGATGACGTTACCGGAAAAATTACAAGATCTAAATTCCAAAATCCAAGCCAAATCCCCATGGCCCAAATCCGAAAAACTCTAACCTCTTTCATCGGCTCCCAGCAACAAATTCCGCCCGCTTATTCCGCCGTGAAAGTAAAAGGACAAAAAGCGTACAAAGCCGCCAGGGGAGGCAAGCCGCTGGCGCTGAAACCCAAAACCGTGCGCGTATACAATATCCGTCTTATGGAATACGAATACCCGCGGCTGTCGCTTGAAGTAACCTGCGGCTCCGGCACTTACATCCGCTCTCTGGGCCGGGATATCGGCCAGGCTCTTGGCACCGGCGCCTACATATCAGAGCTAAGGCGCGCCAGCATCGGCCCCGCCCCGGCTTCCGACGCCTCGGTGAAACAACCGGCGCAACAATTCAGCGCGGAAAAAGCCGTGGATTTGAACGAGCTCACACAAGAAAACTTGCCGGACTACCTGCTGCCGCCGCGCGCCGCCGTCTCCCATCTGCCGGCGGTTCAACTCAATCAGTCTAACGTCGCACAATTAAGCAGGGGGCAAAAAATAAAGTGGGGGAGTGGCCGCGAGCCGCAAGCCAACCGCCCCGTGGCCCTGCTAACCGAAGACAAAGAACTGGTAGGCATCGGCAGTTATGACTCCCAAAATAAACTCCTCTCCCCCAAGAAGATATTAACGGCGGATAATCTCTAACCACAGTCAATTAACAATGGTCTTGGAGAAGATTACCAGGCGACCATGACAATGGTCCATCCCAACCTGCCACCGCAGGAATGGAACTTCTCAGGGCACTTAGAGCAGGGACAGAGATACCAAGCAACGCTCCACCCCATTCCCGAGCCCACAAGCAGTCTGATATGGGGAACGATCATCGTGGGTATCCTAAGCGTTGCTTGGTATCGAGGAACACGGACCACGTGAGCCATCCTTTGATGAAACTGGGAAGAAGATGGGCCTAGACCCTCCGAGGTTAGGAATGAGGCATCGTTATTTCCCTACCGGTATCCAACCAAGAATAGCTGCGGCAGTTGCAGCTATCCATAGAATCCACACAAGCGAGTAAACAAGCCCGAGACAAGCGCCAAGGATGACCGCCCGCCTGAAAGTCGGGTGCGTAAGAATGGGCGTGTTCGTGCGTTTTTCTAAGTCCACCAGCTGGCGCTGCAATACCTCAAGTCTTTTCTCTATCATCTTCCTCACCTCCTTCCTCCTCGCAATAATAACATGGGGTTGTCCGCTGCTAAAGCACGAGCGACTAATATTTGACCCCGCCATTCGCCAACAGGCGAAGGCGGATGACTCACTATCGCCTTACTCAACTACCGCCTACTCACCGAATTACGAGTTACGAATTACGAATTACGAATTACGAATTACGGATTACGGATTACGGATTACCAGTTACTGGTAATTTGCATTTTTCCACCAAATCCCCCATAATCCCACCACTGGATTGCTAATATAAGTTCGCTTACTTTAATCTTTTCTCTTTTATCTTTAAACTTTAATTGTGCCCCAACTTAAAGCAGCCAAAAAGTCTCTGCGCCAGAACATCCGCCGGCGGGCCGTCAACGACCGCTGGCGCAAAAAAATGCGCCAGGAAGTGCACGCCGTTAAAGAGTCCCTGGCCGAGAAAAACAAAGAAGCCGCGCTGGAAGCTTACACTAAGGCCCAAAGCGCGCTGGACCGAGCCGCCCGCCGCCACGTCGTGCATCCCAACAAAGCCGCCCGCAAAAAATCACGCCTGCTGCGGAAAATAAACTTCCTTATTTCCCCCTCCCTTGATGGGAGGGGTTAGGGGAGGGTGAAACTTCCTTAGTAGTTTTCCCCCTCCCTTGACGGAGGGGCAAGTAAAAAAGCTTCC
>CAZLVG010000069.1:0-4409 GCA_964562905.1 uncultured Candidatus Saccharibacteria bacterium | reverse complement strand
ACTTAACTGCTTTGGCTCAATTGAGCTAAAAGGTTTCTGAACCGCGAAAGTCGAGCTTAAGTAAGAACAGCGTTAATGGCGCCGTGGGTAAACCCCCGCGAGGACAGAAAGCGGGACAGGCGCCGGCGGTCATTGCCGTGCCGTGGATGCAGGCGCCGCCACTTCTGGGCCGCTTTTCGGGCCAGCCGTTCTTCCCGCCCGCCGGAGAAAGCGGCCCCCAGCACCTCGCCTGTTATATCCTCACTCACCCCTCTTTGCCTTAACTTATGCTTCAACCAGCGGGGACCGACCGGTTTAGCGCGCAAGGTGTCGCGGATATACGCCTCAGCGTAAGCACGGTCGTCCAGCAGCCCTAGTTTTTGCAACTTGGCCACAGCACTATCCGCCTGGTCCGGTTTAAACCCTTGGCGTTTCATTTTCTGCCGCACCTCCCAGACAGAATGACCGCGCCGGCTTAAAATAGCCTGGGCCTGGTAGTAAGGGTTATCCCGCCTATTGGCTGATGCCATAAAATTATTATGCGGTATTTGCCGGCCGGCGGACAGCGGTTATAGACAAGTGGATATAAAAAATCCTCTTTAACCATCTTGCTTTTTATGGTACATAACCTAATTGTTGGTATACTGAACTTATCAACAAACAACTAACGATGATTCAACCATGAAAAATCCTATCCAGGACAAATTGACGAGCCGGCTGAAGAATATCCTCACGCAGGCCGCCAGAACCTCCCGGGAACTTAAAGCTGCCCACATAGGCACGGAGCACGTCTTGTACGGCATGTCGCAGGAAGCTGGCTGCCTGGCCTACAGTATATTAAAAAAATTCGGACTGACGCCGGAGTTCATCCGCGGCGAGCTGGAAAGCAGGCCCCAAACAGCTCATTACAAGGAAGAACTCTCTCCCCACACCCGCGCCGTTTTTGAAAAAGGAGCCCGCACGGCTTTTCAGTACCACCACCGCTACATCGGCACGGAGCACGTGCTGTTCGGCATCCTGACTAATAAAGAGTGCACGGCTTACCGGATCCTGGAAAAATCGCCCGTTGACGTCAAAGCGCTGGTGCAGCAGGTACAGATTGTGCTAAAAAGCACCTCCCACTTCCCCGACTTGTCCAACTTTCTCGGTTTTCCAACCGCGCCCCAAGCTCCGCCGGCGCAAACGGTGGTACAGCAGAAAAAATTGCCCGGCAGTCCAACCGCTTTAACCGAAGCGGATTCCCGCAAGAGTAAAACTCCCGCCTTTGATTTCTTCACCCAGGACATCACCCAAGGCGCGGCGGAGGGCAAGTACGATCCCGTCATCGGGCGCACCAAGGAGATAGACCGCGTGATGAGCACCCTTAACCGCAAAACCAAAAACAACCCCATTCTGATTGGCGACCCCGGCACGGGTAAGACAGCCATCGTCATAGGACTGGCCCAGCGGATAGCGGCCGGCAACGTGCCCTCCAAACTGCAGAACAAGAAAATCCTGGCGCTAGACATGGCCAGTATTCTAGCCGGCACCACTTTCCGGGGGGAATTTGAAGAGCGCATTAAAGAACTAATGCGCGAGCTGGAAGCTGACGAGAGCGCCATACTGTTCATTGACGAGTTGCACACCATCGTGGGTGCCGGTTCGGCCGGCGGCAGCATGGACGCCGCCAATATGCTGAAGCCAGCCCTGACCAGAGGGGAGATCAGCATCATCGGAGCCACCACCATGGATGAATACCGCAAGCACGTGGAGAAGGACGCCGCGCTGGAACGGCGCTTCCAGCCGGTCAAAGTAAAGGAGCCGACAGAGGAAGAGACGACGGCTATTCTGGAAGGGGCGCGCGAGGCGTACGAACAGCATCACGGGCTGAC
Source organism: uncultured Candidatus Saccharibacteria bacterium (assembly GCA_964562905.1). Taxonomy (GTDB): domain Bacteria; phylum Patescibacteriota; class Andersenbacteria; order UBA10190; family UBA10190; genus CAYSWF01. The sequence continues at coordinate 2,559 of CAZLVG010000069.1, read as the reverse complement.
CGTAACAGACGAGGCTATCAGCGCCGCGGTGGAAATGAGCCAGCGTTACATCCCCGACCGTTTTCTACCCGACAAGGCGTTTGACTTGCTGGACGAAGCGGCTTCCACCCTGCAGCTGCAACTGGCCGGTAGCGACAAGGCTCAAGCGGCTAATCAACTTAAAAACAACCTGGACGCGCTGCGAGAAAAGAAGGAAAAGGCCATAGAAACAGAAAACTATGAAGAGGCCTTGAAAGTAAAGCGCCAGGAAGGCGAGCTAAACCGCAAACTGTCAGCCTACACGCGCAAGCTGTCGGAAGAAAGGGACGACGAACGCTTGTCCATCAAGGCGGAACACATTGCCCGCGTAGTGGCTGAAAGCACGGGAGTACCAGTCACTAGAATAATGAAATCGGAACTAAAAAAGCTTTCCAACCTGGAAGGCATTCTGCGCCGGCATATCGTGGGACAGGAAGAAGCGATAAAATCCATAGCGCGATACGTGCGGCGCAGCCGGGCCGGTATTGCCAGTCCCAACCGTCCGCTGGGCTCGTTCATCTTTCTGGGACCAACGGGTGTGGGCAAGACGGAAACGGCCAAGGTGCTGGCACGAGAAGTGTTTGAAGACGAAAACGCCCTTATTAGAGTGGACATGTCGGAGTTTATGGAGTCGCACTCCGTCTCGCGCCTGATCGGAGCGCCGGCTGGCTATGTGGGCTACGAGGAAGGCGGCAAGCTGACGGAAGCGGTCCGGCGCCAGCCCTACTCTATCGTGCTATTTGACGAAGTGGAGAAGGCACACCGCGACGTAACCAATATCCTGCTGCAGATACTGGACGAGGGGGAGCTGACGGATGCCCAGGGCCGCAAGGTAAACTTCCGCAACACCATCATTTTGATGACCAGCAACCTAGGCTCAAAAGAGCTGTCGCAGCAGGCCCGCATGGGCTTTACTTTGCCGGAGGAAGGCTCTGCCCGCGACAACGCCGAGCAGCGCTATCGCCAGCTGAAGGAAACTGTCCTCAAAGAGCTCAAAGACACCATGGCACCGGAGTTGTTGGGAAGAATTGACCAGATTATTGTCTTCTCCCCCCTAAATCTGCCGGGTCTGCGGCAAATAGCGGAACTGCAAGTAGAAGATCTGCGGGGGCGGCTGTCCGGGAAGAATATAACTTTGAACGTTTCCAAGGGAGTTACAGCGGAGATCGCCCAAAAAGCCTTTGACGAGAACGCGGGGGCACGGCCTATTCGCCGCATTGTCCAAGAGTTGCTGGAAGATCCTATTGCCTCTTCAGTGGTAACGGAAGAAGTGGGTGAAGGGCAGCAGGTGCTGGTCAAGAAGTCCGGCGGACGGATAACGGTCGAGCCGGTTAAAAAGCCTTAACTACCACCGCTTTTTTACGGTCGCGTGGGGGATGGCCTGATAAAATGTCATCTCTGGAGTTTGGCGGGAGCAGTGGCGCCCGCCCGCTGTCTAGGTTGTCTTAGAGAGCAGACCTGGTTGTGTGAAGATTGCCGGGAGAGTCTGCCGCTTTACTCGGTACAAAGAAACGTCAGGGGGCTGGCCGGCCTGGCCAGCGCCGGCCAGTACAGCTCCCCCGTTTTCAGAAGGGGCGTGGGCTGGCTGAAATTCAAAGGAGTGACGGGACTGGCGCCCGTTTTAGCCCGGCTGATGGAGCCGGCTCTGGCGGCTATCGCTCCCCCGCCCCAGCTGCGCCGGCAGGCAGTGTTGATCCCGATGCCGCTGCACCGGCGCCGCTTAAGGCAACGCGGCTTTAACCAAAGCGAGGAAATCACCGGCGCCTTGAGCTGTCACGCTAACATACCCCAGTGGAACGGGCTTATACGGGTTAAGCCCACCTGGACGCAAACCAAGCTGCCGCCGCAGCTGCGGCGGCAAAACACCAAGAACGTTTTCGCTCTCCAAGGCCCCCTGCCCGATAAGCGCTACTGGCTGCTGGTGGACGACGTAACCACGACCGGCTCTACCCTGGCCGACGCGGCCCGGCCGCTTAAACAGGCCGGCGCCCGGGAAGTGTGGGGCGTCACGGCCGCCAGGGGATAAAACTGGCCTTTGTTTTTACAGCCCGCGTGGTACGACAGTAATAAATTGCCTTTTGAGGCAAGGTAGGCAGTTAATAGCTTAACCTTAACCAACGCAATTCTATGAAAAATAAACTGTATTTAGCCGTAGCTGTCTTATCCGTCGTGGCGATGAGCGGCGCCGTTTTTGCCGTCGGCGGCTCTAATTCACGAGCCGCTGGACCGCCTCTGCGGACCATTGTTACGCTGGAGAGTCCCGTCAACGAGGCGGCCCGGGCGGCTATTGAAAGCCGGGGCGGACAAATAGTCAAAGAGCTGCCGCTGGTAGACGGGCTGGTAGTCCTGGTCCCCTCGCGAGCCGCGGCCGGAGCCATCGGCGCGCTGGAAGGAGTCAAAGCGGTGGAACCGGACGCTCGCACCTTTGCCTTGAAACCGCCGGGCGGCTGCGACCCGTGGCCTGACTGTAAAAAGAATGGAGGCGATGATGAGGAAGACCCGAGCCAAACCATTGAATGGGGCGTAGACAGGATTGACGCG
>CAZLVG010000068.1:0-4419 GCA_964562905.1 uncultured Candidatus Saccharibacteria bacterium | reverse complement strand
CCTCGTAGGTGTACACCTCGTAGGTGTTAGTAGTGTTAGTTACGTAAGTCCTCTATACGTTGCCTGGTTTATTGATAAAATGCAACTTTTATTCTATGATATCTTAACGTGCATGGCGGCTATAGCTTAATGGTAAAGCACCGGGTTGTGGTCCCGGCGATGAGGGTTCAATTCCCTCTAGTCGCCCACTGAGCGCGCCAGCGGCAGGAGAATTTCAAACTGAGAGCCGAGAGTTTTTTTTCGGCTACGCCAAGTAAGGGAGCCTCCAACTTCCCGGACTGCTGCGCGAGCTAAAGCTACTCCTACTCCGATGCCGCCGGGATCATACTTTTCAGCGCCGGCACCCCGGGCAAAAGGCTGTTCAACCCCTTCTTTATCCTCCGGCCTGATGCCAATGCCTTTGTCTTGCACTATCACCCTGGCTTTTCTTTTCCCTTTGGCCACGGATACTTTCACTGTTCCCGGTGTCATGGTGTAAAAAAGCGCGTTTTCAATGAGGTGTTCCAAAACTATTAACAATAATCTTCGGTCAGCACGCACCGCCGCCTGTCCACAGTAACAAGTAGCTTCAATCCCGCTGTTGCGGGCTGAAGCTAAAGGACGGCTCCTCTCCACGGCTTCCCCGACCAACGAACAAATATTGTGTACACGTATATCCTGGCTTATCTCCCCCTCCTGGGCCTGTAGCAGCAGAAACATGTCCCGTATGTTATCCAGTAAAACTTCCGCTTCACTCTGCAGGCGTTTGAGCTCAAGGCGCTGCGCCGGAGGTAACAACTCAGCGCGCGAGGAAAGGCTTTCCAGTCTGGCACGCAAGCCGCGCAAAGGATTAATCAGTTGATGGGCTACCCGCGATATACGCCGGTGATTTACTCTGTCTTCCCGCCGCGCTCGCTGTTCCGCGTACACGACAATGAGCAAGCCGGCAGCCGTCAAAACGCCGGCCGCTATGGGAACTGCGGACACGTAGTTATCCGTCAGCGCGGCCCGAATCAGGAAAAAGATATCCACTAGCAGCAAGGTTGAGCCGCCTCCGTAAAGAAAAATGCGCCAGGAATGCTGCGGGGTGGTAAATAGCATAATAAAATTGTATCACAATGCGGGCGATAGCTCGTAAGGCGCCAGCAACTCTCTGGGTTTCCGACGACGGTGTGTGTTTTATCTTCATCCCCTTTTGGAGTTTAACCCTTCACCCTCCTCCCCTTCGTCCCCTCCCATCAAGGGAGAGAAAAGCTAAGGAGGTTCTTCTTAAGTTCCTCCCCCTTGACAGGAGAACTTCCTTTCTTAATTCCTCCCCCTCGACTAGGAGGGGGTGGAAAAGAAACCGCCTTCAAACTTGGGGTTTTTTTCTTGATGATGGATGACGGGAGAGGCTAGGAGGGGGTGAATCCGCGTCACACAAAATCCGGCAGCATTTGCCGCAGCTGCTCTCTGTATTGTAGCGCTTCAGCCAGATGGACCGGTTTGATGGCCTCCTGCTGCTCCAAATCGGCAATGGTACGCGAAACCTTGAGCAAGCGGTGTACTCCCCGGGCGGACAGGTGAAAACGTTCCTCGGCCTGGCACAGCAGCTTCCTGCCAGGCGCGGCTATGGCGCAATATTTTTTTATCTCTCGCGGTGTCAGCTCGCCGTTTGTCTTGCCTTGGCGCCTACGGGCCGTCTCGCGGGCGGAGAACGCCTTGAAAGCCATACCACGCGAAGTTCCAGAACTGTCGCTCTCCTCCCCCTCTCCTCCCAGCAGCTCATCAACCTGCACATCGGACACCAGCACATGCAAGTCAAATCTGTCCAGCAGCGGGCCGGAGACGCGCCGCTGGTAGCGCGCTATATTGCCCGGCGAACATTGACATGTCCGGCGCGAGCTACCCGCGTAGCCGCAAGGGCACGGATTCATGGCGCCTACCAGCACGGAGCGGGCTGGAAACTGTATTGAACTTGAGGAACGGGAGACCACAACTTGGCCGTCCTCCACCGGCTGGCGCAACTGATTTAACGCGTGGGGGGAAAATTCCGGCAATTCGTCCAGAAAAAGCACGCCGCTGTGAGCCAGGCTCACCTCGCCCGGCTTGGGGTGGGTCCCGCCTCCCACCAAAGCCACGTGGGAAGCTCCGTGATGCGGCGCGCGGTAGGGACGTCGGCGGATAAGACCCTGATCCTCCGGGAGCAGCCCGGCCACGGAGTGCAGCGAGGTGACCACGTGCGACTCCTGCCGCGTCAGCGGAGGCAAAATACCGGCCAGGGCGCGCGCCAGCAGCGTCTTGCCAGTGCCGGGCGGGCCTACCATAAGCACGTGATGGGAAGAAGCCGCCGCCACCAGCAGCGCCCTTTTAGCGTGTTGTTGCCCTTTAATGTCGGCAAAATCCACTTCCGGCCGGGAAAAATCACCGGAAAATTCCTTCGGCTTGAGCACTTCAAGAGCGCCCCCATCTATTCCGGACAGGTGGGAGATAAGTTCTTGCAGAGAAGAAACGGTGAATATTTCCAGCTGATCGGCCACGGATGTCGCTTCTTCGCTGTTCCCGACGGGAACATACAGGCGCCTGGCGCCGTGACCGGCAGCCGACAAGGCTATGGGCAGCACCCCTCTGACAGGACGCAGGCTGCCGTCCAGGCCCACTTCTCCCGCGAACCATACGGCGTCACGATTGGCGGCCAGATACTGGACGACGGCCCGCTCTAGCTGCCCGGACGCCACAAGAAAGCCCACCGTTATGGGTAGGTCATACAAAGACCCCTCTTTTTTAAGGGTGGCCGGCGCCAGTGAAACGATAGTCTTGCGCCGGGGCGGCTTGTAGCCGAGGTTGGTCAGTGCCGCCGTCAGGCGCTGCCGGGACTCCTGTATGGCTTTATCGCCCATCCCCACTACGTTAAAACTGGGCAGGCCCGGCAGAACATCCACTTCCACGCTGACCGGCACGGCTTCAATACCATTTAAAGCGGCGGATTTCAAGTGAGCCGGCGGCATGTTCTTTACCGTACCATATTTATGGTGTCTCCTCCGCCCGTTCTTCTTGCTGCTGTCCCGCCTGTTCTTCTTCGCCGCCGGCCGGCAAGGGACTGGCTTGCTGCTCTGTCTGCGCCGAAGCCCCGCTTTCGGGCGGTATGGGCGCTATATTCAAAATTATATCGTCGTCGGCGTCGTACAGCATGATAAACCTTCCGGAAATAACCAGATAATCCCCGTTCTGCGCCGCCTCATAAAAGTTACTTTCCTTTTTTAGCGCCTCAACATCCATGATGGTGGCCACGGTCGGCGCCGGAGACGGAGCAATGACAATGTGTCGGCCCAGGCCGGCCAGGACTTGACGGGCCAGTTCCTCATCGCCTCGTGACACCACCCCGCCAGTACCGGCGCCGGACGCGGCCTTTTCCTTTTTTACACTTTCCAGTTCTGCCATGGTTTTTTTCAGCTCTTCCGCCAGTTTCTCCCGCTCTTTAGTCTCCCGATACAGCCAGGCACCGCCTACGGCCGCTATTACCGCAACGACGACAAGGAGAAAAAGTAATTTCCACAAGAAGCGGCGCAGCCTGCGTACGGCGGGCGGTGAGGAACTGGCCGAGTCGCTGCTTCCCAAAGACGCTCTTCCGGTTTCGGGCGGAGCCATGGGATACAGTATACTGGACTTATTAACACAGAGCTAATGGCAACCAACCGTAATCCGTTCTCCGGCTGGACCGTGGCCGCGTGCGTCCTGATTATCGTCATCATCAGCTGGGCCGCCTATATCAACAGTTTTCGGGCGCCTTTTGTGTACGACGATCTGGGCAATATTGTAGCCAACACTGGCTTGCATCAGTTTGATTTCAGCAGATTGTCCAACTACATGGGGGGCAGATCGCTTCCCGAAGTAACTTTGGCCTTAAATTACCGGCTGCACGGCCTCAATGTATTCGGTTACCACCTGGTTAACTGGACTATACACGTACTAACGGCCCTAGTACTTTTTTGGCTAAGCCTGGCGCTGGCCAGGCGCTGTTACCGCGGCCGGGCCGCGTTCAACGCGGGCGGCGTGGAATGGGATATACGCGTGTTCTTCGCGCTGTTTGTGTCCTTAATCTTCGCGGTCCACCCCCTAACCACGGAAGCGGTCACCTACATCATCCAGCGCAACGTTTCTTTAACCGCGCTGTTTTACCTGCTTTCGCTGGCCGCTTACGTTAAATTCCGCGCCGCCTCCGGCCGGCGCGGCAATATCCCGTGGGCGGGCTTGTCCTTACTGGCGGCCCTGCTGGCCATGCACAGCAAACAAATATCGTTTACCACCCCGGCCACATCCCGCCAAGGCTGGAGTAAATATCTTGATCTCCATCGTTATCGACATCAAAGAAAACGATGCCGTGACATTCTTGAAGAGTTGATAAACAGTTTTCACTTTCTGCGTACCGAAGATAAGATATACCGAGCCAAAAGAGTCGTA
>CAZLVG010000067.1:0-4438 GCA_964562905.1 uncultured Candidatus Saccharibacteria bacterium | reverse complement strand
TAGATGGCGCATATTTGTTATTCACGGGGTACCATATGACTGTGCGTAAGAAAGAAGCAGTTATTATATTGATCCTGCTTGTTGTTGCTCTGCTGCCGCGGGTGCTGGATTTGGGAACCTTTCTGACGGCGGACGAGAAGAACTGGATCGGCCGCTCATATGAATTTGTGCGGGCGTTTAAGGACTGGCGGTTTAACGACATGCTGCAGACAACTCATCCCGGCGTTACGGCCTTGTGGCTTAGCGGAGCGGCTGTGACGGCTAAAATGCTGCTGGCTCATGTTCCTTTCTCTTTTAACAATCTGATTCATTTTGTGCGGCCCGCGCAGATGATTATCGCGATCGTTAACGCGCTGTTTGTGCCAGTTATTTATTTATTGTTAAAAGAGCTCGTGAAGAGAGATACGTTTTCAGCTTCCAGTCTCCAGCCCCCAATCTCCAGTTTCCAGAGTAAGGGAGGGACATTCTCTTTTCTGCCGTTGCTGGGAGCGTTATTTGTGGCGCTGGATCCTTATCTGGTGGGCTACTCGCGCGTGGTGCACGTGGACGCGCTGCTGGCCGGCTTTATGTTGACGGCCGCGCTGGCCACATTGCTCTACGTACAAAAAGATTATAGCCGCCGCTGGCTGGTGGCATCAGCCCTCCTCTCTGGATTGGCAGTTTTAACTAAGGCCCCCGCTGTTTTTCTGGTGCCGTATTTCGGTCTGGCGGTGCTGGCCCGCGAAAGGCGCCGCCTCTTCAGTTGGCCGGCTGTCATGGAGCGCAGCCGCGATTTTGTTTTGTGGCTGATAATTATCGGACTGATGTTTGTTATTGTTTGGCCGGCCGTATTGTGGGTTGACAATCCTAAGGGCAATGCGCTGGTGCTAAAAAGAGACCTTTCCATAGCGGCGGCCACGCCGCACCACATGTCCGAAGACTATATAGTTAACGCTACTTTTTATATCTACACATTGCTGACGCGGGCGACACCTTTAACGCTGGCCCTGGCAGCGACAGCCGTTGTCTTGGCAGCGGTAGCCGCTTTTGAAAAAAGGCGGCGGCGAGGGTCTTTTTCTATTGAGAAGGCGCCCCCGTTGAGCACTTGGCGGGGGTTAACCGGACTGCTGGCGGCTTACGTGTTTTTCTTTGTGCTCATGATGATGCTGGGCGCTAAGAAAGGGGACAGGTATATTCTGCCTGTCTTTCCAGCTGTTAACGTGCTGGCGGCTGTTGGCTTGGTATGGGTAAGCGGGATAATTTTCAATTTCCAATTTCTAATTTTCAAAAGGAAATATGCTGGCAGGTATACCTTAGTTGTATTAAGTGTTCTTGTTGTGGGGTATTTGAGCTTTACCGTGTATAGCTATCACCCGTACGCCATTGCCTACAGCAATCCTCTGCTGCCGGATAATTTAAGCGAAGAAATCGGCTGGGGAGAAGGTTTGGAACAGGTAGGAGCCTGGCTTTCCCGGAATGATCCGGAGGCCGTGGCGGCCTCCTGGTATCCGGAGGAGTTGGGCGCGTTTACCTCGGCGCGCGTAGCCCACATAAACGCGCACGAACAGCCGCGGGTGCATTACGTGGTGTTATACCGCAACATGTTCGGACGGGCGCCGGATCATTACGCCAATAATTTTATCGACCGGTATTACAAAAAAAAGGAGCCGGTGTTTACGGCTTATGTCCACGGTAAAGAGTTTGCGTGGGTTTATGAAAAGGAAACCTATGAGCGGGTGGTTGGAGAACTGCTGTCGCCGGTGCGGGCGGGGCAGGAGCTGGCCGGCGGAGGCGGCCCGGTTAACGGCGTGGAAATTATGACGGCTAATTACAGCGGGCGGGCGCGCTCCGGGCGGCTAGTGGTGCGGCTCAAGCGGTCCCTTAACGGGCCGGCGCTGCACCAGTGGCGGGTGCCGGTAGAAGAGCTTAAGGATAACGGTTGGCTGCGGCTGCGGCTGCCGCGGCCGCTGGAAGTGTCATCGGTGTTCGTGGTTATTCTGGCTGAAGGCACCGAGGAAGGCGACGCGCCCACCATCCGTTACACGGACCAATACGATTACCTGCCTTCGCGCATGATGCTGTCGCGCGACGGCTCGTTGTCAGAGGATGATTTTAAAAGCGGCGACCTCGCCTTGCGCCTGCTGCGGGAAGAGGAAAAATAACAAGGGCGGCGCCTGCCACCAGGCCGGCCGCGGTCAATTGCCTAGCCAGCTCCACGGCGGGGGAGCGGTAGTAGAAAGTAACTTCATGCTGTCCGGCCGGCACTTTAGCCGCCCGGAAGACAGAGTTAGCGGCATAGCTGGCGGCGGGCTGTCCGTCAATTAGCACTCGCCACCGCGGCGTCCAGGCGTCCGTTAGTACCAGCCAGGCCTGCTCATTCGCGTCTGTTTCAACATCAACGCGCGTGTTTTTATAGCGGGTTATTCTGGCCGAGCCTTTGACCGGCTTCCTGCCGGTTGCGGACAAAGGTAAGGGGGGCACGGGTCCGTTGACATAGATCATGTTCCGCGGGTCGTATTCGTCCTGGCTTAAGCGGTGGCGCGTTACGGTATCGTCCGGCTCAAATACGGCGTTACTGACCAGGTAAGCCTTAGGAAAAGACCGCGGATTTTTATACAAACGCGCCGATTCTGTTTCTGCATTCTCCTGCTTTTGCAACTCATAACCGGCGGCCGTGACCGGATCACTTCTCGCGCCGCGTGTCAGAGTTTGAGTTAAGTGAGTCACCCCGCTCATATCCAGTATCCTCCTGTTTTCGGTCAGGGCGTGCGCGCCGGCTCCGTTGAACGGCTCGCGGTCGTTGGCAAAGAAATGTTCAATAAATTCCTTGTAGGACTTGATGCTCAAAGCCCCAATCCAGCGCGCGGAGCTGACATCGGCTGTGACGTGCAGATGGCGTGTAAGCAAAACCGTATCTGTATCCGCGGGCGGCGACAGTTTTTGATCGACAACCAGGCGTCCGTTTTTTTGTGATCGTGCTAACTGACGCGGCGTGGGGTTTTTTACCCGCACGAAATATACAGATTTTTCGCCGTCCGGGCGGTAGAACAATTTAATATGGCTGTTCCGGCTGCTGGTGACTGAAAGATAAAACCGGCCGGACGGATTGAAATTTTGAGGAAAACACAACTCCCGCGGGCTGTCTTTTCTTATCTGGCTGGCAGTCATTACGGCAGACAGAAGCGGAGCGTCGCCGATCTCGCGCCGCAGTTGAATAGTAACGGAGCCGTCTTTTCCGCGCTCAACCTGCGCGGGGAATTCAAGACAACTGGCGCGCGGAGTCAACTCCAAAGGCTGATGGATGGTGAAAACGGGCGATACCGGCTCGGTAGGTCTGGTTTGTGACGTGGTTTGTCCGGTCAGCGGCAGACTCTCGGCGGCGTAAAGGCGGGCCGGCAGTCCTTTTTCCCTGCTATATTGTTCCAGCTCCGCCCGGAAAGCCGAGGATGGCAAAGCCGCCCGCGCCGGCGTCAGAGGGTTGTAGTTCCAGCCGAAGTAAATAAGGTTGGCGGCGGCCAGGACCGCGACAGCGGCAGCCGCTGCCCGCCTTTTTTTATTTTTTCTGAACAGTTTAATCAGGCTGTTGAGACCAAGCGCGGCCAGCAGTGCCACGCCCGTGTCAAAGAAATATACAAAGCGGCCGGCCACGGAGACGGACGTTAGTAAGTCGTGCTCCACCAGATAGCTGTACACGGGTGAATAGCGGCCGGGAGCAAGAGTTAAAGCCGCAATTACCAGCGCCAGCGCGAACAAAGTAAGCGCCCGGTACTTTTTCCAGAAGAACAGCGCTATCGGCGCCAGCAGCAGCGGTATTATTCCCACGTAAGCCGCCAGCTCCTGAAAGCTCTTGGCGCCCCAGTAATGTTCGTGGCCGCCGAAGTAGTAAGGCAGCAGCAGAGTTATGGCGTGGCGGGGAGGGTAGCTGAAGCTGTACAGTTCGCTTTCCGGAAGACCGGCGGCCCTGTCAGTTTGGGGAAGAAATTCTAGTAGCGGGAGAATAGCAAATGACGCCAGGGATAAAGCCAGCACCGCGGCCAGGAGGGTGAGGCTCGTAACCCGTAACCCGTAATCCGTAATCCGTAAACGAATTAAACTCCAAATGTTAAAACACAAATCCCAAACAAATTCCAAAGCACCAATTCCCAAAACACAAACACGGCGCCCAGTCGCGACAGGCGTGTTTGTGTCTTTGTGTTTTTGAATCTTGTGCTTTGTTTGGAATTTGTGCCTGTCTGATTTTTGGAATTTGAAATATTCTTGATTGGTAATTTCCAGCTTGACGATACGAGCAATGATTTTTATCACGGCATACAAGGCAGCTATCAGCAGGGTGTACAGCGCGATTTGCGGCTGCCCCGACAGCGGCACCACCGCCGCCACCGCCCCCATCACCGCCGCCCGCCTGGCGGTCGGTCTATCCAAGAAAGCGTCAATAGCTACCAGCAGCCACGGCAGCACC
>CAZLVG010000066.1:0-4542 GCA_964562905.1 uncultured Candidatus Saccharibacteria bacterium | reverse complement strand
TTATCTTCTTTTATTCTTTGGGTTGGTTTTGCTGCCGCAATCGTTTAAGTTGCTGACCAGTGCGCTGCCGCACTGGCTCGGGAATAGCTTCGCTCTCTAGCATTGCTTCAAGCTTGTCTTCCAACGCAAAGCGTACCCGTTCGGTCGCGTGTTTAGCCCGCTCGGCTGCTTCGCGCGCCAGCGTTTCCTCTTTTTCCGGGGTTACTGACATGCGGCGCACCTGCTCTGTCAACACTTCCTGGGCGGATAAAGCGCCTTCCAGCCGGTCGGACTCCGGCCGGAAAGGGCGAAACAGATTATTCTCTTCCGTGTATAGATACGCCGCTTCCGCCGTTATAGGGGAATCAACCAGCTCCATCTGGCCGGTGCCAGGTTGTTCCTGCAGCTTCTTCTTGCCGCCCCAGAGAACCTGAACTAAAACTTCTTTGTCAAATCTACGGCGCAGCGATTCCGACGCGGCATATTCCTGGTAGGTATTAGCAATGCTGTCAGCCAAGACAAGCGCTATGTCAACATGTCCGGTCTTCGCGTCGGCATAGTTGGGATCGCTCGTATGGTTGCCTACAAACTCCTCCACCCCGGCTACCGCCCGCTGGGAAAATTCTTTTTCCTGTTCGCGGGAACGGCCCCTGCCCCCCGCCTCAATTCCCTCCGCCCGCCAGTCGGCCATAGCTTTCTTCCACGATGTGTGCAACATACCCAGAGACCGAGCCATCACAGCCCGCATATTTTCCGCCTGCTTTGGATCAACTTCCTGATCCTCAAGTTGCTTTTTTAGGCCGCCAAACGAATACTGTTCAATACGCAGCTTCTCATCCCGCAAGGATTCTTCCGGGGTAATTGACATCCAGTCCACCCGGTCGGCCAGAGGGGCGCTAACAGCGCGCTTGCCGGCGGCTAACTCGGGGTAGTTGGCGGCAAAAGCAATAAAAGTGTGCGGGCCGCGCTGGTACTCAACCCGGCCGCTGTCGGAGTAGGTAGTAATGCGAGGCGCCAACTGGGCTTTCTCACCCGATATCTGCAGGAAAATGTTCTGGTAGTTTTCCGGCAGATTATCAATTTCGTCAATAATGGCGAATTGACCTTTATCGTTAGGGTCGCTTGAATCAGCGAAGGCGCGCAGCAGGGGACCCTTGTGAAATTCCCAATTACTGGTGGTCTTTTGGCCGAACATAGCAGATTCTCTATCCTGCAAAGTTGTCACATACTTTTCCTGCAAACCTTGCCAACGTTCGGTGTAGTCAGTATGCGACAACCTGTCGGCCTGGGCTACCAGTTGCTCGACTTCGCTCTGGTATTGCTTATGAAATGATTGCCATTTCTCGTCTTCTTGCAGTTTGTCTTTTAGGTCTTCCAGATTAAGTTCTCCGCCAGCCGGCGCCCAGTGCCCGACAATGTCCAGCTCATTAGTGCGCGGGGTGCAGGCCAGATATTCGCCCCGCTCGCCCTTGCCGTGCAGCAGCTGGCTGAACCGGTCGTAAGCGAATGTTTTGCCCGTTCCGGGTACGCTTTGGATCAAAGGAACACGCCTTTGGTTGTATGCTTCAGCCGTAAATGTTAGCATTTTACGGAAGAGCGGCGTTTGCTGGATGGACTCGACAACTTCCGTGACCTCTTCCTCTCGCTCAATTTCCGTAGGGAACGAAACAGATACATCCCGGTCGGCTCCACCGACTCCGCGCCGCGATCCTAGAAAGGTTATGGTGCCGCCAGGCCCTTCTTCGTTTTTTTCGTAGGCAAAGCCGCCCATCTCGCGCAGCCGCTCTAAACTCTCCTCGTGTTCAACGGGAGTAGTATCAGGTTGAAATGGCACTCTTTCTGGCATAGGTGTCAGGAAACAGCAATGGCCGAGTCAAACAGATTAAGAAAATTGCGGTAAGACTGGTTGGCAATCTCGCCGCGGTCAATCAGGGCAATGAAGCGAAAGCCTTCCGGCAGGTCACACCACTTGCTATCCGGCTGGTGCAGCTCTCCGCGGCTGATTTCTTTAATAGCCGTAACAGAGTCCGGCGTCAGATCGTCCTTAATGTCCGCGACCAGCCAAGTGCCAGCATCCGTCGCCTGCAACAGCAGCGGGCGCAATTCAGTGTTTTTGTCATCAACAGTCACGCGCTGGGCCTGCGGCGGCGCGACTTCGTTGAGCAGTGACATGGCGTCAGCTTCCGGCCGCTCCCTTATAATAAGTACCCGGTCAGTCGGCCACGGCGCGTGACCAAGGGCGCGGATGCGGCGGGCAGGATCGGCTAGAACTGTCATACGATAAAAATACTACTCGCGGCCACGGCGAACAAGCTCCTCTTGTAAGTCAGCCAGTCGCGCGGCAAAGTCTTTTTCGCCCGGTTTTGACACGGCCGGCATGGCCAGGCCGAAATCATAGCCGTAATCCTCTACTATCTGCTGGACCTTTTCCTCGCTGGCACCCTCGGCCAGCCAAATGACGCCGATCTGTATGTTTTGCTTATGCCGTTCCGCCTGGCCATCCTTTAAAAGTTCTTTTAATTGTTCCCTGACATCATAATTTGGTTCACCGTCGGTAAACGTCAAAAGGTAGTTTCCATTCTCACCCGGGTTTTTCCGCAACGACTCCAGAGCGGACTTTGTTGCCGTATATGTATCAGTGCCAGCGTCCTGGTCGCCCGTGCGTCCCGGTAAACCGGCAATGCGGTCTGTCACTTCCGAGTCAATCCGCTGCCGCATGTCTTTAACGTCAAAATATCGGCGATGAAAAGCGGAAATACCCTGACGGACTTCCATAGTGTCCGAATTGCGGTTCTCCAGCCGGTCAACAGCTTCGCTGGCCACCACCACGCCTTTGAGGGTTTCATTGATCGGCTCGCCTTTCATGGATCCCGATACGTCAACCAGGTGCCAGAAGCGGTAGTCGCTTTTTCCCGGCTCGCTCTCGCGGATCCACAGCTTGCCGCGCTGGGTGGGGTCGGCCTCGGCCTGCATAGCGCGCGAGACATCCAATTGCTGCCCGCTGGGCCAGCCGGCTTCCTCGCCTCCAAACTCCTCCGGCAACAGGGTAACGCGCAGGCGGCGGTGCAGGTCGTCAATCTGCGGCTCCATGTCTGACCGGATACGTTCATAAGGCGTCAAGTTTTCCTGCCGCTGCCTCTCCGCCTGTTCCTCCAGCCGGCGGCGGTCTGCCTCGGCCTGACGGCTGTGTTCGGCTGCCTCGCGCTCTTGATCCTCGCGCGCGTGCTGCTCGCCGTGCGTCTCCGGCCTATCTTCCGGCCGCTGCAGCTTGCCGCGCAGGCCTTTGTTCAAAGCATCCTCAAATTGTTCCAGTCCTTCGCGCGCTTTTTGCTCCAGCTCCCGCTTTTTCTCACGCGGCAGTTGCTGATAGGATTCTTCCAATTGTTTTCGCTTTTCGTCCGAGAGCTTGTCTATCGGCAGCGGCCGCTCGCCGGCCTCGCCAGGCTTTGTTACCCCGCCCGCTGTTGGCTTCTCACCTGTCTCTTCCCCGCGTTCAGCTTGCTGTTCCTGGGCCGCCTGCTCCAGCGCGTCTTTTATGTCTTGCGGCAGTTGATCATATGCTTCTTCGTCGTTAACCATCTGTCGCAGTGACTCGGTATGCTTATCCTGCTCCACCAGTTTTTTAAACTCCGGCCAGATTCTTTCCGTTGTTGTGTTAAAACGCTTTTTTCCCGCGCGCAGCGTCTCCCGCTCATCGCGCGCGGCCGCCCCCGGATCAGGAATAGTACCCATCAGTTCCCGCGCCGTCTGGCCGGTGCGACGCAGGCACTTGTCAACCTGCTGGTCAAGCTGCTGACTGTAGCGCTGCTGGTGCCAGTCGCGCAGGTATTCGGAACCGGCCTGGAGAAAGCGAGGAAAATAGCCATGTTTTTTGAAAAAGTCTTTGGCTACTCGTTCTATTTCTTTTCCGGCTATCGAAACGGTGTTTTCCTGTGCAAACCGCTCATCGTGGACCTTGCGCACATCTTCTTTAATGCCCGGAAACCGCCGGCTGCCCCAAGTGTTCACCGCCCCGTCTTCAACAACGTTTTGCAGGTACCCGAAACCTAGCTGGCCGTACAATTGCTGCGACTCCTGGCGCGGTAAACCTAATTTACGCGGCCCGGGCGTGATGGCCCGGTGCGCGCCTTCATGCAAGACGACAAAGCGGGCCAGCTCCGGGTTTTTGGCAATGTGTTCCGGATCCAGTGTGATGGATACGTTCTCGGGATCAAAATAGCTGCCTTCGTCTGCTTCGCCCAATTCTACCTTCATGTCAAAATCTCCTCCCACGCGCTGGGCGATATCCCGCAGATCGCGCAACGCTTCTGGCGGAATTTCCGGCTGCGCGGGCTCTCCCTCGCCCTGATTGCCGGCGCTAAACAACGGCGGTTCTCTTTCTGGCATGTGATAATGGTAGCACACTAAAAATCTTGTTTGTTCTATAAGGAAGTGTAGTCCGCGACGGGCGGGAACAAAAATTAAAAGAAGATAAAAACGCAAGTGGCAAGGTTAGGTGACGGGTCGTGCTCCCACCGCGGCCCGGGCGCCGATACCCTCCCTTGTTTAGGGCGTAGGCACTGC
>CAZLVG010000065.1:0-4600 GCA_964562905.1 uncultured Candidatus Saccharibacteria bacterium | reverse complement strand
ATGCCTAATTTCAGCCATGTTTTACTTCCATATTACGTAATATGGGAGTGTTTTTGAAGGCGTATGTAAATATTCGGGAGCGTAACAGCTCACTCGTCAAACGTACGCCAATCAAAGATCCACCGCCTCGCGGCTGGCGCACTTCACGGGTAAGCTGGCTCCATGGGGCTAAAAGCGGTGCCATAGCGCGTCCGAACTGTGCTTAAGCGAATTCACCGTGGCAACCGCGAAGGTTGAGCATAGGCGAGGAGCTACTTTTTCATATTTACATTACAACTGCCCCGTGCTATTCTCTCCAGCCCGGACCGGAGTCGTAAGTTCTTTGACAACTTCACTTCACCTCACCTTCAATATTAGCGAGGACGCACCGTGAACAAAAATTTACGCACAGCAGCAGGCGTGGACGGATTGACCGCGGAGCAGGTTTTTGGAGAGGGACAGGGACGCACTTTTGACGACCTCAACGTTCTGCCCGCTTTTACTTCGGCGGGAGGCAAGGCGGAGCTGAGCGTCACTCTGGCGCCTGGCTTTGACTTGAAGCTGCCGCTGTTAACCGCTCCCATGGACACGGTTACTGAAGCCATCATGGCTATCCAGATGGCCCTGCGCGGCGGCTTGGGCATGATCCATTACAACATGCCGCCTTGGAAAGAGGCCGGCGAGGTGGAAAAAGTTAAACGGCACCAGATGGGTATCATTGAAGAGCCAGTGTGCCGCTGTCCCGGCGACCCTATCAGCGAGGTGTACAAGATCAGGAAACGGTTTGGCTTTTCCACCGTGCTGATCACGGAAGATGGTACCAGGTTTTCGCGCCTGTTAGGCATGGTTACCAAAGGGCACGTGGCTTTGGAAAACGACACCGAGGTGAGTTTGGGCAAGGTCATGACCCCCGTGAACAAACTGGCTGTCCGGCCGCGGGCTTCAGTTAGCTCTATTGAGGAAGCCCGGGCCGCGCTTAGGGAAGAGCGGATTACCAGCAAGCTGGTGCTGCTGAATGAAGACGGGAGCGTGGGCGGCCTGGTCACCGTAACGGACGTCAGGAAAATGGACAGCCAGCCGGATGCCTTGCTGGACGCCAGGACGTGCCAGTTGCGGGTGGGAGCGGCTGTTTCCACGAGAGATGACGACGTGGAAAGAGTCAAAGCGCTCGTGGACGCCGGCGTTGACGTGCTGGTGGTAGACACGGCGCAAGGCGGCACCGATTACGCCGTGAAGCGTATTGGGCAGATTAAGGAGGTCAAGCCCGGCCTGCCCGTCATAGCCGGCAATGTGGTTACCCCTCACCAGGCCGAGCCTCTGGTGGAAGCCGGGGCGTCGGCGCTGCGCGTGGGGATGGGTTCCGGCTCTATATGTTCCACGCAGGAAGTGCTGGGCATTGGTTCGGCGCAGCTAAGCGCGGTGTACCGCGTGGCGCGCTTTGTCCGGGACAGAGGACTGGCCATTCCCGTTATAGCCGACGGCGGCGTTCGCACCACCGGCGACATGTTCAAGGCTCTGGCCTGCGGCGCTTCGGCCGTCATGGTGGGTCGCTTTGTGGCTGGATGCGATGAGTCTCCGGCGGAAGAGACGACGGTTGCCGGCCGGACGTACAAAAAGTACCGCGGCATGGGATCGTTGGAAGCCATGAAGGCCGGAGGCAAGTACCGTTACGCCACCGGCTTGGCTGACACCGGCGACTTTGTGGAACAGGGAGTTGCCGGCTTGGTACCGGCCGTGGGTCCTCTGGAGCGTACCGTCAGCCAGGTGTCCCAGACACTGCGGCTAGGCCTGGAATACCTGGGATGCTTTTCCATTGGCGAGCTGCACCGCAAAGTGGACGAAGGAGCGATTTTATTTGAACTGCGCTCGCAGGCGGCTAAGCTTGAAGGAACTCCCCACGACATATTTACGGGGATAACGTGATCTGTTTTTTTGGGAGAGCGGTCTTTACCCTCTCCCCTTTTTTGTTCAGGCGGAAAACTTAAACAGCATGACATCGCCGTCTTGGACGAGGTAGTCCTTGCCTTCATCGCGCAGCAGGCCCCGGGCGCGGGCCGTTGAGTAAGACCCGGCCTCGGCCAGGTCCTGGTAGGAGACGGTTTCGGCGCGTATAAAGCCGCGCTGCATGTCGGCATGGATTTTGCCGGCGGCCTGGGGGGCGGTGCTTCCACGCCGCAGCGTCCAGGCGCGGGCCTCGTTTTCATTGGCAGTAAAGAAGGTGATGAGATCTAGCAACTTATAACTGGCAGTGATTAGGCGATCCAGGCCGGTTTGTTTGAGGCCGTATTCCCGCAGGAAGGTTAGGCGGTCTTCGGCGGAGAGTTCGGTGATTTCCTGCTCAATTTTGACGCTAAGGGGCAAGGTAGGGTGATAGGTGGCGGCGAATTCCTTGACGACATTGTTGGCGTCTTTGATCTGCGACTCGCTTAGGTTAGCCACGTACAGCACTGGTTTTTGGGCCAGTAGCGGCAGTTCGTAGTCTTCGTCTTTTCGTTTAAATCTCTCTAGGGTTTGCTGGTCGGCCAGCTCCAGCTCCAAGTTGACAGTGGCGGTGTCGTTGATTGGGTCTAACGTGCCTTGGACGTGAGTGATGTCTTTATCGGCGAAGAAGCGGACGACGTGAACGACTGCATCCACCTCGCGGATGTGGGACAGGAATTCATTGCCCAGTCCCTCGCCTTGGTGGGCGCCTTTGACTAAGCCGGCGATGTCAACGAATTCGATGGTGGTGGGAGTGGCCTTGGCTGAACCGACAATTTTGGCTAGCTGCTCAACGCGCTGGTCGGGTACGGGCACTGTGCCGACACTGGGCTTGATTGTTGTGAATGGGAAATTACTGACTTTGGCCGCCTGGCGGGTCAAAGCGTTAAAAAGCGTGCTTTTCCCCACGTTGGGCAGACCAATGATGCCGACAGAGACGGACATGTTGCCACTTTATGACTATTGGGTATGCTGGTCAAAGTAATGCTTGCAGAAAAACAACCCCAGGCTTGTCTGATTTTGTGATCGCATTGATTTAATTAATGGGTGAAAGTCCGTATTTTGTTAAAGAGTTGAAAACAGGGTTTGTAGTAATCGGTGACCATCAGTTCTATCGGGACTATACGTTGTTTTTGTGTAGAGCACAAGCGAGATAGTGATAATTCTCCTATCACATTCCAAGGTGGGCAAGTGATATAATGGGAGTAATGAATAGCGGCCGATCTGTAATAGTTGAACGTCCTCCTGGAGACACACTGCCCCACCAGTTGGTAGCGTTGTATAGGACATTTAGGGGTATACAGAATAGCGAAGTTGTAGAGTTTGATTTCTCCAAGCTTACATGGCCCTATCCAATGCTGGTACTACCGATTGCAGCTTACGAGACTACCACTGGCAGTACGCACAGAGCATTTCCTGATTCGGTGCGGAACTATGCCGAGATTATTCGGTATCCTCATGGAGTTGATAATGTCAGCGAGCTTCAGCAAAAGAGAAACTATACTCCCATTGGTGTGCTTAATCGCAGTGGCGGAGTCGGAAGAGAAAAGCTGGAATCAGCATTTTCTCAACTCATTTTTGATACTATTCAGGCTGTTCCCAACTCCTCATCGGCTATTCACTACCCTATTTCGGAGTTAGTCACGAACATCTTTGATCACAGCCAGAGCGACGAGGGATGGATATTCGCGCAGTGGTATCCTGCTAAAGGTTTTCTTGATCTTTGTATTGTGGATCGCGGCCGTGGGTTGGCAGCAACGTATAAAGAAGAGCTTGGTATGTCGCTGCGGGATGAAGACGCACTGCGGCGAGCACTACGAGGTGTATCTACTAAAAAGATGAAAGAAAGGGGTTTTGGTTTAAGGACTTCCAAAGACGTGGTGTGTAAGGCTTTAGGTGGTAGTTTTGTGTTTGTATCAGGCAGTGTGGCGATTGTTTCAGAGGGACAAACGGACCAAATCGCTCGTCTGCCTGATTTCTCTTGGCAGGGTGTTGTAGTGGCGTATCGGGTGCCAAAACCGACTGGCCCCGTTGACATTTACGGTTACCTGGAATAACTATATTTGACTGGTAAAGTATACTTATAGATATGAGCAAAGCACACACAATCAATATGGCAACGCTCGTCGCTCCCATTATTTCGTCTCGGGATGTGTTTTTAGCTGTGCGAGAAGAAATTGAGCGACAGTCGCAACCTGTCGTGCAGCTTGATTTTGCCGATGTGCAGTTTATCTCCCGCTCGGCGGCTCATGAATTGCTGCAAATGAAAGAACAGCTGGCTAACAAAGAGCCGAAGGTCCAGGTGGAGTTTCAGGATACGAGTGGCGATGTCGCTAAAATGTTGCGAGTGGTGGCATCAAACAGGGCAGTGCCGAAGGAACCTACAGAACCGACAGAAATTAAAGCAGTTTCAATCAACGAGCTAACACAAGAAAAGCCAACATTCCTGGGCTTTTTCCGGCGGCTCTTCGCGCAGTAGTCAAAAACCTATACAGGTATAATTAGGTAGGGAAACTTGGCATCTGGCATGGATGAGCGTTTAATGCGGCCAATTTCGTCCCGAAGAATGGGGTCACGAAGAATGGAAAAGAATGGGGTCAGCCACCATTATTCATGAAGAATGGGGTCAGCCACCATTATT
>CAZLVG010000064.1:0-4695 GCA_964562905.1 uncultured Candidatus Saccharibacteria bacterium | reverse complement strand
GCGCAAACACCGTCATTTCAACTCCCGGTGTTTAACTCCCGGTGTTTGCGTATACAAACACCGTCATTTCAACTCCCGGTGTTTAACTCCCGGTGTTTGCGTATTAATTTCCTGCCCTGGAAAACGGGCGCGCAAACACCGTCATTTCAACTCCCGGTGTTTAACTCCCGGTGTTTGCGTATCAAGTCCGGCATGACACCGTGGATGTAAATAGATGAGGTTGGTATTATTATTTAAAAATTTGCTTGTCTTTACTGTCGTCTAGAAGTAAACGTGGGGAGTGAAGCTCGTCCGCGCGTCGCTGGCGCGGCGCTTTGTATCCTTACTTAAAATTTAAAATTTTTCTGCTATGATGGGGTGATGACACAAAGGGAAGTGCTGGACATTTTAAAAACGGGCGTCAACATCTTTTTGACCGGTGAGCCCGGTTCCGGCAAGACCCACACCCTAAACACCTATATTAAATACCTGCGCGAAAAAAAGGTGGAAATAGCCGTGACGGCTTCCACCGGCATCGCGGCCACCCATCTGGGCGGGGTAACCATCCATTCCTGGAGCGGCATAGGGGTGCGTGACCTTCTCACCTCTTACGATTTGGACAGAATTGCCGCCAGGGAAACTGTGGCCAGGCGAGTGCGCGGTGCCCGGGTGCTGGTTATAGACGAAGTCTCCATGCTGCCCGCCGGTGTCTTGACTATGGTGGATCAGGTATGCCGGGAAGTAAGGCGGCGCCCGGAAGCCTTCGGAGGATTGCAGCTTGTCCTGGCCGGGGACTTTTTCCAACTGCCGCCGGTCAGTAAAATGAGCGAGTCAAGACCAGCAGCCTTCGCCTACCATTCACCCGCCTGGGAACAGGCGAGGGTTCTTACCTGTTACCTGACGGAACAGTACCGCCAGGATGACGCTAGTTTTCTGGATATGCTTGCTTCCATCAGGAGGAATAGTTTCAGCCGGGACCAGCGGCAGGCGATATCAAAGCGGAAAGTTGATCCTGGCAGCGCGCCCGAAGACGCGCCGAAACTGTTTTCTCACAACGTGGATGTGGACCGCATTAATGAAGCCAAGCTGGCGCGGCTGGCGGGTAAATCTCGCTGCTACGTCATGGAGGAGCACGGCCCGGCGGTGCTGACCGCGGCTTTGAAGAAAGGTTGTCTTTCTCCGCCGCGGTTGTGTTTGAAAAAGGGGGCGTCCGTGATGTTTACCAAAAACAATCCCTCCGCCGGCTTCGTCAATGGCACTCTGGGCACGGTGGAAAGTTTTAGCGGTGCCGGCCAGCGTCCCCTCATCCGTACGCGCCAGGGCCGCTTGGTGGAAGCGGGCCCCATGACATGGAATATGGAAGAAAGCGGCCGCGTTAAAGCCAGTATCAGCCAGCTGCCTCTGCGTCTGGCTTGGGCTATCACTGTTCACAAGAGCCAAGGCATGAGCATGGATGAGGCGGTGGTGGACTTGTCCCAAGTCTTTGAGTTCGGGCAAGGATACGTGGCCTTGTCCCGCGTGCGCAGGTTGCAGGGTCTTTTTCTGTTGGGTTGCAGGGAACAAGCCTGGCGGGTACATCCGGACGCTTTAGAAGCGGACGGCCATTTTCGGGAGGTGTCGCGGCAGGCCCAGCACTACTTCTCAAGGCTGGGAAGACGGGAGCTGGCGCGGATGCACCGTAATTTTGTCATGGCCTGTGGCGGGGTGGTCTCGTCCCGTGCCGGAAGCGGTGACGGGCGGAAATATTTGGCCGCGGCCAAAAAACAATCTCCCCGCGCTTATCGCCGGTGGGATAGGAAGCAGGATGAGGAACTGCGGCGGCTGTACGCCAAAAAAGTGCCGGTGGATCAGCTGGCAGCCACGCTCGGCCGGAGGCGCGGCGCTATCGCTTCGCGCCTTAGAAAGCTAGGACTTTAGCGGCAGTGCGCGCCCTGTGTGTTTACGGAATAAGCACGCACATGGCGATCACGGAGGTCCACTGGCCATCTTTGTGGCCTCTGGCCGATTGGGTAATGTTGGTGGTTCGCACTATCTTGTTAGACAGTTTAAACACTTCTTCTTTCTCGTCCCAGGCTCGGTCCGGATCAAATTCAATACCCAGAGTGGTGGCCAGCATGCTGGCGGCCAGGTCTTCCGCTAGCTCGCCTGCCTTCTCGTCGGTTTCACCGAACGCGTGGTGCTCGCTTAAATATCCATACTGGTTTCTGTCGTTGGGAATGGCCAGTCCCACCGAAGACACGACCAGTCGGGACGGTTCGTCAGTTTCCCGCTTGGCCATGACGCAGAAGGTAACCTGCCCGGGGCTTAGCCTGGCCAAGCCTTTTTCTTTGGAGATAATTTGGCAGTGGGGCGGCAGGATACTGGACACGTTGACTAAGTTCTGCGAGGCCATGCCCGCGTTTCTAAGGGCGTGTTCAAACGAGGATAGCCTGTGTTTGTCTCTGCCCACGCCCCTGGTCAGAAAGGCGTAGCGGGGGATGAGGGGAAAAGGCGCGGCTTCCAGGTTAGTGCTCATTAAGCGCCATTGTTACTTAAGTAATTCTTTTTGTAAATAAAATAATAACCATACGCCCAAGCTGACTGGGTAGCCGATTGGCGGTTGCTACCGGGCATTACGATAAAGTCCGTTCGGCCGAGTAAAAAACCCGGCTTTTTCAAGCCAGGCAAAGAAAGGGCCTACCAGGGATTTTTACATCGGGAAGCATGTTCAAAGCCGTTCTGGGCCATCACCAAACCGGGATTGTACAGGTGCACGAGCTGCTGGTTTACTTGCCGCCTGATGCCTGCCTCGTCGTAAAATTCAACGCCTTCGCTGGTCAGCTTCCACGTGTTGGCCCTGGTTTTATCCCGGGAGATGTCGGTTATCGCCTGGGAACGGTGGATGATCTCCTCTCGGCTTAAGACTTGAGCTCTCCTAGCTTTGCGTCTCCCGCTCATAGCCCTACCCCAGTGAAAGAGCCCCTGGCAAAAGAACTTTTAAGATATTGAAGACCCGCCCATTTTACTTGTCAAGGGTCCGTAAAAAAAGAGGCCAAAAAGGCCTCTCCTACTCGTCTTTTTTTAGTAGAGCAGCTCGTAACGTACCATTTACCGGCGCCGCAGGCGCGCCAGGGGCAAGCACGGCAACAGAGACATCAGGATGATGATCGCGGGGGGCTCCGGGACTATGGCGCTGAACTGACCGGTGCCTTCCAGCAGAACATCGCCGGTAATATTCAGGGGGATACTTCCTAGCATCACCTGCTCACTGAATTCGGCCGGGAGGGTTAAGACGGTGTCGTAAAAGGCTGTCTGGCCATTGATGTCGTTTAGTAAGACACTGATTGTTCCGGTTCCCCGGGTGGTGGCTGTAAAAGGGTCTTGAGCAAGATCCAGCTGGAAGGGGTTAAACAAGGACCCGGCCACGCCAGTGCCCTTGAGATCGACTATCCCTTGATTGAGCACCACGGTGTGGTCGCTGGCGTCAAACTGGCCGTTGTTAACGGGAGCCGGCGGGGAGAGGGTGGCGGCGGTGCCGGCTAGGTTCTGTCCGCTGGCCTCAATGGTGCCGAAGAACCCGAAGTCTCCGACGAGCGTGAAGGGGCCGACGTTGAAAGTTCCACCGGTGAAAGTTAGCTCATTGATGTCGGTCTCCAAAGGGGCGGCGGGATTAACCTCCACGCTCAAGTCTGCCGGGGCGTGGCCGGTGACGGTAGTTCTGTCCGTGTCCGCCACTTTAAAACCTAAAATGGTGGCCGTGGCTTTAAGTTCCAGCGTGTTTACCAAAGGCGTGGGTGGGTCGAGCTGGAAGTTGACGGGGATGGTTTCTGCGCTGGCCGGGCTGGTGGCTGCTGTGGCAGACGCGAGAATCGTAACCATCCATAATGTGACCGCGGGACTCTGACGCATGGTCTCATGCTCCCATAAAAAGAGTTGGAAAGGACAATACTTGACAGTACTTAACTTAAATTAAGGTTAACGTTGCGGGCCGGCTTGTCAACAACAAGTACTTACGCGCTGGCTTCCAAATCCCGGCCCTGCCCTGGAGGCAGGCAAAAGAATTTTTAATTTTAATAATGTCCCAATGTTGTCGTTGCGCTGCGCCGGCCACCGTGTCGGCCATAGCCGGCGCCCTCTATGCCTTTTAGATGCTGCTTTAAACCTTAAAAAACCTGTCAGATTATAATTTGAAATAATGCTTAGAGGGCGGGGACGGCGGCTGATAGCCTTGCTGCGCCATCCCGTAGCCTCGTGCGGAGGATGGGCGACGGCTGGAGCCCGCCGGCGCGGCGGGCGAAGCAATCCCGGTGCAGGCGCGCAACCATACAAGATTGCAAGATTGCTTGTCTGCGTGCCTGACCGCGCCCGCCTGTGCGCCGTGCCTGCGTCGCCGCGCGGCAGGCAGGTAGCACGCAGACAGGAGCTTTATCCCGCTGCGCGGGATCCCGCGCAGCGGGATAGTTTGGCATTTGAGGTTTGAACTTTGGATTTTGACCCTTCACCCATCAAGGGAAGTATACGCAAACACCGGGAGTTAAACACCGGGAGTTGAAATGACGGTGTTTGCGCGCCCATTTTCCAGGGCAGGAAATTAAGGAAGTTTTTTACGAATTACGAATTACGAGTTACGAGTTACGAATTACGAGTTACGAGTTACCAGTTGCTGGTTACGCAAACACCGGTACGCAAACACCGGGAGTTAAACACCGGGAGTTGAAATGACGGTGTTTGCGCGCC
>CAZLVG010000063.1:1861-4791 GCA_964562905.1 uncultured Candidatus Saccharibacteria bacterium | reverse complement strand
AACAAGTCCTGACGACACTCTTCAAGTGGCTGGCAATGTAATAATAGGAGACGGAGCGGCAGGCACGGATTACACTCTCACCTTTGACGGAGAAACCTATGACGGCCTCCTTACTTGGATGGAGGACGAGGATTACTTTAAGTTTTCAGATGATGTTTTAATGAATTCCACTGAAAAACTGTATTTCAGAGACACAGCCATATCAATAAATTCGGCTGACGACGGCCACCTGGATTTAACAGCCGATACTTCCATAGATCTTAACGCCGCTACCAATATTGAAGGAACTCTCACTGTTGATACCACTAGCACGGAAGCGTTCCTGGTCAGAAAAGACGGAGACGGAGGAGACGTATTTACCGTGGATACCAGCAATTCAGAAGTTTCTATTGGAGGAGGGTCTTCCAAGATAGAATTTACGAGCAGCTCGGCGGACATAGGACTGTCAACAGACACGGATTTGCTGCAGTTATCCGACCAACTGCTTACTGTTAACGGGAGCACCAAGATAGACGGCTCCTCCATTACCACCGGCAGCGGTCTTAACGTTGTGGTTGACGCCCTCACCACGGGCACGGGCTTTAACCTGGTGTCAAACAGCTCCGATACCAGCGAGCGGTACCTGGCTAATATACATCAGGACAACGCCTCCGCCTCGGGGGCTGTGCCTTTGCGAGTCCAGCAGGATTCCACGGCCGACCTCCTCCAGCTGTATGACGGCACCGGCCTGGCCTTTTCCGTGGCTGACGGCGGCGGAGTAACAATTTCCGCCCCCTCCACCGCCAACACTACCGCTCTGTGCTGGGACAACTCCGGCAGCTCGCTGATCTACGACTGCGACGGCTCCGCTACCGACTTGGCCGAGTACTTCGGCGCGCGGGACGGCACCATTGAAGCGGGAGACATAGTGGCCGCTGACTCGTCCCGCAAAGCGGACCTTGTCAGCAAGGCCGACGATGCCGGCAACGAAGTTACCACCTCCAAAGCCTGGATCAGCAAAGCGGCGCCGGACAGCGCCCGGCACATCATCGGCGTCATTTCCACCCACCCCAACCAGATCTACGGCGATGACGGCGTCTTTAACGAGTCCGAGAACCCCCGCCCCGTCTCTTTGGCCGGCCGCGTACCCGTCAAAGTTAACCTGGAGGGCGGCTCTATTCAGCTTGGCGATCGTATTACCGTCTCCTCCGTCCCCGGCGTGGGCATGAAAGCCAGCCCCGGCTCGCGGACCGTGGGCATAGCTCTGGAGGCCTTCAACGGCACGGGCCAAGGCAAAATCCTAGTCTTCATTGATCTGGAAGGCACCTCTGATCCGGAAACCATTCTGGCCTCTTCCGGCGGGGAATCGCTTAATCTGGTTGACGCCGTCCAGTACCACGAAGACCAGATACAGAGCCTCACGGGGCTGGTCGGCGCGGGCAGGCAATCTCTGGAGGTGCAGGACGATGAGGCCGACACGGTGCGGGAGTCTATTCTTTCCCGACTGACCACGCTGGAGCAGGCCTTCAAGGCCCAGGATCTGCTGAAACAGGAACAGCAGGAAAAAGAGCGCGCCGCCGCCCTGGAGAAGAGAGTGGCCGGGTTGGAAGAAACCGCTGCCGCTTTGACGCGGCAGCTGGAAGCGCTGACTACCGCTTCCGGCACCGGCGAAGTTACGAATTACGAATTACGAATTACGAATTACGGAATATTGACGGAGTCAATATTCAACGAACCGCTGGTATTCTACGGCGGCATAACGGTGGACCAGGGGATGGAGGTAATAGGAGAGCTGGAAGTCCACGCCGATGTTACCATGTACGCCGATCTGGTGGTGGACACGGTTCACGTGGCTGACGCTCTCAACGTTCACGGTGATACCAACCTGTTCGGCAATCTTACCGTGGAAGGAGACACGGAGGTTAAAGGCGAGCTGTCGCTGTCCGACCAGCAGGCGGGGCTGGCCGCCATACCCAGAGGGGGACAAAAGGTTGAGGTTAGCTACACTAAGCCGTTTGTAAAGACTCCGCTAGTGCAGGTGACGCCGCTTCGCTCTTCCGAATCCGCGGCCCAGGGGGCCTTGCCCGACTACTGGATTTCCGGCATGACGCGGGAAGGATTTACTGTTCAACTATCGGAGATGGCGCGGGAGGAAATATCGTTTAGCTGGCTTACCTTATCCACGGAAGCGCCGTCCGTGGCGGAAGGCGAGGCGGTGGACAGCGACGGCGACGGCATCCCGGACATAGACGACCCCAACCTGACCTCCGATTCCGGGATCCAGCCCAGTCCCTCTCCTTCACTGACGTCTTCCCCGACGCTTCCTGTATCTTCTCCCACCCCTTCGCCGTCTCCATCTCCCACCCCTTCGCTGTCGGCTTCACCTTCACCCTCACCTTCTCCCTCGCCGCCTCCCAGCCCCGGGCCGGCTTCCTTCTCCCTCACCTCCGGCGCCACCGGCGGGGGACTTATAATTAACCAGTAAAGTTTAAAGTGCAAAGAGAAAAGTTAAAAGTAACGACTTAAAATGCCAAGTAACAGCGTAAAACACGAAAAAGTAACATTCCACATAAAGCCTTTTGTGAAAGGCCGGGTTTACGTGTTTATCGATGCGGCTAATGTCTTCTATTCGCAACACACGCTTGGCTGGAAAATTGCCTACGCCAGATTAATAACATATCTCAAACAGGAATGCGGTGCAGAAACAAAGTGCTTTATCTACGCGGCCTATGATGAGAACAGACGAAGTGAAAGAAAGTTTCTAGACATGCTTGAAATAAACGGTTACATCGTGCGTACCAAAGCCATCAAAAAAATACGGCTTGCCAACAAAAAAGACAAACATAAAGGCAACCTTGACATCGAGCTTGCCTTAGAGATGGTTGAACTCGCCGGCAGCTACCACACAGCCATTCTGCTGTCAGGAGACAGCGACTTTTCAACTCCAATTG
>CAZLVG010000063.1:0-1761 GCA_964562905.1 uncultured Candidatus Saccharibacteria bacterium | reverse complement strand
GAGGACGTATAGCACGCGAACTTCTAGCCAGAGCAAAATTTATAGACTTAAGAAAGCTCAAAAATGAAATTTCACAATAAAAATCTGGCGCTACCCTTCGGGCACGCCAGAGTGCTATCACACTTACTACCCTAGCAGAAAAGTTTAAAGTGTCAAGGAGAAAAGTAGTAACCGCTCACAGGTTGAGGAAGTCGCTGTTCTTCCCCCTGACAAGGGGGATTGAGGGGGTTTATATCAGCAGTATGTGACGTTAACCCCTCTAACTCCCCTTATCAGGGGAGGACCGCCCTCAACCAGTGAGCGGTTACGAAAAGTAACTATGGCTAAATCCAAAATCCAAATGTCAAATGTCAAATGTCAAATCAATGCCTAAAATCCCGATGACTAGAAAGTTTAAAGTGCAAAGAGAAAAGTTAAAAGTAATGCAAAGCAATAACATCATGCAAGATAACAGCATCAAGTCAAGAACAGATTCCCGCCGAAGAGCTTATATCTACGCCCTCCGAGTAATTCAGTTCATTGATTCCCTTAATAGGCGAGACTTAAGCACACAAGTAATCTCCAAACAGCTCCTTCGTAGCGCTACCAGTATCGGCGCCAACATTATCGAAGCCCAGGCTGGCAGAAGCAAAAAGGATTTCGCTAACTTCTTTACTCATGCTCTCAAGAGCGCCAATGAGACTAAATTTTGGCTTGGTCTGTTGCGCGACGCTCACAAAGCCGACAAGGCCAAAACCAATGAATTGTTACAAGAAACAACCGAGCTGGCTAACATTCTCGGTGCCAGTGTATTAACTATCAGGAGTAGGCGCTGACTTTGGACTTTTGGCTCTTACTTTCTTTTGCGTTTTTCTCTTTTAACTTTTCTCTAAGCCATTTCTTTCCGTTTTATCTTTAAACTTTTCTCTTCTATGTGACCCCCCTTGCCCTATAAAACTACAGGATTTATACTGTCAGGATAAGTGTTTAATAAGCAATTAACATCATCATTTACCATTTTTGCTATGAACGAACAAGAAAAAACCCTGGGGACTCCCCCCGCCTCTCCCCAGCCTAAAAAGGAGGATAAAACAAAAAAAGGCGTTAAATCGCCTCGCAGGCGCCGCAGGAGGGGTATTGTTAACTTCTTACTGTTTGTCGGCATAATCGCCGCCATCGCCCTGTTTGCTTGGGCGGAAATGCAGCGGCGCGACGCCATAAGCCAGCTTAAAGAGACGGAGCAGGAGCTGGAGAAGATAAAGGAATTCACGGAGAGGGGCGGCAGCCAGGTGGCTCAGGAAGTGCTGGAGGCGGTGGGGAAGGTGATGGATATTCCCACGGACCCGCAGCCGACCGTGGCCACCATAGTGGACGTGGAATCGCTGCGCGAGGCCAGTCCTTTCTACGACAAGGCTGAAAACGGGGATCACCTGGTTATCACCGAGACCCGCGCCATTTTGTATGATTCCGACAGAGGTATCATCCTGGACGTAGTGCCGGTCAGCATCAATCAGGAGCAGCAACAGCAGATTCCTGAAGGAGAAGAAGGCCAGCAGCCGCAGGAGCAAGAGGCAGGCCCTACGCCCGCGGGTGAGCAACAGCAACAACAAGAAGAGCAGCCGGCCGAGCCGGCCGAACAGCCACAGGAGACGCCGTAAGCAGCCGCGCGCAGGCAGGTGGATAAGGAATTTGGAGTTTAACCCTTCATCCTCCCCTTTTGTCCCCTCCATCAAGGGAGGGGAAAGCTAAGGAAGTTCTCCTATAGTTTCCTCCCCCTTGACG
>CAZLVG010000062.1:0-4794 GCA_964562905.1 uncultured Candidatus Saccharibacteria bacterium | reverse complement strand
CCACGCTTGAAGGTGGCTTCTTTTTCACCCCCACCTAACCTCCCCCGTCAAGGGGGAGGGAACTAAAGAGTGGAGCCCCGTCAAGGGGGAGGAAATTAAAAAAGGAAAGCTCTTCCTTAATTTCCCCCTCCCTCGACAGGAGGAGCAAGTAAAAAAGCTTCCTTAATTTTCCCCTCCCTTGACGGGAGGGGACGTAAGGGGAGGGTGAGAAACAGACAAATTTTTAATTTCCAATTTCCCAGCCGTTGCCTAAAGACCATTGCCGGCAGGTAATGGTCTTTCAATGACTGAATTTTCAAACACGTACTAAAAGTGAGTTACAAGTTACGGATTACGAGTCGCGATTAGTTACCAATTACTAATTACTGGTTACTATGATGTCATGCCCATAAAGCTCTCCTCGCCCGTAACCGACATCCCTCGTATCGGCCCCACCAAGGCCAAATACTTAAAAAAGCTAGGGATAACCCACGCCCGGGACTTTCTGTACACCTTTCCGCGCCGGCATGATGATTTTTCCAAGGTAACCTCCATCAGCGAGCTAAAGGCGGGCGAGAAGATGACGGTTAAAGGCCGCGTGAAATCGGTGGACAGCAAGTGGGGCTGGCGCGGACGGCAAAGGATACTGCGAATATTTGTGGAGCTGGATGACGGCACGGGTGTTCTGTCTGTAACTTGGTACAACTTGCGGTTTCTGCCCCGGCAGCTCTGGCCCGGCCGGGAGCTGCTGGTGGCCGGGGTAGTGGAGCAGCCGGCCGGCGCCGGCGGCAAATCCCTCCCTTTTGACAAGGGAGAGCCCTCTCCGCCGCAGCGGGGGAGGGTGGAGTTGGCGCCGCGCGGCAACGCTTCCGGCTCTTTCGCGGGAGCAGGCGCCAGGCAGAAATTCCGCCTGCGCTCGCCCGTGCTGGAATTCGCGGACAAATCCGGGGCGCGTACCCACACGGCCCGCATCACTCCCGTATATCCTGAAACGTACGGCGTCACCTCCCGTTTTTTGCGTTATCAGGTCAGTCGCCTTTTACCTTTAGCGCGGCACGTGCCCGAGTACCTGCCGGCTGAAATACGCCGGCGCCACCGGCTCATGGGCATAAAACAGGCGGTAAGAGCGGCTCACTTTCCGGAAACCAGCGAAGAGTTGGAAAGAGCGGGTCGGCGCCTTCGTTTTGACGAGTTGTTCTTTTTGCAGCTGGCGGCGCTGGTCCGGAAGCAAAGGCGCCACCGGCAGCAGGCCCCGCCGGTTAAAGTGCCTCAAAATAAGGTTGATAAATTCATGGTTGGCTTTCCTTACCGTTTGACTGACGCGCAAAAAAGGGCCTGCCGGGAAGTTGCCGCCGATATGGCGGGGGATATACCCATGAACCGCTTGCTGCAGGGAGATGTCGGCTCGGGCAAAAGCGCCGTGGCTTTCCTGGCGGTTTATCTGGCGCTGGCCGCGGGGCACGCTGCCGTCTACCTGGCCCCCACGGAAATACTGGCGCGCCAGCAGGCGCGGGCCTTAAGTAGTGTATTAAAAAAGCAAAACGTAAGACTGCTAATCGGAGCTTCCAAAACCGCGGAGAAAAAGGCCATTAAGGAAAAGCTGCGCGCGGGAGATCCGCTGTGCGCGGTGGGCACGCACGCGCTGCTGCAGGAGGATGTCGCGCTGGCCAACTGCGCTCTGATAATTATTGACGAACAGCACAGGTTCGGCGTCAGGCAGCGGGCGGCTCTGCTTGGCGGCAGAACGCCCGCCGGCTCTTCCCGGGAAAAACAGAGCAATTCTAGCCCTTCCGCGCCGGAGCCGGAAAGGCAAACAAAGCCGCACCTGCTGTCTATGACGGCCACTCCCATTCCCCGCACTTTAAACCTGACGGTGTACGGCGATTTGGACGTGTCGGTTCTGGATGAGCTGCCGCCGGGGCGCAAGCCCGTAAAAACGGCGGTGATTCCGCCTTCCCGAAGAGACGAAGCGGCCGTTCACATACTGGAGGAGATACATAAAGGGCGCCAGGCTTACGTGATCGCCCCTTTGGTGGAAGAGTCTGAAAAACTGGAGGTGAAATCCGCTAAAGAAACGGCGGTGGAGATGAAGCAGATGTTTCCCGACGTGGCGGTGGGGTTGCTGCACGGACAGATGTCATCCGAGGAGAAGAAAACGGCCATTAATAATTTTAGCGCGGGCGCCTTGCAGCTGCTCGTCTCCACCGCCGTGGTGGAAGTGGGGGTGGACGTTCGGGGCGCCACCATAATGATAATTGAAGGCGCGGAAAGATTCGGCTTGGCGCAGCTGCACCAGTTCCGGGGACGTATCGGGCGAGGAGAGCACCAGTCTTACTGTTATCTGTTTCCGGGTACTGAAGAGGGCGCGCGCAGCCCGCGTTTGGAAATCATGGCTAAAACTGCCGACGGGTTTACGATCGCTGAAAAAGACTTAAAGCTGCGCGGTCCCGGCGAAGCTTACGGGGTGGCCCAGTCGGGCTATGGGGATTTGAAGGTAGCCTCGCTGCTGGATTACGCTCTTATCAAGGAAACAAGACGAGAGGCGAGCCGCCTCCTTAGCCATGATTCTGAATTAGACGGTTATCCCGTCTTAAAAATGAAGGTGGAGCAGAAAAATTCAGTCGCGCATTTTGAGTAAGCGCGGGCGTGCGTCATAAGACACCTTCGGAAATTTCCCCCTCCCTCGACAGGAGGAGCAAGTAAAAAAGCTTCCTTAATTTTCCCCTCCCTTGACGGGAGGGGACAAAAGGGGAGGGTGATTTGGCTTTCTTTTTTCTCACCCCCACCTAACCTCCCCCGTCAAGGGGGAGGAAATCCACGCTTGAAGGTGGCTTCTTTTTCACCCCCACCTAACCTCCCCCGTCAAGGGGGAGGGAACTAAAGAGTGGAGCCCCGTCAAGGGGGAGGAAATTAAAAAAGGAAAGCTCTTCCTTAATTTCCCCCTCCCTCGACAGGAGGAGCAAGTAAAAAAGCTTCCTTAATTTTCCCCTCCCTTGACGGGAGGGGACAAAAGGGGAGGGTGAAAAATTAAAATCCAAATTTCAAACGCAAGCGTTTGAATTTTCTATATAGTACCGCCACGGCAGCAGCGAGTCGGCGCCGGCGTAATTCACCCCGACTCGCCGTCCCGTTTTTATCTCTTTCTTTCTTACTGTAAACCCGTCATCGGCAACGTATAACTTATCACTTACTGTCAGATCCTCTCCGTTTTGCGCTCGGGTAATACGCGTCTCCCTGGTCAGTTTACCCGGTCCTGATAAAAAAGAGGGATCTTGCGCGGCGCTGGCATCAAATCCGCTGACGGGAACGGCTCCGCGCACCAGCACGGCCGCGGGAAAGTTTTCTTGGTCGGTAACTATATTCAAGCAGTGGTACATACCGTAAATTAAATACACGTAAGCAAATCCAGCCCGCCCAAACATGACTTCATTTCTTTTGGTTTTGCCGCGCGCGGCGTGGCAGGCTTTGTCGTTTTCTCCCACGTAACTTTCCACTTCCGCTATCCTGCTGACGTATTTTTTACCGCGCCAGTCGCGCACTAAAAGTTTTCCTAAAAGTTCTTGGGCAACTTCGTGAGTGCCGCGGTTGTAAAAAGAACGTTGAACTTTTCGCATAATAAAAATCGCGAGATTAATTCACAATATTTTAGTAACTGCTAGAGCGGCGGAATTGTCTGTCCTTCAACAAACTAGAGGTTGGCAATGACGCGTTTGTGTTTGTGTCTTTGTTATCGCGAGCGAAGCGGCTTCGTTACAACTGACACACATGGAAAAAAGTACATCCGCGTCAGTTGATTATTGTATGATGCGAGTATGCACGAAATAATCAAGGAAGCGGTTGATATTGCCTGGCTGCTATTGCCGGCCGCGGCCGCCAATATGGCACCCGTTTTCGCCCAGCACTGGAGCCTTTTACCCGCGCTGAACATACCTGTAGATTTTGGCTTAACGTGGCGTGGAAACAGGCTGCTGGGGGACAACAAAACAGTGAGAGGTTTTGTGGTAGGAGGCGTTACGGGTCTGCTGGTGGGAGCGTTGCGGGGCGCCGCCTGGCAAGGCGCCGCGGTGGGCTTGGGCGCGCTGGCCGGCGACGCGTTTTTCAGTTTTTTTAAAAGACAACTTAATATGGCGCCGGGTACATCCTGGAAACCTTTTGATCAAATTGATTTTGTAGTCGGCGCTTTAGCGGCACTGTATTTTTTCGCGCCGATTAACTTATTCCAAATTATTTTTAGTTTGTTGTTGTTTGGAGTTGGTTCCTTTTTAGTTAGCGCGGCGGGTGTCGCGTTGGCGATTAAAAAAACTTATTGAACCTTTGTTTTATTTTGTGGTACATTTATAACTAGCGAGGAAATTTTTTTGAGAGGAGGTGTTGTAAATTATGGCCAGAGGAAAAAAACGGACAACGACGAAGAAGAAAACTTCGCGTAAAAGTCCTGCCCGCAAGCGCAAGACCACTCGCAAGAAAGCTGCTCCGCGCAAAAAGACTACGCGTAAAAGCACGTCCCGCAAACGCGCTACTCGCAAGAAGCCTGCTCGCAAGAAGACCACCCGAAAGAAAGCAACTGCCCGCAAGAAAACCACGCGCAAGCGATCTCCCGCCAAGAAAAAGTCTACCGGACGCAAAAAAACGACGACTTCCCGCGGAAGGACAACCGGCCGCAAGAAAAAGCGCTAAGCGGTCAGAGGAGAAAACACCTGCTCCCTAAAAGGTAACGCCTACATAAGGAGCAGGTTTTTCTTTTCGCTCTCCCCAGTCCTCCTGACAAGGGGAGTTAGAGGGGGGGGGCGGTCCTCCCCTTGACGGGGGAGGTTA
>CAZLVG010000061.1:0-4843 GCA_964562905.1 uncultured Candidatus Saccharibacteria bacterium | reverse complement strand
TTATGATATGCTGGTGATGTGCCAAACCCTAAAAAGCCAAGGCGTAAATGTCTTACTTGTCAGAAGGAGACTGCTCGCCCTGGATACATATACTGCGGCAATGCTTGTCAAGGCATCTACAAATACAAGAAATATATAAAAGATTGGAAAAGTGGAAAGGAGGTAGTGTTGATAGCTACAGGTGTTGTTTCAGTATATATTAAGAGATACTTGCGAGAGAAGTTCGGAAATAAGTGTGTGGTGTATGGTTGAGCAGGGATAAATCCGCTAACAGGAAAGGTGCCGTTGGTTGCTGATCATATAGATGGTGATTAGCGTAATAACAAGGAGGAAAATTTGAGGCTTCTGTGCCCTAACTGCGATGCACCAACTCCTACTTACGCGGCGCTTAATAGGGGTAGTAAAGGAAGATAAGGATAGGTCTTTAAGTAAAAGATACAAAGAAGCTAAACTATTCTTTGGGAATAAGCCGGAGTAGCTTAATGGCAAAGCAATGCTTTCGTAAAGCATGGATATGGGTTCGATTCCCGTCTTCGGCTCCAGATAAAGACAATAGTAGGTTGGTAGGCTTGCCGTTTTTTACTTGGGTAGTTTTTTTCTTCTTAATGATTTAACCTCAAGGTTGATGGAGGACAAAGAAAATCCGCAGAAAATTGACGACTTAACCCGGCGGCTGCAAAACGTGGCCGACCGTCTTTGACTTACCAAAACTTAACAAGAGGATTAAAGAATTAGAAAAGCAGCAAAAGGAAAGCGGGTTCTGGACGGATCCTAAAAAGGCGGGCCAGTTGTCGCGAGAGCTTAGCGAACTCAAAGAAGAAGTTGGGGGTCTGGACAGCCTGCGCAATAAACTGGAGGAAAGCGCGGAGTTAAAACAACTTCTCACCGCGGAGCCCGACGCGGCGGCGGAGCAAGAATTGGCGCGCGATTTAAAAAATATTGACCAGGAAATAAAGCGTCGGGAGCGGCTGCTGCGCTTTGACGGGCCGCACGACAAGGCGGACGCCATTATCACTATCCAAGCGGGAGCGGGAGGCACGGACGCGCAGGACTGGGCCGAAATGCTGGAGCGCATGTATTTGCGGTGGGCGCAGAGCGAGGGGCGAGCCGCCAAAATCATTGACCGGTCTCCGGGTGAAGAAGCCGGCATAAAACACAGCCTTTTTGAGATAGGCGGACGCTATGCCTACGGCGTACTAAAGAACGAGCACGGAGTACACCGCCTGGTGCGCCAGTCTCCCTTCAACGCTGACAGTCTGCGCCACACGTCTTTCGCCAAAGTGGAAGTGCTGCCCAAGCTGTCCGCCAAGGAAGCGCCGGCGCTGGACCCCGCCGACCTTAAAATTGACACCTACCGCGCCAGCGGCGCCGGCGGCCAGCACGTCAATAAAACCAGCTCGGCCGTGCGCATCAGGCATCTTCCCACTAATACGGTAGTACAGTGCCAGAACGAGCGCTCGCAGGCGCAGAATAAAGCTCAAGCCATGGCCGTGCTGCGGTCCAAATTACAGATAATGGCGGAGCAGCAGCAGGCGGAAAAGATACAAGAACTAAAAGGAAGCACGGGCCAGGCTGCCTGGGGCAACCAGATAAGATCCTACGTGTTGCACCCTTACCAGCTGGTTAAAGATCACCGCCACGGCGTAGAAGATAAGAACGTGGAACAAGTCCTGGACGGAAACCTGTCAACATTTCTTGATGTGGTATAATTGGATTAATGATTGTCTTATCGCGGATATCAAAGGCCTACGTTAAGGACAGCCCGGCCCTGCACGACGTATCTCTCAAGATCAAAACGGGGGACTTTGTGTCCGTGGTGGGGCAAAGCGGCGCCGGTAAATCCACGCTGCTGAAGCTCATCTCGGCCGAGGAGAAGCCCACCTCCGGCTCCATTGTCATTGACGGTTGGGAAATAACCAAGATAAAAAAATGGCAGATACCGCATTTGCGCCGCCAGATAGGCGTGGTATACCAAGATTTTAAGCTGCTGCCCAAGCGTACGGCGCTGGAAAACGTGGCTTTCGCCATGGAGGTGGGCGGCGCCACCACTCGGGAGATACGCGAAAGCGTGCCGCACATATTAAAGCTGGTCAATCTGAAGAAAAGGGCGGCGGCTTATCCTCATGAGCTGTCCGGCGGGGAAAAACAACGCGTGGCTATAGCCCGAGCTTTAGCTTACAAACCGCAGATTTTAATGGCCGACGAGCCGACGGGCAACCTGGACGCGCTGCATTCCTGGGACATATTGCAGCTGCTGATGAAGATAAACAAGCTGGGCACCACCGTACTGCTGGCCACGCACAACGACGATATTGTCAACGCCCTTAAAAAGCGCGTCATCACCTTGAGTCAAGGCAGACTAGTGGGAGATCAGGCCGGAGGAACCTATAAGCTATAAGCGCTATGGTGATTGTCTCGTTCATGAGGGTTTTTAAGGCGGCCGCCCAGAACTTCTGGCGCAATATCTGGCTGTCCGTGGCCACCACCGTTATTATGACCATGACCCTGCTCATTGTTCTGTTCCTGTATTTCGCCAACGTATTCGGACTGCAGGTGCTGCGCAACGTAGAGCAAAAAGTTGATCTGTCCGTCACCTTTAAAGACAGTGCCACCGAACAGCAGATTAAAGACCTGTCGCGGCAGATTGAAGCGCGCCGTGACGTGAAAAAGACAAAAATTGTCAGCAGTGAACAAGCCCTGGAGATGTTCCGCCAGCGCAACCGGGACAAGCCTTTTATTGAAGAATCCCTTAAAGAGCTGGAGAAAAACCCGCTGCCGGCCAATATGTATATCACCGCTGAAGAGCCTCGATTTTACCAGACCATAGCCCAGGAGCTGGGCAGCGAGCGATACGCTTCCGTCGTCGCCAAAGTACACTATGAAGACTCCCGCGCGGTGATTAACCGACTAATGGCAATTATCTCCGCCGTAAAAAACGCCGGTCTGGTTATTACGGTCATCTTCATGGTGCTGGTGGTGCTGATAATGTTTAACACCGTGCGGCTGGCCATATACAGTTTTCGGGAGGAGATAGACATCATGCGCCTGGTGGGCGCGTCCCGGTGGTTCATCCAAGGACCGTTCGTTCTGGAATCAGTCCTGGTCGGCCTGCTGGCCGTGGCGCTGGCCAGCGCCATCACCTACCCGGCACTAAACGCGGCCTCCGGGGAGCTTAAACGCTTCTTTTTTGCAGACCAGTCCGGTGGAGTAGTCTTTGATATTTATCATTTCGCCGTGGAGAATCGGCTGGTAGTAGTGTCAATCCAGCTGGCTGTAGCGGTGGGATTGGCGGTGTTCAGCAGTTTAATCGCCGTGCAACGGTATTTGCGGCGCTAGGCCGGTAATCAGTAATCAGTAACTGGTAACTGGTAATTCGCTTTTGTTTTGTGATTTAATGATAAACTCTAGGAAAGGCGGTCAATGACGTCATAAAGAGAAGCGGGCAGCTCTTCCACTTTAATAAGCGGCGCCTGGCTGACTATATCGTACATGGTCGGCAGGTAACGACCCGAGCGCAGCGTCACACGCAGCCGTTGACCGGAAAAACTGGAGGTGGGAATAAGGCGCGCCTCTAACACGCCGGGGTGGCCACGCAGCCGTCGCAGCAAATCATACCGCAGCCCTTCCATCCACACGTCAAGGTGGCGCGGGCAAGACAGGTGGGAAGCTATCTCTTCAATAGTGCCGTGGTGAGCCAGTCGTCCGCCGTGCAGCAGCAGCAGGGGCAGGTCCAGGGCTTGGGCGGTGGCGGCGTGGCGGGTGGCCACCATCACGGTCCGACCGGCAAAGAGCCGGGATATTATGTCCGCAAGATGCCCCGCTCCCAGTTGATCAGCGGCGTCGTCCAGCAGCACCAGGGGAGAATCGGCCAGCGCCGCCCGGGCTATATTCAGACGCATCTTCCCCGCGCTGGATAAGGCAGCCGCGGGCAAAAACAGACGGGGTCCCAGCGCCAAAACGTCGCTTATCTCCCTAATGCGGGCGGCGGCGGAGACAGTGCCGTGGGTGCGGGCGAAAGCCGTCAATATCTGGTAAGCCGTCTCTTTCTCCGGCTCGGTCTCTTCCGAAGACACATAACCGGCGGCGATATGCTTTACGGCGTAAGGCCTCACCCCGTTAACGCGAACGGAACCCGAGACGGGTTTTAAAATACCGGTCAGCAGCCGCAATAAAGTAGTCTTGCCGGCCCCTTCACCACCAAAGACCGTTACGTGCATGCCCGCCGGCAGATTGAAGGTAATATCGCGCAAAACCGAATAGGCCTCCGGCTTCTTGCCCAGAAGATTAAGCAGCCCCAAAGGACGCTGATAATTGACCGAAACATTGTTAAGCTCAACGAAAGAAGAACTCCCCACCATATCTTTGCATTATACCATATACAACAGGTCTGGCCCGCGCGGTCGCGGCCATCGATCCGCCCTTGAAGGCGAGCCTCGCCATGACACGGGGAAATGGCGGAAGGTGCGAGCTTGATAAAACAAAGACATCAGAATAGAACTCAATGATTCTTTCGGCGGATTCAGGCGGGCGGCGCAAAGCGCCGCCCGCCATTCGGTCCCCAAAAAACCGTTAAGTTCTGTATTGGTACGCCCGAGAGGACTTGAACCTCTGACCTTTGGCTCCGGAGGCCAACGCTCTATCCACTGAGCTACGGGCGCTTATGCTTACAAATAGTTACCAAACATAAGCTCGCTGGCAATATGTTACCAGCCGCCTGCCGTTTCTGCCACCCGTCCTTTTGGCTAAGTGAGCTCGAACCGGCCAAAACCTTTATTTTGGCCGCTAAACAAGCCGAAATTATCGCTTGGCAGGAAAATTTTTCTGAAAAGAGAAATTTTCTAAA
>CAZLVG010000060.1:0-5014 GCA_964562905.1 uncultured Candidatus Saccharibacteria bacterium | reverse complement strand
TGGATTCTGGGTGATGCCGGGCGAAGTGCAGCGAGTGATGTCCCCGCTTGAGGAATTGATGGCAGGCGGCGGCACAGGCGTTGTGATCACTGGCGATCCCGCTGATTCCAAAGAAGCCATTCCGATTTCCGACAGGGAGCTTTGATTTTTCCAATGAAGCGGCCTGAAGGTTGGACATGGTTCGTACCAAACCTTGCCCCGGTTGGTGTTACCCTATCGGGGTCTTTTTATTTCCTGGCGGGCGAATCGGTCGCCGCCCACAGGGCGCGGTATGCGGTGCGGCAGGACACTGGATAAGCAGAATTTGCGTGAATGAACAGTTTTTTGTGCTAACGATTCACTAATTGTTGCTAAAAAGGCGTGAATGTGATACTATTCGTGATATGTCTACCGGCGAACGGTCTAAGGAGTATATACAGAAACTAAAAACAGAGTATGACTCTCATAAAAAGGGAAAAGAGTCGCTTTTGGCCATGATAGACGAAACTGAGATTCCGGAGAGCGTCTATAATTCCAACGCCATTGAAAACTCAACCCTGACTTTGAAAGAAACCGAGAAGATTCTGTTGGAACAGGAACTTTCCCGCGACGTGTCGTTGCGGGAAGTTTTTGAAGCCAGGGATTTGGCCCGGGTGATGACCTACAAGCGCAGCAAGGCAGAGAACCAGCAGTTAGACAAAGAGTTGGTCTTGTTCCTGCACCAAATGCTGCTTGGCGGTATTGATGATTCCATTGCCGGGCGTTTCCGCAAGCAGGGTGAGTTTATGCGCGTTGGCCCCCACATAGCACCGGCCCCCGAGCACGTTGAGAGCATGATAGATTCCATTCTGCTGGAATACGGCAGCGACGCCACTTCCTACTTTCTGGACAGAATAGCCAAATTTCACCTGGACTTTGAGGTGGCCCACCCCTTCTGCGACGGAAACGGGCGCATTGGCAGGGTGCTGATTAATTATCAGCTCATGTCGCTCGGTTTTCCCCGGGCGATCATACGGAATAAAGAAAAGGACGTTTACTATCAAGCGTTCGAGGACTACCGGGACAAGAAGAAGGCTAAAACGATGGAAAAAATCCTGGCCTTGGCCTTGCTGGAATCTCTGCACAAGCGCCTGGCTTACTTGAAGAGCGAGAATGTCATTAC
Source organism: uncultured Candidatus Saccharibacteria bacterium (assembly GCA_964562905.1). Lineage (GTDB taxonomy): Bacteria > Patescibacteriota > Andersenbacteria > UBA10190 > UBA10190 > CAYSWF01. The sequence continues at coordinate 3,873 of CAZLVG010000060.1, read as the reverse complement.
GCTGGCCGACTACGTTAAAAAGCGTGGCCTGTCCGCGCCTGCGCTGACGAACGCCGCCAAGCGGCAGACTATTCCCGCTTTTAGGGAACGCGAGACGTGGAAGATTGGGGACAGTTTTGCGTACCGACCGGATGGTTGAGCGCGGTCAACCGTGCGGCACCGTTAAAATAATAAGGGAAGTAGTGGTATGAGCGGTAAAAATACGGGAGCAGTATTCATTGGCGCGTCGGGCTGGGTGTATCTCCATTGGGAAGAGCGGAAGGTAAGGCTGCGGCTGGCCGTGGAAGCGCGGCACGAGAGCTGGCTGGACGAAAAGGCGTACGGGCTGTTGCGCGAACATAACGCGGCCTGGGTTATATCGCACGCCAAGCGGTATCCTTACAGCGAGAAAGCAACGGCGGATTTTGTGTACGCGCGCTTGCACGGTCCCGGCGCCTTGTACGCTTCCCGGTATCAAGATAAGGACTTAAAACGGTGGGCGCGGAAAATCCGGCGCTGGCGGAGGCAGGAAAAAGACGTGTTTGTGTATTTTAACAACGACAGCCGCGCCTACGCCCCCGCTAATGCCGCCAGGTTGAAAAAACTGGTAGGCCAAACTGGATAGGAAACACAAAAAATTGTTAGGCGGGGCGGCAGGTTTCTTATCCGGGCGCCAAGAGACTTCGCGCTTTGCGGCTGTTATTGCGAGGTCCGCTGGAAGCGGGGCGGGCAGGCAGGTAAATTACAAACTCTTAACTCACCCCCACCTAGCCTCCCGTCAAGGGGGAGGAATTAAAGGGCAAGTTTCCTTCGTGAGGGGGAGGAATAGAAGGCGAGGCTTCCTTACCCGGTGCAGGTCCACTAGGCCAACATGCGTTTCATGGTGTCTATGAGGGAGGACACTTCAAAGTCGTTTTTGTGGATTATTTTGTCCGATAATTTTTTCAACTCGTCCATGTTAGGAAGATAAGGCACGCCGGTCAGGATGACAACCGGTACTTTCTCGCCCCAGCCTTTTTCCTGGCGCAGCTGGCGCAGAAGATCAACGCCGGTCAGCTCACCCAGCATCAGGTCAAGGATTATAAGGTCGGGTTGTTTTTCCCGCGCTATTTCCAGCCCTTCTTCACCGGAGAAAGCGACCAGTACTTCAAAGCCGGCGTGGGTCAGCGCGTCCTGCAGCGCTAAGGTCAAAGCGCGGTCATTTTCAACCAGCAGGATGGTTTTCTTGTTGTCCATAAAAATTGCCCCGCCATTTAGGATTATGTGTCTTGATGTTCATTGTGTTCATCGGTAATAGGCAATGTTACGTAAAAGGTTACACCTTTGCCTGCTTGCGAGGCAACTCCATAGGTGCCGCTGTGCGATTCAATAATTCTCCTTATTATATACAATCCCAGCCCGTGACCCTTGGGGGCTTGCAGTTCCTTGCCCTGTTGCAGCCGGCTGAATTTTTTAAACAGCTTGCCCATGTCTTTCTTGTTTATGCCTTCTTCCGGATGCGAAACGCCGATAAAAACGAAATCGGCGAGCTGTTCCAGGCCTTTTTCACGGTTGTCCAAATACCAGCTTATTTCCAGTCCTTTAGCTTTTTGCTGCAGTTGTTCCTGGTCGGCTGCCCTTACTACCTGTACGGTTATGGTGTTGCCGGACCGGGTATGTTTTATGGCGTTGGACAGCAAATTAGTCAGCACTTCTTTTATACGAAATCCATCAATAGACATTTGCCAGGGCACTTCATGGTCGAAAACTTTGGCCAGCCGCACTCCCGCTTCCTGGGCTTGCGGCCGGAAAAGGCTTAGTTGCTGATCCACTATTTCCCGCAGACTGTGCAGATGTTTGTTGACTTTAAAGGCGGCCCGGTCTAGGTTGACCGCGTCCAGTAAGCTGTTAACGGTGGCCAGATTATCGGTGGCAGATTGGTGAATAAGGTCCATGTACTGCCGGGATCTCTCCGGCGTCAGGGACTGGCTCTGCTGGCGCCAGGTTTCAGCCAGCTTCTGTATGGCGATGAGGGAATTGCTAAGTTCATGAGCCAGCGTGATGGTGTATTCATCGCGAGCTTTCTGTTCCTGGCGCGCCTGTTGATAGGCTTGCCGGAAGGCTAGAGCTCTTTCATCGGCCAGCTGGACGGTTTGCTCCTGCAAGTTTTCGTGAATATACAGCAGGATGGCCAAAACAAGCAGGGTTATAATTACCTGTCGAATGGAGATTATGGAATAGGCCAGTTCCACCAGGTTAAAAATTTCCATCATGCCCATAGCGCCGATGATCAGGAATAGGATAAAAAGGGCAGTGGAACCTTGCTTTTTACCCAAGATTAGGTAAGCCACTATGGGGAAAGTGGGCAGCCAGAAGACGTTGGTGTTGTAAACGCTGGGAGTAAGCAACATAGTCATTAGCGGAATGGCCACGGCCACGATCAGCACTCGGGCGGCCAGCTGCACGTTGCGGTGCCACCGCAGCAGCATCAGGTTAACCAAGATAACCAGAGTGATGGCTATCTCAATGGCGGCCGTTGGATAGTAGCCGCCAGCGAGGTTAAGCATCCCGTAAGTTAGCTCTATAGCGGCTCCGATGAGAGAGAAGACGTTAATGAAAACCACCCGACTTCTTTCTACACTGCCAGCCGGGAGATCTATGTTGCTGGTGATGTAATTAAGCCACAGTTTTTTTATAGGTGTCACAGTGTCTGGGAGTTTGAGTTACTGTGATTGTAAGGAATTATTGGTCATGCAGTCAAAGAAAGCGCGGCAGCGGTTAATTGTTTATTGCTTTAGTGTAACGCCTGCCGGTACCTTTGGGTATAGCAATAACTGACGAAGCGACTGGGCCGTGCAATGACCCCGCCTTTCCGGCAACGCCGGCGAATCATTGAATATGCCCGCAGGGCGGCAGCGGCAGGGCAGTTGCTGGCGACCGGCGCTCTCTAGCCATAGATAACAGATATAGCAGACACCCTTAGGTGTCTGGCGCGTTAGGGTGCAGCCGTAAGGCGAGGCCGACAGGGGGTTGCAGCCAGGAAGCGGGGAGTCAACTGGCGCCGTTTCTGGCCTGCCTGAATCCTGGCAGAAGATATTGCTGGCGGCATGTTTGTCTTTTACAATTATCGTATCGTGGTTGTTTGTTGGGTGTTCTCTAATCTCTAACCAGAAGAGGGGAAAAGTATGTGCGGCCAGGAACCAGACATGAGAATTGCCAGATGGGCGGTGCTGTTGTTAAGAGACGCCTTGTCGGCCAGGGAGACGGTGGTCACCTTGAGCGTGGTAGGAGGGGAATTACATATTACTCCTGACCATCTGACTGAAGGTTACCCCAGGGGCATCTTCTTCAGGTCGCTGTGCGTCGGCTTATTCCACCAGGCGTTTTTACAAATCGACGATAGCCACGCCTGCCTGGAGGAGATAATACTCCGGCCGCGGGAGCAGACGCTAATAGTGAGGCTGAACCTGGATTTTTCCGCCTCGGAGCCGCAGGTACCGGAGTGCTGCACGGAGGCTATTGCCTGAACAGGCAGAGTCTGATAGTGACAGTAATTTATGCTGTACTCTCTTTACCGCCTTGTGCCCAGGGCGGTTTTTTTGTGGTAGAACGTAGTTGGCTTGCTACCATCACAGCCCTAAGCCGCCGCCGGCAGGCTGATAAGCGGCGTCTGATTGCTTAACACCTGCCCGGCGCGCCTTAAAAGACTTAGGTTCATGTCAGAACTTTACCAATGCCCGGCTGGCCGGACCAGGGCAACGGCAAACGGGCGAAGCGCCAACCGCTTCTGGGCTTACCGTAGGCAACCAGGTGCGGGACCAGCGGAGCGGGACAGTGATAATGAATAGGTATCATACCAACCACACCTGATTAATTCCGCGTCATTCCCGCAAAAGCGGGCATCCAGGCTAATTT
>CAZLVG010000059.1:0-5433 GCA_964562905.1 uncultured Candidatus Saccharibacteria bacterium | reverse complement strand
GCCCTGCCCCGTAGTGAACCGACAAGTTCTACTATCGCCGACGCCTTCATCCGCTGATAATTGCGAATACGCCAGACTGGTGGCGTATTGAAAAAGCTTTTATCCACTAAAGGCTTAATTACTTTACTCCCCTTGAGAGACCAGGTGGCAAGTGAAGAGGAAAGTCAAGCCACCACAGGGCTAAGACCCCTTAAGCAGGTCTTCCACCAGCCGGTCAAATCGCTCGCCCGCTTTTTTGACGTGGGCCAGGCGTTTTTTGCTCGTGTCGGGATCGTTATAACCCGGCTCTATCAGTGAAGGTACGGAAGCCACGGCGCGGTCATCGATCAGCGGCTGGTTGGTCAGTATCCGGCGCACCGCCGCGGCCACCAGCACTCCGTTCAAGGTGGCGGCCGTGCCCAGTTGAGGCCAGGTGGGAATAGACCGGCCGATCTCCAGCAGGGAACGCACGGTGCGCTCTTCGGCTATGTCGTAGCCTAATATTTCCCCGCCGATAATTTGCCCGACAGCGGGCAGGGGTAGTTTTTTGCCAATAACTCGCTCGGCGATGTTGTCGCCGGCGCGGCCGTGGAAGGGAATGATATTTTGATCTTGGTCATAACGTTCAATATCAAGCACGCCGCTGTCGCCATTGTCGGTAGCCATAACAACCGGTGTTTTGTTTTTTTGCGCTTGCTGGCGCAGGCGAATTTTCATCTCTAAATTGTCTATCTCGTCGATGAGAACGTCGGCGCCGGCACAGAACTCCTCCATATTTTCCGGCGTGACGCCGTCGGTGTACAAGGTGAGGTCAGCGTAAGGATCCAGCTCATAAATCTGGCGGGCCGACATATGCACTTTGGGCTCGGTCAGCTCGGCAATGGAGCCGCGGATGCGGTTAAGATTAGTAAGCTCCAGCGTGTCAGGATCAGCCAGCTTCAGGTGCTTGCCGCCACCGGTCAGCACAATGGTCAAAGCGCAGCCGTTGCCCACGGAAAGACCCGCTACGGCTACGGTACTGTGGTAAAATTTCTCCTGCTCCTCTTTGGTGATGAGGTCGTGGTTGCGGCCGGTGCGCACTTGCTGAAAGCCAGCGTCGTCCAAAAGGTGAAGCAGAACGTGGCGCCAGGGAAGGTGTACCCACTGGCCCGCTTCGTGCGCTTCCCGCTTGCCGTAGTGCTCGTCTCTGTGGGCGGCGAATTCTTTCTCTTTCTGGGGCGGATCCAGGTTAAGCCACGGGTTGTTAAGAACAAACAGTTCCTCCAGCTGCGTCTCGTAAGTGTCTATTACGCGAGTGCGCGGCTGGTCCTCCAGAAGCCGGGACAAGCGGTCCTGGTCTTCATTTTTTGACAAGTCAAAAAACCGCGGTCGGGGCGGGCGGCCGCCCCCTTCTTGGACGGGCTTCAGCCTGCGCGATAAATCCGGCATATTATACTACTTAATACTACCACACAAATCCGCCGTTGGAATCCTTGTCGCGGCCGGCGGCCCCATCCCGGATAATTTAAACCAGGCACTCCCCTGCCGTACGGCGCGGGGAAGGCCGCGGCTCTTCTAACACCCGATGTTAAAACGGGCGGTGTTAAAACGATTAAACCAACTTAACCTTATTGCCCCGATTTCCGGTAAATTTCTTCAGCCCCCTGCTTTAAGGGCCGCCACCAGGCTTCGTTCTCCCGATACCATTTAATGGTCTTACGCAGCCACTGCTTGAAAGAATGCCGCGGCTGCCAGCCCAGCTGTTTGTTTATTTTGCTCCAGTCCACCGAGTAGCGCCGGTCGTGCCCCGGGCGGTCGGCGACAGATTCAATCTTATCCTCCTTCAGATTCATGCACGCCAGTATCAGCTTTGCTACCTGCAGATTGCTAACATTTTTTGACATTCCTCCTACCAGATAAGTCTCTCCCGGCTCTCCTTTTCGCAAGACCAGGTCAATAGCCCGGCAGTGGTCGCTGACGTGAAGCCAGTCGCGCACATACTTCCCGTCGCCGTAGATTTTTACCGGCTGCCCGTCCAGCAGGTTAGTAATCATGCGGGAAATAAATTTTTCGGGATGCTGGTAAGGGCCGAAGTTGTTGGAGCAGTTGGTGATGGTGACGGGCAAACCGAAAGTGGCGTGGTACGAACGCGCTAGGTGGTCGGCGGCGGCTTTGGAAGCGCTGTAAGGGTTGTGCGGCGCGTACGCTGTATTTTCGGTGAACTTCTCTCCGGTATCCAACGGCAAAGCTCCGAAAACTTCGTCGGTGGAAATGTGGTGAAAGCGCGTGTTGTTTTTGCGAGCGGCTTCCAGTAAAACAAACGTGCCTTTGATATTGGTTTCCACAAAAGCTCCGGGGCCCAGAATGGAACGGTCAACGTGGGATTCGGCGGCGAAGTGGACGATGATGTCTGTTTCTTTCACTAACCCCCCTACCAGCTCGGCGTCGCGGATATCGCCTTGGATAAACCGGTAATGGGGATTGGCCTCAATGTCTTTGAGGTTGGCTAAATTGCCGGCGTAAGTTAAAACATCAAGATTGACGATGGAGTCTTGCGGGTGCTCGGCCAGCCAGTAGCGAATAAAGTTGCTGCCGATGAAGCCGGCTCCTCCAGTAATGAGGACTTTACTCATAGGCTTTCGGTTACCGCGGAAAATAACCTGCTAACTGTTAAGGTCAGAGCTAGGGCGCCGTGCTGGCGGCCCGCCCCGCCCGTAATTAATAATTTCATACGAATTCAGTAGTACCAGGATTATTTATTCTTGTATAGCCAGCCCCTGTAACTGCTGCCTAACCGGGAAAGCAAAGTCTCGTCATTGCGAGACTCTGTAAACCACGTCGTCATTGCGAGCCCGCCGGTATGGCGGGCGAAGCAATCTCTGACGATAGAGAGCCTGCGTCGGGATTGCTTCGTCGTTTCACTCCTCGCAATGACGGCGGTGCGCGTTGACAACGGGATTGCTTCGGTCGCTGAAGCTCCCTCGCAATGACGCCATTTATCAATCCCGGTTAGGGGGCAGTTACGGCCCCTCAAGCACCCGCGCGGGTACTTAAGGATGGTAAGCCTGATATATTGCAACCAAGAAAAAAGCCTTGGCTTCCTAAAAATGGAAGTCAAGGCTGGTGAGAGTACGTTATCCTATCGGTACACCTTGGTCAGTGGCCAGACGCCGAAAGGTTGGTGACGCTTCGTACAATTCCTCAAAACTGGAAGCGCTGGCTTCTATCTGCGATTCGCCACCGGCCAAGTTGACCGTGCTGCACAAAACAAGAAACTTGTCGCAGAGGTGCCTGACCGTGCTCAACCGGTGGGCAATGACCAGAGCGCTCACGTCCCCTTTCAGCACTTCGGTCAGGCCCCGCTGGACAGCCCGTTCCGTGGTAGAATCCAGGCTGCTGGTAGCCTCGTCAATGATCATGAAAAGCGGTTCCTTAACAGCCGCCGCCCCGATCATAAGGCGCTGCGCTTCGCCGCCTGACAGCTTGACGCCATTTCGTCCCACCACGGTATCAAGCCCGTCAACGAGGCGGCCCTGAAAATCAACCTGTAGCAAGCGCATAAGCTCCCATAGGCGGTCATCCGTCACCTCTTTCCGCTCACGGTCCGTAAGTCCGTATGTCAAGTTATACCTTACGGATCCGTCAAACACCTGTGCCTGTTGCGGAATGTATCCCACCAGACGGATCCAGGAAGACAGGTTAAGTTCGCGCAACTTGTAACCGTTAACCTGGATGAAGCCGTCGTCCGGGTACATATAACCCAGCGCCAGGCGCATAATGGTGGTTTTGCCAGCGCCGCTGTCCCCTATCAAGGCCACTTTCTTTCCCGGCGGCACTTCAAAGTTTACATCCCTTATAACCGGCTGGGGCATCTTGCCCCGGCTGCCGTTCTGGCTGCTGCCGTGAGGATAGGTGTAGGAAACGCCGCGGAAAACCAGGGAGACCGGACTTTGGTGGCACAGCACCGGCGCCCCAGGCGACCAGGTGACATCAGGCTCAATAGTCACGGCTTCCATCATGGATCTCACAGAAGGCATATTCCAGTTGAGCTGGTATTCCAGCTGGCTTAAGCGCCAGATGTTCTCGCTCACGCGGCTGGCCCACATATACAGAGGATAGAGGGCGCCGACCAGCCACTGCTGGCTCCAAACCAGCCAGGCTCCATAGGCCATAATCAGCAACAAGCCCCCGTTATTGGCCAAGCCGCGGCCTTGAGCCGCGCGGATGAGCCAAAACCAGAAACGGCGGTCGCGCGCCAGTAATCCTTCCCATCGCCGATCCATTTCAGCCAGTTCCTCACTTTCTTTGCCGTTTGTCTTGACCCGCTCAATCTTCTCCCAGCGCTCCACCCGACGACGGTTAAGAGCGCGAAAATCGGTATCAATAGGCGTACACTCCCGGACCACCCGCTGGTTCAGAAAGATAGAGTAGGCCAAGTGAAGCAGCAGCACTAATACCATGATCAGGCCGGATACCGGACTCAAGATGAACAGCAGAAGGAAAGCCATGACCAGGGTAGCGAGGGTCAGTACACCCTCAAACAGAAGCATTTGTTGTATGTTGACTACTCGCCAGCGGCCTTTGTCAATGTTGGCCACGTTCAGCAATGACCCCTCCTCGATGTGCTGACCGCCTGATTTTTCAAAGAAACGGTCGGTGATGACATGGTCGATAACACCCATGTTTTCGCCTGATATCCACTCGGAGTGAGTCTGCTGCCGCCAACGGGCAAATCTTTGCGCTACCAGACAGACAAACAAACCTCCGAAAGCCGCCAATATAACGCTGCTCTGCCGGGTTATCAGGCTGTTAAAGATGTGGCTTGTGATCCAAGGCTGGATCATCTGGATAAGAGTTAACAGTAATGCCCAGACAATCAGCCGCTTAGTGCGCCGGCGGCTGGCAGGTGATATCAACTCTTTCCACACCCATCCGCATACACGGGCCGTTTCCCCGCTTTCTTTGAGATATTCGCGCCAGGTGGCAGGAATTTCTCTTTCTTCTGCGGCATCGCTCATCTTTAAGGTCCTTTCCTCTTCTAAAAAGAAGCCAGTATTTTCCTGTAAAAGAACATCCCCGGTTAACGTCACCGGGGATGGTCAGCGAGCCGCTGGTTAACTTATTTCAGTTTCCCTGAACAGCCCCGAGGCGTTAATAAATACTGTTTTTGCGCGGGCACAGCACGCCTGACAGTGATAAAGGTGGCAAGCAAGGCCCGTCGCGGCGAACAATGAGTTTTAATACCGTAAGTCATAATTGAAACTTGCCTCACTACGGTAGCAGCAACCTCAAATTATGTCAAAAGCCTCCGAAGTAACTGCTACCTAACTGGGAACGTCGTTTAATCCCCTCCCCTGACGAGAGCCTCCGCTTACAGTCCCTCCTTAAGAGAGCCTTCGCTTACAATCCCTCCCCTTGACGGGAGGTTAGGTGGGGGTGAAAAAAAGGAAGTCAAATCACCCTCCTTTTAACCCC
>CAZLVG010000058.1:0-5734 GCA_964562905.1 uncultured Candidatus Saccharibacteria bacterium | reverse complement strand
TCCCCTTACTCTGGAAGGCGGACGCGCAAACACCGTCATTTCAACTCCCGGTGTTAAACTCCCGGTTTGACACCTTTGACGCTAAATTTTTGAGCGGTACCGTTTTGCTCATCACGTTTCTACTATCATTCAGCAAGCCGGCACAGCAACAGCCAAACACTTCTGCGGCTCTCACGCGGTAGTAATGGTACACGGAGCTATGCCAGCCACCAGGCCGCGGCCCAAAGCGCCAAGGCGGCCAGGACCAATTTTCCCCACGGCACTTTTTCTTCAGGCTCTTCTATTTCGTACGGCTGCAGCATGGGTGTTTTTTGAATGGGGGCGGACCTGACGAGAGTCGAACTCGCTCTACGAGCTTGACAAGCTCGCGTGCGAAAACCGTTACACTACAGGTCCGAAATGATTCTTTATGCCGTTTTTAAATTTTGTTCGCTTTCTTGTTAGGCAAGGTACGGTACTTGTAGGATACAAGAAATTATAAAGTTGTCTAGAATCATTACTACTGTTGTACGACCGCACATGGTGGGTAGCCGAACGGGTGAATAAAGACCCGCTTTTCAGACCTGCTTCCTTGACCAGACATTGCTTTATCGAGGCCAGGAAAGGCTTGCTGTCCGACGTAAACGATGTACGCAACACCGATATCCTGCTCCGCCGCCTATCTTTTGGCTTATAAAAACCATGAAAAACACACCCATCACCGTCAAAGAAGCCTCTGATAAAAGGACTTAGCATTTTCCGCGGTACAGCAGGAAAGCGTAGTCGCAGACTCTTGTTAGGAGTAAAACCTGATTTTTTAAGCTGCCGGAATATTTTTTTACTTCCAACTTGTATCTCGTACCCGATCTTTTCTGTGGGACATGAAGAATATCTGGAACAAATTGCGTTCTTAGCGTCCATTATCTCTCTGACTATCTCTATCAAAGATTTATCAATAGAAGTGAAACTAATAGTAGAAGGAACCTCTTTTTTTATTCTTATACCAACCGCATCTATTTACATCCACGGTGTCATGCCGGACTTGATCCGGCATCCAGCGAAATTAGCCTGGATGCCCGCTTTCGCGGGAATGACGCGGAATTAATCAGGTGTGGCTGGTATTAAACATACGGCCGTCGGCCGCGAAATAACCCAATATGTAGGCCATTTGCGGATTCCAGTGGTGAAAAAAGTTTCCAAAGAGCGAGGCTGGCGGCGAGGGCCCCTAATAGGCAGCGGGTGTCTCGCGCGGTATTCCCGCCACTTTCTTAACGCAGTACCAAGCGCCCTTTGGCGGCGCCGGCCAGTTCTTGTCGCAGCCGCCTTAATTGTTTTCCTGAAAGCGAAACGCCGCGCATCCACACGCTGACACTGCCCTTGCTAACATTCAGCTCTTTGGCGGTTTCATTAACGCCGCGACCCGCGGAGCGCAATTTTCTGGCCCGGCTTCTGATGTACGTTTTCGCTTGCACAGACTTACTATAGCACAAAAAAAGAACAAGGAGTGGCTTTATAACAGTTTACGTTTTGTTTTTCTCGCGGTATGTTGTGGATACCCAGGGCGGGGTAGCTCAGCTGGTCAGAGCGCGGGACTCATAAGCCCGAGGTCGAGAGTTCGATTCTCTCCCCCGCTACCACGTAACGCCCCGCCAAGGGTGAGGCCACGCGGCAAGCCGCGTAAAGTTCTGCCAAGGGCGGGATCACGCGGCAAGTCAAGTAAAGTCCTTACTTAAGACTCTCGACATTGAACAATCAGATAACCGAACCGACTTAGGTTGTTTTAATCAGTGCCGCGACACACTGTACGACACATAATGTTAAGCTGCCAGCTTTAGCCACGTTTTTTTACTACGTTGATGAAATCGGCCGAGACCCTTACAATCAGGCATTCATTGTCGGTATTCTCGTATCATAGCTGTACAGATTTTTAGAGAGCAGACTATTGTCAGTACAAAACGCATAAAAAGCCAAGCGCAAGTACAAGGATAGGATGAGTACGCAAAAAACATTTTTGACCCCCGCTCTGCACGATTGCCGGAGCGCCAGGGCAAGGAAAAGGCAACAAAACAACAACTCCGCCTCATGCGGAGTTGTAAACCCTCTGAATAGAGTGGTCCTGCGAGCTCGGTAGGTTATTGGTTAAGGAGCTTGGTCTGTGTACGCCCGCTTACCGGGCATTATACTCCCCCTACCGTCTCTACAGTTTTAATGTCACAAATAAATAAAAGCTCCGCAATGCTTATGGTTAAGCATTTTGTTAATTTTTTTTGACACTTAGCCGCCTTTCCGCGGCCGCCGGAATTCGCCCGTATTTAACCGGCTGCGCAGAGCCGATAAAACCAGTTAACTGAATCATAAAACTTGCAACAAAAATCTAATCTTTTATACTACCCCCTACGCGACGCCGGGTGGAGAAGTAGTATCTCGCGTGGCTCATAACCACGAGATCGCTGGTGCAATTCCAGCCCCGGCTACTAAATCACCGGCCTGTCAAGGCTTCTTGCGTCCACTATTATAAGGCGAGTCTCCGCGCGCTAGAGTACTTGGCTGCCGGCGCAGGTTCACTCCCGCGCCAAAGCGCCAAGCCTTCCAGAGCCGGGCAAATTACAGCCGCCGCCAGTATGTGATACCCTGTAACAGGTGACGAGCGGCACGGTCAGATTCTTTTGTATCTTTTTCGCGGCAGCACTTTTCCCGCAGGCCTATCTGTGGCAGTCCGTCAATTTTGTTGATGAAGGGTTCTGGCTAAACAAAGTTAGTCTCTTAAAAGAAGACCTGTTCAACGGGCCTTTAATTTTTGATGCTGAAAGATACGCCTCCCATCCCGGCACGCTAGTGCTGATACCCGCCGCGGTAGCGGCTAAGGCGGGTTTGTCAGCGACAGTCAGTATAAGAATGGCGGTAATCGTGCTAAATTCGGCGGCAGCGGCCGCGGCCGCGTCAGTAGCGCGCCAGGCGCGCAAAGGCGGCGCTTGGTGGCTGGGCCTGGGCGGCGTCCTGCTGTTTAACCCGGTCTATGAAAACGTTAACCCCCTGGATCCCGTGGTGTCCTCGCTGTCCGTGCTGGCTTTTCTGCTGCTGCTGCGGCATTTGGACACGCGACAAAAGTCTAGCCCCCGCGACTTGGCAGTCCTGGGACTGGTGCTGGGCGCGGCGGCCGCGGCCCGTCTGCACGTAACACTGCTGCTAGCCATTGCTATAGGGGTCGGCCTTGCTTACAGCCAAAGCCTTAAAAAGGCGGGAGTTGTTTGCCTCTGGGCCTTGCTGGCAACAGCGCTGCTAATCCCTTACCTGTGGTTTTCTCCCCTGGTTTTTTTTGCGAGAAGCTCTTCTCGGCCAGCTTGTCTACTTTACCGGCGGCGGCGCCGGGCCGATGGCGGAGGCGCAGCAACTGACACTGTGGGATCCTATAGTTAACTCCCCTCTAGCTGCCGCGGCTTTCATGCTAGCCGTAAGCAGCCTGCTGTTCAGTTTTAACTTGCCTCTCCCCCGCTCTTTTATCGTTACTTTATTAGCGGCTACAGCGCTGGTATTGGCGGCATTTCTCTCTTCCAGCATCAAATCGTACCGTTATATCTTCCCCGTCGTTCTAGCATGGGAGGCCCTGCTGCCGCTTTTTCTGCTGCGACTGTCGCGGCAAAGCCGCCGCTTCAACACCAGGCCATTCCGCTACGCCACTATGCTGTTGCTGTCAGGCGCTTACCTTGTCTTGCAAATTTATTCGTTATTATTACCCCAACCGGTTTATATTTAAAGTATGAACACGCTGCCGCGGCCGAAGCCGCTGCTAATTATCATCCTGGATGGCTGGGGGCTAAGTAGTGACACTGCCGGCAATGCTATCGCCGCCGCCGACACGCCGGTGATGGACGGCCTGGCGCGGCATTTTCCCACCACCGCCATCGCCGCCGCGGGACTGGAGGTGGGACTGCCCCAGGGACAGCCGGGCAACTCGGAAACGGGACACCGCAATATAGGCGCGGGGCAGGTACAGTATCAGATCCTAGCCGCTATCAACAAAGCTATCGCTGACAACTCGTTTTATAACAATCCTGTTCTGGTCGGCGCCATTGCCCACGCCAAAAAGAACAACAGCAGCTTGCACCTTATGGGGCTGCTTTCACGAGGAGGAATACATTCCTACTTTGATCACCTGGTGTCGCTACTGAAAATGGCGGCGCAACATAATTTTAAAGAACGAGTTTACGTACATGTCTTCACGGACGGGCGGGACGCTCCCCAGCAAAGCGCTCTGGGCTACGTGGAAAACCTGGAAGAAGCCATGGGCAAGTATGGAACGGGCACGATAGCTTCCGTTACGGGGCGGTTTTACGCCATGGACCGGAACAAAAACTGGGGACGTACCCGGGCGGTGTATAGTATGCTCACCGGCGGACGGCGTGGAGCAGGCTCCTCTTCCGCCAAACACGCCATAGAACGCGCCTACCAGACTAACGTGTACGACGAAAGGGTGCCCCCCACGATTATTACGCGGGGAGGAGCACCGCTGGCCACGGTTGATGATGATGACGCCGTAATATTCTTTAACTTCCGTCCAGACAGAGCCCGGCAGCTGACTTCAGCCTTCACGGATCCGGGCCAGGTTCCTTTTCCCACCATCCAGATAAGAAATCTGTACTTTGCCACGCTGACCCGCTACGGCCCCGACCTGGCGGCTAAAGCGGCTTACGAGGAACAAAAAGCAACATTCCCCCTGGCACGCGTCATCGCCGAGAACGGCTTAAAGCAGGTACACATAGCCGAAACAGAAAAATACGCCCACGTAACTTATTACCTTAATGTCGGCCACGAGCAGGCTTTCAAAAATGAAAAGCGCATACTGATACGTTCCTCCAACATACGGGACTTTGCCCGGCAACCCGAGATGGAAGCGGAGAAAATTACGTTGTCGGTCTTAGGCGAAATAAATAAGAGCAGCTTTGACGTTTATTTTATCAACTACGCCAATCCCGATATGGTAGGGCACACGGGTGATTATAAGGCCACCGTGAAGGCGTGCCAGTTCGTGGACAGCAAGGTGGGCCAGCTGTGCCAGGCAATACTGTCTAAAGGAGGCGCTTTGGTAGTAACGGCGGACCATGGCAACGCCGAGCAGGTAGTGGTGGAAGCGACGGGTCAGAGGCGGCCGGAGCACACCGCCAATCCGGTGCCCTTTCACTACGCGCGGAGCGAGCTTAAGCGCACCGCTCCCAAGAGCGACGCGGAAGTGAACCGGATTTTCAGCCGTCCCGTGGGCGTGCTGGCCGACGTGGCGCCCACCACTCTGGACATTCTCCGCCTGCAGAAACCTTCCAGCATGACCGGAGTGTCGCTGCTTGATTCGCTGCGGTAACAAACAATAAAAATACAGCCAGCGCTTATGCGCCCCGTCATTCTCCTGTGTCATGGCGAGAGTTGCCCTCGAGAGCGGACTGAAGCCATCCTGTGCGGTTAGTGCCGGGATTGCTTCGGTTTTGCTTCACTCCGCCCCGCCTGCGGCGGGGCTCCGCTCGCAACCGCTCGCCATGACGGCGGGATTTGGTTTCCGGCAGGATTGCTTCGCTCACTAAAGTTCGCTCGCAATGACGCAAGTTACGAGCCTTTATCAAATTTCCTCGCCGCCTTAAGAAGGAGGGCTTCAGCGGCCGAAGCAATCCCTGACGATAAGGCGCCTGCGGCAGATGTTCAACGCCGGGCGTCAAACACCGGGAGTTGAAATGACGGTGTTTGCAATTTGAAAAAAGGTGCTTGCAGG
>CAZLVG010000057.1:0-5949 GCA_964562905.1 uncultured Candidatus Saccharibacteria bacterium | reverse complement strand
ATCAGATAGAGCGGTCTGATTTCGTTCTTTTCCAATCCAAAACCAAACCATAACCTAAAGGAGGTGAAATTGTGAAGGGTATCTGCGAAGTATGCGGCCGGAAGAAAACCGTACACTTAAACAGGAATTCCGGCAAAGCGGTTTGCCCGGCGTGCTACAAAGCTGCCCGTTATCACGACCTTTCCACTTACGAACGGTGCTCGGTTTGCGGGAAGGTTAAAGCGGTGAAGGTTCGCGGCAAATCCGGCAAAGCGGTTTGCCCGGCCTGTTACCACATCGCCCGTTATCACGACCTTTCCACTCACGAACGTTGTTCGGGCTGTAAAAAAGTCAAAGCGGTGCATACTCGCAACGAGTCCGGCAAAGCGGTTTGCTACACTTGTCATCGTAAAGACCCCTCCACTCACCGGCGGTGTTCACTCTGTAAGAAGGTTAAAGCGGTTGCGACCCACGACAAATTCGGCAAAGCGGTTTGCGGCAGTTGCTATCAGAGAAGCAAAGTTGGCAAGTGCGCCGATTGCAAGGAGAAGAAAATTATCCAGGCAATCGGCCTCTGCGGCGCCTGCTATCAGCGTCAACGGCGCGCCAACAAAAGCGTCTGTCCCGCCTAGGATGTTTTTGTTAAGTCCCGGGCGGGACTTTTCTTTTTTGGTAGCAATCAAATTTGAAAATTTCTCTTCAAAGAATTTGTGAAATTTTTAAATTTTTGGTACAGTATTGATGTTTTCATAACTCTTGCGCTGCCATTTTTTTGGAAACCGGAAGCGAGGGCGCGGCGGAATTCCCCCCTTGAACCCCCTTCCGCCGCGCCCGAGCGCAGAACTTTCGGAAGTTCGCAAAATGCCTGTGGCATTTTGCTCAAAGAAGGTTTGAACTTTATCATAAACATATACCACAACAAAATAGACACAAACCGTAACGGCCGGGTATGCTGTGGTTATGAACGAACAACAGGTAAGCAGAATAAAAGAAATTTTGCGGGAGCAGCCGATAGCGCTGGCTTACTTGTACGGCTCGCAGGCGCGGAAAAAAGCCGGGCCTTTGTCTGACGTGGACATAGCGGTTTTATTTAACCATGGCCGCCAAGAGGACGCGGGCAGCATGGAAAAATACTCCCAGCTCCACGGCGCCCTGCAAAAGGAAGCAGGCAGGGAAGTGGATTTAGTTGACTTGGCCGAAGTTAAAAGCCCGCTGCTTAGGCACAGAATTGTCTTCAGGGGTAAATTGCTGCATTGCGCCAGCCAAAAGGCGCGCCGGAATTTTGAGAACAAGGTGTTGCGGGAATATGAAGATACGCGGTATCTGCGGGCAGCGCAGTCGCGGATTATGCGGCGGCAAATCAGAGTGGGGAAGGAGGAAAAATGATTGCTTTGGACCGGCAGTTAGTCGACCGCCGCCTGCACAAACTTCAGCAAGTAATTGCCAGGCTAGAGCGGAAAAGGCCGCGGACGCCGGAGGAGCTGGTTAAAGAAGATCTGTTAAGCGACGCCACTTTTTACCGGTTACAGATAGGCATAGAAGCGGTGATTGACATTGGCGGGCACATTTTGGCCGAAGTTTACCAGCGGCAGCCGGAGTCATATAAGGATATTATCCTGGCGCTGGGCAAGGAGGGAGTGGTGCCGGAAAAATTCGCGGAGGAAAATGCCGCCATGGTGGATTTTCGCAATATCGTGGTCCACCATTATGTTGATATCGATCCACAGAAGGCGTTTACTAACATAGATAAGGCGCCGAGGATTCTGCGGCGGTTCGCCGAGTACTTTGTTGAGTTTCTGGAGAAGTAATTTTCTATAACCTTGCTTTATAAAGCGCCTTGAGTCAGGAAGAAAACGGACCGGCAGAAAAGGAAGGTTTTCCGCCGGCTGGCGGCTTGTTGGCCTCCTAAGCCACGCGGCGCTAGCCGGCCCAACCGCGGACCGAGGAGGGCCACGTATGATATAATTAAGACATGCTGGCGGCGATAATTTGGCTCATTGTTTTTGGGATATCGCTAACCGCGCTGGTCAAAGGCGCGGATTGGCTGTTACGAAGCGCGGAACGCGTAGGCTTGGCCTCGGGCCTGTCTCCTTTTGTTGTCGGCATCATCATCGTCGGAGCCGGAACATCGTTTCCGGAACTGGTATCCTCCGTGGCCGCGGTATGGAAAGGCGCCTCGGAAATAGTGGCTGCCAACGCCATAGGTTCCAATGTGGCTAATATATTGCTGGTCGTAGGGACTTCGGCTGTAGTGGGACGCCGGCTGGTGGTGGAAAAGGATTTAATAAATCTGGATTTGCCCTTGCTGGCTATAAGCACGGTGCTGTTTCTGGGAATTGTCTACGACGGGTACGTGAGCTTCATCGAAGCCCTGCTGCTGCTGGCGGGATACGGAATTTACCTGGCTTACACCATATCCTACAAGGACCAGAAAGATGAAGACCGGCTGCTGCCGGCCCTGGAGTCGCGGCGCAGAAAAAGACGAAGGAGCCGGCGTCCTAAACTGGTCCCGCGCGATTTTATCATGCTCGTCGCGGGCACCACGGGCCTCCTGCTGGGCGCGAAATATATGATTGACGCGGTGGTAAGCCTGTCGGAAATATTCGCCATAGGCGCGGGCGCCATCGCCATAATCGCCGTGGCTATTGGTACTTCTTTGCCGGAACTTATCGTTTCTCTTAAAGCGGCTCACGCCAATAAGTCAGAGCTGGCGCTGGGCAATATCTTCGGCTCCAACGCCTTTAACATGCTGGTGGTGGTGGGCCTGCCGGGAGTGCTGGGCCGGCTGGAGTTGGACGAGAAAACTCTTACCGTCGGCTTGCCCACCATGCTGCTGGCTACCTTTCTTTTCGTGGTTTCAGGCATCTCCAGAAGGATACACATCTGGGAAGGCGGCCTCTACCTTCTGCTGTACGTGCTGTTTACAGGCAAGATTTTTGGGTTATTCTAATCCTGACAGAACATCCTGAAAATCGCGGGACAAGCCGGCAGTTATAGTCTTTCTTTTGCCGGAAGGCATAACGGCTGTGAGTTTTTGAGCGTGAAGCAACTGTCTGGTAACTCCCGAGGGCGAGTGCCGGCGCTTGAAAGTGTAAAGGGGATCTCCCACCACGGGATGGCCGATAAAGTGAAGATGAACGCGTATCTGGTGGGTGCGCCCCGTAAGAGGAAACACTTTCAGCAAGGCGAAACGGCCTCCCAGTTTCCTCTCCAGGCGCCATTCCGTGACAGCCGGTTTGCCGGAAGGGTTAACCGTGCGGCGCAGGGGGTAGCGGGAGCTGCGGGCCAAAGCCCGGCTTACGCGGCCCTCTTTAGCTTTGGGCGCGCCGAATACCAGAGCCAGGTACTCCTTTTTGACCCGTCGCTTCTGGAACTGCTTCCGTAAATACTCCAACGCCTCTTTATTCTTGGCCATCAGCAACACCCCGCTGGTACCCCTGTCTAGGCGGTGTGCCAGGCCGCCGGTATGGTCCGGCAGACGCCCCTCCAGCCAGTCGGCGGCCGTGCCGGTCTCCTGAGCCACGCCTGGCTGCACAGCCACGAACGGCGGCTTGTCCACCGCCACTACGTCTTTATCTTCATAGATTACGGGCAGCGAGGGCGGCGGCGCGGGAGGAGCCGCGGGCGGCTTGTCCCGCAAGCGCGCGCGGACAATATCCCCTTCGCGCACCACGTAACGAGGCTTGGCTTGCTCGCCGTTGACGGTAATATCTCCGCTTTTCACCGCCTTCTGTATAGCGGAGCGCGACAGTTCCCTCATCCGGCGAACGCAGAAGATGTCCAGGCGCTGGCCGACATCTCCGGCGGACGCTTCAAAAATCTCCCTATCATCAGCCATACCTATAGCCATACCTATAATATAACAGCCTAGGGGAGCAAAGCGCCTTTGGTTTACAGAATAACCACTTAAAATGTAAACTATAGTTATCAACCTATGTACATACCCCGCCTACTGGAAGAAGAGGTCAAAAAGTCACTGCACAACCGCAAAGTGCTGTTTATCCTGGGAGCCCGGCAGGTGGGCAAAACTACCCTGATTGATCACATACTGTCCGGCAGCCGCGGCGCCATGTTGAATATGGATATTGAAGTGGACCGGGCCCGGCTGCTGTCGGCGGCGAAACTGGAGCCAGGGGAGGCGGTGCGCGGCCTGGGCGGCCGAGAAGTGCTGGTTATTGACGAGGCCCAGCGCGTGCCCGACATCGGCCGCATCTGCAAGGGCTGGTACGACGCCAAGGTGCCGGCCAAAATCATTCTGCTCGGCTCGGCCAGCGCCACTTTGCTGGACACGGCCGCTTCCGAGCTGGCCGGCCGCAACGAAAAATTGTGGCTGACGCCGCTGCTGTTCAAAGAAATCATCAGCCAGCAGCGATGGTTCAGCGACAGCCTGGCGCCGGAAACGCTGCACCAGGATTTTGCCGGACAGCTGCGCCCGCTGCTGCTGGAGCGTCTGATTTACGGCAGTTACCCGGAAAGCTACCTGACCGACGATCCGCGGCAGTACCTGACTAACATCAGCCACGATTACCTCCTTAAAGACATCTTCACCGCTTCCGTGGTACGGTCGCCGGAGGACGTGCGCCGGTTGCTGTTGGAGTTGGCGCGCGACATCGGCCGCACCACTTCCGTGGCCCAGCTGGCCACCAGGCTCAAGCTAAGCCGCCAGACGGTGCGGCGTTACCTGGACCTGCTGGAGGGGATATTCGTCATCTTCAGCCTGCCCGCCTTTTACACCGACCACCTAAAGGAGATAACCAAAAGCCATAAATATTACTTCTGGGACACGGGGGTCAAAAACGCGCTGCAGCGGGAATGGGTGGCCTCCGACAGCCGCAGCGACATAGACTCCTTATGGGAAAACTGGGTTATAGCGGAGATAAAAAAACAGAGCCGCACTTTTATGCGCCACGAAGACATGTACTTCTGGTGCTCGCGCAACGGCAGCACGGTGGACCTAGTGGTCAAGCGGGGCAGCCAGCTGCATCCGTTTGACACGCGCTTTGACTCCCACGGAGCCCGCTCTTCCCGCGTCTTTGAGGAGACGTACGGCGTAAAGCCGCGCACTGTCCACCGCGGCAACGCGCTGGAGTTTCTGCTGTAGTTCAAAAAAGCGGCCAAACGCGCTTTATCCCACTGGCGAACAACTGTCGTGTGCGCGTGAAAGGGATCGAACCTATGGCCTCTTCCATGTCAAGGAAGCGCTCTAACCACTGAGCTACACGCGCCCTCATCATCAGACGCGGCGCATGAAAACTATAACTAAACTGTAAAAATGGCGCAATAATCCACGGACTATCCGCTTGTGTTTTTTCGGCATCCTTAACACGCGGCAAAAAAGAATTATCCGCGCGGGCTTTGAAAAGTCGCTATAAGTCAGATAAAGTCAAATGTATTAAAGGGCCAGTAGCTCAACGGCAGAGCGCGCGTCTTATAAGCGCGTGATGAAGGTTCGATTCCTTCCTGGCCTACCAAAATAGAACGATATCACCTACACCTACGAGGTGTAAACGGATTAAGTTCCTCCCTTGACGGGGGGACTTCATTCTTTAGTTCCCCCCCCTTGACGGGGGAGGCTAGGAGGGGGTGGAAATATAACACCTACGTATAACACCTACGAGGTGTACACCTACGAGGTGTAAACGGGGATAGGGTGTAGATATCACCTACACCTACGAGGTGTACACCTACGAGGTGTAAACGGGGATGGGGTGTAGATATCTCTTTTTCTCAATAGCGGATCTCTTGACGGGGAAGGCTAGGAGGGGGTGCCGTGGCGCCTACGAGAGGTGTAAACGGGGATAGGGTGTAGATATCACCTACACCTACTCACCTACACCTACGAGGTCACCTACACCTACGAGGTGTACACCTACGAGGTGTAAACGGATGTATAACACCTACGTGTATAACACCTATATAACACCTACGAGGTGTACACCTACGAGGTGTAAACGGAGGTGTAAACGGATT
>CAZLVG010000056.1:0-6158 GCA_964562905.1 uncultured Candidatus Saccharibacteria bacterium | reverse complement strand
ATCAGTAATCAGTAACTAGTAATCAGGGCGGCTTAACGCGCTTCAGAAGGAGATTAGCTGTATCTGTGTGTCTGCTCGACTTTCGCAGTTGAAACAATAAAATAGCTCCATAAAACCATCTCATATTTTTTAGCGTCGGCTTAACAGAGCCATTAAGCTAGCGAGCCGCGAAAGCCGAGCTTAGCCATTAACTGTAGCTATCGCACCACAAAATGCCGCTCTTCAAATAAACGAGCGGGGCGGGGGTCCGGCCGCGCTTTTTTACGTCTGTCATGGCGAACCCTCATCTTACCCTGAAGGCCCCTCAAGCTTGGCCACGACTCCCCGCTCCTCTCCCGACAGTTTTTGGTTTACTGTGCGCGGGAATTTTGTATACTAGGTCTTACAGGCAAGGTTCTCTTTTGATAATTTTTTGCGCGCGTGAGGCCTCTTTTGAAAGGAGGTACGTTATGGGACCGCGCGTATGTACGCCCCGGTTTACGGTGCCCCGCGTGGCGCACTGTAGCGAGGGATGCTGACCGGGCCCGGCGGGCTAGAACTTGTATTTGGCAAGCTCCGCCGGGCCTGTTTATTTAGGCGTAAATGCTATCTTGTCGCTTCGCGCCGGCGCGCGGCGTTCAACAGCCGGAGTTTGACAGCGGCAGGCCAGCCGTTCGGCGTTTTTATTTTATGGGACAAGGTGCCAAGAAAGTACTATTATATACACATGAAGGCACGGTCTTTGAGGACAATGGATGACTTGCCACTGGACGGCAAACAGGTGCTGATCAGGGTGGATTTCAACGTGTCCGGAAGCAAAGGCGGCGCCGTCTGACGATTACCGCCTGAAGGCCGCCGTGCCCGCTATTGAGGAGTTGAAGCAGCGGCGCTGTCGGCTGCTGCTGCTGACTCACCTAGGCCGCCCGCGTCACGACGGTAGCGACTATACCAGCCTGACGCTGGAACCGATACGGCGGCGGCTGGAGAAAGTGCTGGGTAGCGAGGTTAAACTACTGAAGAGCTTGCGTGCCGATGAGGCAAACACGGTTGTTTCCGGCTTGGAGGCCGGCGGTACGGTGTTACTGCCCAATGTCCGTCTGGACGAGAGGGAAGAAGCCGGCAGTGATAAGTTCGCGCGGGAGCTGGCGGAGTTGGGAGAGGCGTATGTGAATGAAGCGTTCAGCGTATCGCACCGTGACCACACCTCCGTGGCCAAGGTGCCGCGGCTTTTGCCGTCCTGCGCCGGCCGGCGCACGGTGAGCGAGTATTACCAGTTGTCGGAGTTGGTCAGCCAGCCCGCGCGCCCGTATGTGGCCATAGTAAGCGGAGCCAAAGTTGAGACCAAGGTGAAGCTGCTGGACCGCCTGTTGGACCAGGTGGACAGGTTGTGCTTGGGGGGCGTAATAGCCAATACTTTTCTGGCGGTACAAGGAAAAGGCCAGCTTGGCGCGGTTGATACTAATCTGGCCGAGGCAGCCAGACGGCTACTGGCCAAAGCCTCGGGACGTATAGAGCTGCCTGAAGACGTGGTGATAGGGCCGGCGGACGGGCAAGGAAGTTCAGTCAAGACAGTGCCGGTTGAACACATCCCACGGGACGCGAACGGCTTGTGGGATATCGGGCCGGTCACGGTACGTCGATATCTTAAAGTGCTCAAGGAAGCCGCCACCATTATGTGGAACGGGCCGCTGGGCATGTTTGAGGTGGATGCCTACGCTGAAGGGACAAGCAACATAGCTCGCCGAGTAGCCACCTTCAGCTCCCGCCGCGTGGTGGGCGGCGGGGACACGGTGCGGGCTCTGGAACGACTGGGACTGACGAATCAGTTTGATCACGTGTCGGTGGGCGGCGGCGCCATGGTGGCTTTTCTGGAAGGCGTACCCATGCCCGGGCTGGAGCCGCTGATGGTCAGTGATAAGGGGCGATAACCCGTGCCGAAGATAAAGAAAATAACAGGTCTGGAAGTGCTGGACTCCCGGGGTAATCCCACCGTCCAGGCGACGGTGGAGGCAGAGGGAGGAGTAATCGGAGAGGCCAAAGTTCCCTCTGGTGCTTCCACCGGCCGGCACGAAGCTTTTGAGTTGCGCGACAACGACGGGCAGCGGTACAACGGACAGGGCGTACTGGGCGCGGTAGAATACATCAACGGGGAAATTCACGCTGTCTTGTTAGGGAAAGATACGGCTAATCACGATAAAATTGACCGTATCTTGTTGGAGTTGGATGGTACGGTTAACAAATCACGTTTGGGCGCCAACACCATTCTGGCTGTTTCTCTGGCTTGCGCGCGGGCGGAAGCAGCGGGACAGAACTTACCGCTTTATTTATATCTGCAGCAATTGTTTCCTCACCGCGTACCGTCGCTGCCGGTGCCGCAGATGAACCTTATTAACGGCGGCAAGCATGCCAGCAATTCTCTGTCCGTTCAGGAGTACCAGGTGCTGCCGGTGGGCTCTCGCAGTTTCGCGGAAGCGTTGAGGATGGGGGTGGAGGTGTATGGCGCCTTGCGCGAGCTGCTGCGGCGCGAAGGCTTTCAGGTCGAAATCGCCGACGAGGGAGGATTTGCGCCTAAGTTGGATAACAGCGAGGCAGCTTTCACCTTTCTGGTGCGGGCTATAGAGCAAGCCGGCTACCTGCCGGGAGTGGATGCCTTTCTGGGCATTGACGCGGCGGCAACTCATTTTTATGAGGCGGAAAATGATCAGTACCGTCTGGACGGAAAGATTCTGTCAGCTATGGACCTGGCTTTTCAATACAAGTCGTGGCGGGAGCGGTACCCGCTGATTTCATTTGAAGACCCCTTTGCTGAAGACGACTGGGGCAGCTGGCGGCAGTTCATGAAGAACAACGGCGAAAGCGTGCAGATTGTCGGGGATGATTTGTACGCCACTAACGCGGTGAGGATCCGTGAAGGCGTCGTGCGTGGGGCTACCAATGCCGTGCTGGTCAAACCGAACCAGGTAGGAACCCTGACGGAAACTTTGCAGGCTATTCTGCTGTCGCAGGAGGCCGGCCAGAACGTGGTGATTTCACATCGCAGCGGGGAGACGGAGGACACTTTTATTGCTGACCTGGCGGTAGCGGTCTCCGCCGGGCAGATTAAGACGGGCGCTCCCAGCCGCTCCGACCGGACGTCCAAGTATAACCGGTTGCTTAACATTGAAGCCGCTGTCGGCGGCCAGCTGGCCGGGACTCTGCAGCCATTTTTGTCTCACTATAAGCCGGCGTACAGTCAGGCCTGATATGTTACAATAAAGACATGTCCAACCAAGAGGATACCCATCTGGTTTGGGAGCGGCGGCAGGCGGAACTTTGGGACCGTGTATTCCAGGTGACCCAGGACGTGGTGACGCTGGCGGGAGCCCTAGAGGATTCCCCGGGCTATCGGGTGGTTAGAGAGAAACTGGTCCATTCCGCCGCGGAGGTGGGGGCTCATCTAGTCCGAGCTAACGCTTCTGAAACCGCCGGTGAGTTTGAAAGCAGCGTAAAAGAGGCACGGCTTAAAGCTATAGAAACGGACTACTGGCTGCGATTGGTTTACGTGCTACAGCAGCAGGAGGGTAAGCAACGCGACTTGTCCGGCGTCATCTCGCAGTATTCATCCATTATCACCCTGCTGCAGCGGTTTTTAAGGCATACCCAAGGCGAGGCCAACGTTATAGCCCGCCACACTAAAGGACCGCGTATTGGCTAGCCAGGCGGAGATATGAGCACGACTTGGCGGGCTGGCGCTCAAGCGGAGCAGCGGGATTTGCGTCTGTCGCAGTTGCGGGATCTGCTGCTGGCTCAGCGGGGAATAACCGAACACCAAAGGGACAATTTTTTTGAGCCCAGCTACGCCCGCGACATCCATAACCCGTACTTGATGTCGGGCATGGACGCGGCCGTGGCGGCGATAAAAGCGTCAGTTTCCCGCGGGGAGCGGGTGGTGGTTTACGGAGATTACGATGCCGACGGCATAACTTCCCTAGCCGTGCTGGTTCAGGTCTTAACCAGCCTGGGCGGCAATGTCAGTCCCTTTTTACCGCACCGGCTGGACCACGGCTACGGGCTTAACATGGACGTGCTGAAGAAACTGGCCGTGGATACGGACCTTCTCATTACGGTTGACTGCGGCGTGACGGGCAAAGAGGAAATAGCGTGGCTAAGAAGAGAGGGTGTGCAGGTCATAGTGACGGACCATCACCGCCCGCCGGAGGAGTTGCCGCCGGCGCTGGCCGTATTGCATCCCAGGCATCCGGCGGGCGAGTATCCCTGCGGCTATTTGAGCGGCGTGGGAGTGGCCTGGAAACTGGCGCAGGCGCTGTTGGACGATGAAACAGAGCATAAGCGCCTGCTAGACCTGGTGTGCTTGGGTACCGTGGCTGACATGGTGCCCTTAAGGGGTGAAAACAGAGCTATTGTTTCGTTTGGTTTGCGCTTACTGCGTCGCAGCCAGCGTCCCGGACTGAAGCTGCTGGTGCAGTCGGCGCAGCGGGGGGAGGATGAGCTGGACAGCGACGTCATAAGTTACCGCCTGGCGCCGTTGCTTAACGCGGCCGGCCGCCTGGATCACGGCCAGCCGGCGTTGGACTTGTTGCTAGCCGGCGATGAGCATTCAGCCCGCGCGGCGCTGGAGCAGCTGGAGAAATATAATCGACGGCGCTCGTCCCGCAGTGTTCAGATTCAACGGGAAGCGGAAGAGGCGCTTACGGAAACGGCCCCTTTATTGTTTGTCAGCAGTGATAAGTGGGAAGCGGGGTTGGTCGGACTGGTAGCCGGTAAGTTGTGCGATAAATTTGCGCGGCCGGCTGTGGTGGTAGGTGGAGGCAACGGCTGCGCTGTGGGCTCGGCCCGGGCTCCAGGCGGAGTGAACATTTTTGATATCCTGTCGGCGCAAAAAAAACATCTGCTTAATTTCGGCGGACACGAATCCGCGGCCGGGTTTTCTCTAGCCTACGACAAGGTGGACGCTTTTAGAAGATCCCTGTCCGGTATGGCCCGGGAGATAGGCCGGCAGCGGGAGTATAAAGAGGAAGAAGCTGATGCGGTTATTGGTTCTCACCTGCTGAACTGGGATATGGCAGAAATGCTGGAAAAATTTGCTCCTTACGGCGAAGGCAACGACAGGCCCAGTTTTATCTGCCGGCGGGTGGAGATGGCGGGCTGGCGGGCGGTGGGCAAAACAGAAGAACACGCCAAGTTTACTTTCCGCCTGGAAGACGAGCCGTTGGACGGTATCGGCTTCGGCCTGGCTCGGCGAGAAGAGCTGCGGTCTCTTAGGCGCGGACAGACGGTTGATGTTCTGTTTAACCTGGAGGTTAACGAGTTTGGGGGACGGCGCAGCCTGCAGCTGCGGGTTAAGGATATCGCGCCGGCGGGAAAGGTGAAGATAGTAACTGGTAGCCGGTGACGGTATGAAAAGGGCGACGCTGCATACTGACGGAGGAGCCAGAGGAAACCCGGGTCCTGCCGGTATAGGCTATGTCTTGCGGAGGCAAGACGGTGGGCCGGTAAAGCACGGTGAATACATTGGCATAGCCACTAACAACCAGGCGGAGTACACCGCTCTTATAAAAGGCCTGGAAAGATCTCTCCAGAATGGTGTTACGGGCCTAGATTGTTTTTTAGACAGCGAGCTTATAGTAAGGCAGCTGCAGGGACGTTACCGCGTTAAAAATAACGGGCTTAGGCCCCTGTTTAATAAAGTGCTCGCCTTGGCGGAAAAGTTTGACAGCATCTCTTATCACCACGTGCCCAGAGAGAAAAACAAGGAAGCTGACAGGCTGGTCAACCAAGTTATTGACCAACAGCCTTGAAAGTCTCCACGGTTGGGGTCAAAAGTGGACGGCCGGGGTGGTTGCTAACTTTTTTTCTTACTAATGCCAGCCACGCCTAATCTCTTACCGCCCCGCCAGCCGCTTGCTGGCACGGGCCGGCAGGATCTCCCGCCGCGCGCCGGCGCGCGGCGTCCCCTTAAAGCCTTGGCCCCGCCGGGGCTGGTTTAAACTCGACACCATGGTAAATTCGTTTAAGCACAGTTCGGATGCACTATGGCACCGCTTTGGCTCAATGGAGCCAACTTACCCGTGAAGTGCGTAAGTCGTGAGGCTGTGGATCTTTATTGGTGTACATTCCCGAGTATTTATACCAGCCACACCTGATTAATTCCGCGTCATTCCCGCAAAAGCGGGCATCCA
>CAZLVG010000055.1:0-6196 GCA_964562905.1 uncultured Candidatus Saccharibacteria bacterium | reverse complement strand
CCATGGACTACTGATGGTAGCATAGAGTCCAGTTTCATGGTGTGATGTCTATATAAAAGTCGGGCGCTGGCGCTGGCCAGTTTGATTTTGGCCGGTATCGCGCCTTTGTTGACCAGTCCGGCGACGATTGATTACGTCGGCTTGTTTTCGTACTTGTTAGTAGTCGTGCTGGGCGCTATCTGGATTACTTTCTTAACCGGCCGGCGGGAGCTGACCGCCGCCGCCCTGTTGCTGATTACTTTTTACAGCTTACCCCATCTTTTGGCTTTCACGACGGCGGACAAAGGTGTATTGCTCCTGTTCGCCTACGCTTTCGCGGCCGCTTTTTACCTGACCAACACCGCCGGCATCTTAAAAGCAAAAGATAAGAGTGTTATGCCCGACTTAATCACGGCGGCGGGCAACGGTTTGTTCCTGCTGGTGTGGATTATGAACGCGGCGCCTGACGAGTGGAAAAGCCTGATAATCGCGGCGTGGATGGTTGTCTTCGCGGTTGGAGCTTATTTCATATTCCGCGCCACCGGCAAAAGAGAACCGTTTTACGTTTACGCGGGCGTGGGGGTGGCCATGCTGGCTGCCGCCACTTCAGCGGAACTAAGCGGCGCCACGCTTACTATCGCTTACACGGTGGAGAGTGCGGCCGTGGCGCTGGTAGCCTACTTGATTCTTAACGATGTCCGCATCGCCGAGCGGATCAGCCTGTTGTTAATCGGACCGATGCTTCTTTCCTGGCAGAGTGTTGCTTCGCCCGCCTGGGCTTCACGCGTTATCCATAAGGATTTCTTCGTGCTGCTGGTTTTAGCCTGTACGCTTTTGGGGCTGGGCGCGCTTTTCCGGCTGTTCACCGGGGAAGCGCTGAAAGGCGAGGCGAAAAAGCTTAATTCCCTGTTGCTGGTTGCCGGTTCGCTCTACGCCTACGCGTTGTTATGGCTGTCCCTGCATGCCGCGCTTAAAAACGACAACACCGCCGTGATGGTTTCGCTGGCGGTGTACACGATTATCGGGCTGGCGTTTTATTTCTACGGATTCGCCAACGAGAAGAAGGGCATGTTGCTGTACGGTGGTATACTGGTGGGAGCGGTGGTGCTGCGCCTGTTGCTGGTGGACATCTGGACGATGGAGCTCTCCGGCCGCATTATTACGTTCTTCTTGATCGGCGCGCTGCTGGTTAGTACCGCCTTCTGGGGTAAAAAATGGCTGGCAAAAGACTCGTCAGATAATCCTCATGGGCAGAAAACTTAAAATAACAGCAATTATATTGGCCTTCGGAACAGTGGGCCTTCTTGCCGTTAACGCGGAAGCGCTGGCCAGCGCGCCAGTTAATCCAATTTTCAGCGCTTTTCGTTCTTATAAGGTGATCAATGTGGAGGAGATAAGAGCGCCCGCTGTGGTGGAAGTTCCTTTTAAGAAAGAGGGGATCGAGCGACTGAATTTCGCAGTACTTGATAAAACGACGGATACTTTTAAGCCTTATTACCTTAGACGGGAAACTGGTGCGATACCGCTTGCGGTAAGCACCGTGCCCCGCGTTCCCGGAGCAAGCAAAATGCTGGATGGCAATACTGCCACTTATGCCAATTTTCCCTTGCCGGAAGACGCGCAAGGAAAAGCAACCATCGCCTTAACCAGCGAGCAGCCCGTAACTTCTTCCGCCCTAACAGTTCTGCTGGACAACCATGTCGCTTTGCCTACCAGCGTGGAAATCCGCGCCAACGTGGAGGGTAAAAACGTAATTGTGGTTGCCAAGCGTAAGATGAGCAGACACACTATCCGCTTTCCGCGAACCACTTCCAGCAAATGGACCATAAAGTTCACTTTCAGCCAGCCTTTAAGAATAAGCGAATTGCGATTAAGGCTAGTAAATACCGCTCCACCCGCCTCGAACGCCGCAAGGTTTCTAGCGCGGCTAAACCAAGCACACGTCAGGTTTTTGGCACAGCCAAACCATACGTATTATGTTTACTTTGACCCGGATAGAACAGTAAAAGTTCCCGTGGGCGAGGCCGGTAATTTGGCCACCGCGGAAGATGTTATGCCGATGAGCGCTGCTTCCAGAGATAATCCTGCCTACGTTATCGCGGATTCGGATAATGACGGCGTGCCCGACATTAATGACAACTGTGTGTCTGTGGCCAATCCCGGCCAAGAGGACATAAACAACAATGGCAGAGGAGACGCCTGCGATGACTGGGATTTGGACGGCATAATCAATTCCAAGGACAACTGCCGCGACCAGCCCAACAGAAACCAAAAAGACGCGGACGGTGACGGCATGGGAGACGCGTGCGATGAAGAAGAAAGCAGAATAACGGAACGTTATCCGTGGATTCCGTGGTTAGGCATCGGCTTCGCCGCTGTAGTTTTAATCCTCCTTTTCGCGCTAACCGCTAAGTCGGCATTTACAACAGAGGGTAAAAAATAACACCCAAAAAAGCCCCGGCTCTTACGAGACCGGCTGCCACGCTAGAAGTAATCAGGCAGCTCGGACAACTCCTGGGTCTCGACTTTCGCAGTTGAAACAATAAAATCGCTCAATAAAGCCATTTCATATTTTTTAGCGTCGGCTTAACAGAGCCATTAAGCTAGCGAGCTGCGAAAGTCGAGCTGGGTTTAAAGGGTTAAGTCTAAAGGGGTCAAGTGACTAGCGCTGGCTGGAGATAAAAATTAATATTAAGGGGTGGGCAGAGTACTATACGATCAGGGCATGTATCTGCTGGAGCAGCAGCGCTACAATCTGCTGGTGTGGACTACTAGATACCATGAAAAGGACGAGTATAAGGGCATGAGGGATTTAAACGGACTGACGGAAACTGTTAATGATTTGTTCGCTAAAGAGCCGACCAGGCGTTATTTGGTGCTGGCCGACACGCGCCCCGTTTTTGAACAAGCTTACCTCATGCCAAGAGCAGCCAGGGAGGCCTTCAGTGAACTTCTGCGGCACCCGCAAATAAGACGGGTAGCCGTGTTGGGAGCCAATCAATACTTAACCAGGGTGGTAGAGATGCTGTTTCTCTTCACGGAGAAATGGAAAAAAATCAGAATGTTCCGGGATAAAGACCGGGCGCTTAAGTGGCTACAGCAACAGCCAGAAGCCTAGCAACAAAAGCATGTCAAGAACGCTTCGCAAGGCCAGTGGAGAAGAAGAACCTTTCAGGGAAGAGAAGGTCTACGAATCCGCCCGGCGGGCAGGGGCTAAGCCGGATGAGGCCCGCCGGGCGGCCGCGGCCGCGGCCCGCGCCGTTAAGAAAAAAGATAATTCTGAACACGTGTACCGACTGGTTCGCCAAAGCCTGGACAAGAGCAATCCGGCCGCGGCCGACAGGTACTCTTTGAAAAGGGCCATCATGAGCCTGGGGCCTACCGGCTACCCCTTTGAAGATTACGTGGCACTTTTGCTGAAAGAGCAGGGCTACACCGCCGAAGTGGGCAAGATAACTTCCGGCAGGTGCGTGCGGCACGAGGTGGACGTAACGGCGGCTAGAGACAGCCGTCAATACATGATTGAATGCAAGTACCATAACTCGCCCGGCACTAAGTCGGGCGTGAAAACGGGCCTGTATGTGTACGCCAGGTACTTGGACATCCAAGCGGCCCGCAAAAGCGGCAGTCGCTCCTTGCAACCCTGGTTGGTGACCAACACCAAGGTTACCAGCACGTGCGCGCGGTACGCGCGGTGCGCGCAGATAAAAGTTACGTCCTGGCGCGGCCCGGGGGAAAGCAGTCTGGAAAAAATGATAGAAAGCCACCATCTGTATCCAGTAACAATTTTTTCTCTAGTGAATAAAAGCGTCTGGCCGCGCTTGTACCAGGCCGGCATAGTACTGGCGCGCGATCTGGAGAAAAAAGACACGAGGCAAGTGGCCGGCATGACAGGCCTTGACAAGAGAACGCTAAAACGCCTGCGGGAGCGCGCCAAGCAATTAAGACAGGGAACGGTAGAGGCAACATTATGAAAATGCCGCTATGCTGGCGGCGGGTCCTTATCGCGCCGGCGCGCTCCCACCCCGCGCCGCCCGTTTACTTTAAGAGCGGCATGGCATAATGCGACATCTATAGGTTAGCTTTTGGTCTTTCATCCGACTGGCGGCTTAGCTGCCCCAATCAACTTATACCAGCCACACCTGATTAATTCCGCGTCATTCCCGCAAAAGCGGGCATCCAGGCTAATTTCGCTGGATGCCGGATCAAGTCCGGCATGACACCGTGGATGTAAATAGATGCGGTTGGTATTATGCCCTGGGACCGTCGGTCATCTCGCCTTGTCAATAAGCCTCTTTTTACCTAGGATTTAAGCATGAGAGTGGCGCGCCGAATACTGATTACGCTGGTGCTGGCGGGAGTGGTATTACCCTTGGGCGCGGGAGCAGCCAAGTTCATTGCCGGCGACAAAGAAGTAACGGTACCCGAGAAGATAACTGACGACTTATACGTTGCCGGACGCA
This sequence comes from uncultured Candidatus Saccharibacteria bacterium, assembly GCA_964562905.1. Lineage (GTDB taxonomy): Bacteria > Patescibacteriota > Andersenbacteria > UBA10190 > UBA10190 > CAYSWF01. Next base: position 1,754 of record CAZLVG010000055.1, on the reverse strand, counting down.
ACGTGCTGGTAGACCAGGAAGTGGAGCAAGACGTGCTGGCTGGCGGCCAGTCGGTGACGGTGCAGTCGCGCGTGGGAGGAGACGTGGCAGCCATCGGCAATCTGGTTCACATAAAAGGCGAGGTACGGGATGACATACTAGCGGCGGGCGAAACAGTGGAGCTGAACACGCGGGCGGAGGGAGATGTTTTCACGGCGGGCAACAGGGTGAACCTGGCTCAAAGTTCAGTGATAAACGGCAGCCTTTACGCGGCAGCACAGAACCTCTCGCTGGCGGGCGCGGTAAAGGGGAACGTCAAAGTGGCCGGCGGAAGAGTGCTTGTTAAATCAGACGCGGTCATTGAAGGCGACCTGGTCACCTACGGCCAAACCAGGCCGGTGCTTGAGGAAGGCGCTGAAATTCAGGGAGAGACGATTCACAAGCAGGTACAGACCAAACCTGACATGGGAGTCGTTATCAGCCGGTGGGTCAGCAGCGTAGTGGCCTGGTTTCTGGCCGCTATGGTCACGCTGTACGCGGCGCCCGGCTTGGCGCGGCGGGTGGTTAACACAGCGGCCAATCGCAGCGTTCCTGCCATCGTAACGGGTGTATCGTGGGCGCTACTCGTCATCCCACTGGTTATCTTGCTGCTTATAGCTGCCATCGGGCTGCCTCTGGCGCTGCTGGCTGTCTTTATGACGGCGGTATTCGTCGTCCTGGCCATGATCTACGCGATGATAACGACCGGCGTATGGATGGTGAACAGAATCTCCAAGGCCTCGACGGAGAATATTACCTGGCAGCACGTCTTGTTGGGAGCGGTTGTTTACCAGGCCGTGGCGCGAGTGCCAATAGTCGGCTGGCCGGCCGCGGCCGCCCTGACTGTCCTCGTCTGGGGAGCGCTGGCTATGGCCGGCTGGCGGATGATCAGGGACTTGACCACGGCCGCGAGGCAGGACAGTAAAATCGCATGACACAGGAAAGCCAGCCTTCGCCCGACACGGACCGCCGGCGGGCTTGGGAGATTTTAACCAGACACACTCGCCAAAAAAACCTGCGCCGGCACGCGCTGGCAGTGGAAGCAGCCATGCGCCATTACGCCCGTTTGTTCGGCGAAGAAGAGGAAAAGTGGGCGGTGGTGGGACTGTTGCATGACTTTGACTATGAGCAATACCCAGCGCCGGAAGACCATCCTTACCAGGGACAGGAAATTCTGGAAAAAGAAGGTTACTCCCGGGAAATACGAAGAGCTATAATGGCTCACGCTCCGCACACAGGCACTTCCCGCGACTCCCGGCTGGAAAAAGCTATTTATGCCGTGGACGAGTTGACGGGCTTTATCGTGGCGGTGGCGCTGGTCAAGCCCGATAAATCGCTGGCCGAAGTGGACGTCAAGTCGGTGAAAAAGAAAATGAAGGAGAAAGGCTTCGCGGCGGCCGTCAGCCGGGAGGATATCGCGCTGGGAGCAGAAGAGCTGGAGCTAAGCCTGGACGAGCACGTGAGGAACGTACTGGAGGCAATGAAGGCTATTGCGCCACAGATCGGATTGTAGGCAAGCAATAAAAAAGCCCTGGCAGAGATGCGCAAGGGTAGAAACTTATACCAGCCACACCTGATTAATTCCGCGTCATTCCCGCAAAAGCGGGCATCCAGGCTAATTTCGCTGGATGCCGGATCAAGTCCGGCATGACACCGTGGATGTAAATAGATGCGGTTGGTATGAGCTGGCCGGCGTGAGGATTGAGCTTTTTTTAAACGTAACCACTTCCCGATGG
>CAZLVG010000054.1:0-6329 GCA_964562905.1 uncultured Candidatus Saccharibacteria bacterium | reverse complement strand
TTACGAGTTACGAGTTACGATTCGCTTGCCTCAAAGGCGCAAGTCCTGCTTACTGTCCCGCCATTTTAATGGCTGCCTCCACCAGCCGGTTGGAATATCCCCACTCGTTGTCGTACCAGGCCATCACCTTCACTAAATCCCCGCCGACCACCCGCGTCATGGGCAGGTCCACCACGGCCGAGTGGGGATCGCCGATAAAGTCACTGGACACCACCGGCTCCTCCGTGACGGCGATAACTCCCCTGTAAATCGGGTTTTCAGCCGCTTCCTTAAACGCTTGTCGCACCTCCTCCACCGTGGTCCCTCTCTTGAGTAGGAAACTGAAGTCACATATGGAGACTACCGGCAGCGGCACGCGCAGGGCTACGCCGTCAAATTTACCCTCCAGTTGCGGCATGGCCTTGGTAGTAGCAACAGCCGCGCCGGTGGCGGCAGGTACCATGTTAACCGCCGCCGCCCGTCCGCGCCGGAGATCTTTATTATTAGGGCCGTCTACCAGGCTCTGGGTGGCGGTGTAAGCGTGGGCTGTGGTCAGCAGGGCTTTTTCAACGCCAAACGCGTTTTCCATAACCGCCGCCACCGACGCGGCGCAATTAGTGGTGCAGGAAGCATTGGACACGATTTTCCTGCCTTTTACCTTATCGTCGTTGACTCCCAGCACTACCGTGGATACCTCTTCGCTTTTGGTGGGGGCAGAGATAATAACATGTTTGGTTCCCGCTTTTATATGGCCATAAGCTTTCTCTTTTTCCGTAAAAACACCCGTTGACTCTATGACCACGTCCACGGCCATGTCTTTCCAAGGCAGTTTGGCCGGTTCTGGCTCGCTCAACACGGCTACGCGGTCGCCGCCGGCCACCAGCTCGCCGTCCGCCGCAGCTACTTCCCGGCCGTACCGCCCGTAAACGGAATCGTACTTCAGCAGGTAAACCAGATTGTGTATATCCCCCAAGTCGTTGATAGCTACCAAGTCAGCGTCCTGATGTTCCAGGGCCAGCTTGAAAGCCGCCCGCCCTATGCGCCCGAACCCGTTAATGGCTATTCTCACCGGCATCTTAAGTAACAACTAATTTATCCGGCTCTTCACGGCGCCGTCCTTGTGGCTTGGCAAAACGCAGGTATAGAAGAACATTGGGTGTAAATTATTGCTACTGGACATACCTTTGTGGAGCTATATCCCTGTTCTCGTCAATAATCTTCCGCAGTCCCTGCTGGTCCAATAAGCCCTGGCGCGCGCCGATGTATTGCAGCACGGACGTAGAGTTGGCGTTACCCCACAGCATGGCTTCCTCGACAGACTTGCCGCGGATAATCGCGCTAAGAAAAGCGGCGCCGAAAGAATCCCCGGCTCCCGTACGTTCCACCACCGGCCCTCGGAATATTTTAAGGAACCGTATCTCTGATCCGTCCGAGGCGTAGGCTCCGTCGGGTCCGTCCGTCAGCACCATCATCTTAACTCCCAGTTCGTGGAAGCCCGAGGTTAAGTCTTCAATGTCCCGACTCTTACTGTTAAGCACTTCGGCCGACTCTTCCCGATTCAAAAACAGGATATCCGTCCTGGCCAGCAGGGGCTTCAGCTCTTCCCGCCCCAGCTCTATCTGGTGCGTACCGGGATTGAAAGCCAGCTTAACTTCCCGGTTGCCTTCCAGGTAATCCAGCACCTGCGAGTGCAGCCTTTTGACTCCCTGCCCTGAAGCGGAGGTAAGATAAACCCATTCAGTGGGCGCCAGTTCCGGCAGCTCGTAATCGCGCGGCTCGTGATAAACAAAAATAGTCCTCTCGCCCCGATAATTGATGACCACCGATAAATTAGTTCCCCGCATCTGGTCAAAAACCACGTACCGGGGATCAACGTTGTTTTCGGCAAATATATGGCGCGCGCGCTGCCCCTGCTCGTCATCGCCCACCACCGTGTAAACGGAAGCGCGAAGGCCCAGCCGGGCCGCTCCTATGGCGTGGTTAGCGGCATTGCCCACGGCCGGAATGTCCGTCTTCTTCTCCACGGCAATCTTGTCCGCGTAATCAAAAGATATGCGGCAGTTTTCCCCGTCCAGGTCGCACTGCACGCTGGCGTCATGCATCTCCAGAAAAATATCCTCGGTAGTATCGCCGATGGCGATAACTTCAAAAGCCGTATCTTTTTTTTCGCTCATGCTATAGCCTCATTATACACCAGCCCGCCCCGCCGTGCCAAGTAATTTTATCTTCTCCTCCACCACCATCTGCACGGCTTCCCGGGCCGGACCCAGAATCTCGCGGGGATCATAGTCGTCGTGCCGTTCGTCAAAGTAAGCTTTAACGGCCCTGGTAAACGCTATCCGCATTTCCGTGTCTATGTTCACTTTTATGATGTTCATCCTGGCCGCGCGCCGCAGCTGCTTGTCAGCTACGCCGGAGGCACCGTGCAACACCAGCGGCACCTCCGGCATCTTTCTGCCCAGCTCTTCCAGCAAACTGAAACGAATATACTCCACGCCCGAGAAAGCTCCATGAATAGTACCCACGGAAACGGCCAGGGCGTCGGCTTTTGTCGCTCTGATAAAGTTTTCCGCCTCTTCCGGTTTAGTCAAAAAATCTTCCGGCGTGCCCTTGCCACCCGATGCAGCCATGCCCTCCGCGCCCATAATGGCCCCCAGCTCCGCCTCCACCCAAATGCCGCGCTCATGAGCGTAAGCTACCACTTGGCTGACTTTAGCTATATTTTCCTGAAGGGGAGCCTGGGAAGCGTCAATCATAACGGAAGTGTAGCCCACTTCTATACACTGTTTAACCACCTCTAGGCTGTGCCCGTGGTCAAGGTGGAGGGCCACCGGAACATCAGTTTGATCCGCCAGAATGCTCACTATTCCCCTGAGAGTTTCTAATCCCGCGTATTTAATAGCGCCTTCGGAGGTTTCCACTATGACCGGCGACTGCTGCGCCTCGGCCCCGGCTATGATGGCCTGGGTCAGCTCCAGGTTGGAAGTATTGAAGGCGCCCAGGGCGTAGTCGCTTTTAAGCGCTTTCCGCAAATAATGGTCAGGCTTAACCAACATAAGAGGCTGTTGTTAACTGCTGTTATTTTGAACTATCTTGACGATGTCCACAAACTGCCGCGGCTGTACGGAAGCGCCGCCGACTAACACGCCGTCCACGCCCGGTTCCTTAACGTAATCTTCCACGTTGTCCACTTTGACGCTGCCGCCGTAAAGTACGCGCAGGCGCCCGGCCGCCTCCTGCCCGAACCGTCCCGCGACTATTTTGCGTATCAGCAGCATGACACCGGCCGCGTCATTGGGATCGGGGGTAACCCCCGTACCGATAGCCCAAATGGGTTCATAAGCGATGGTCAGCCGCGACAGCCCGGCCCGCGTCATCCCGCCCAGCAGCGTCTTGATCTGGCCGACTACCTTGCTCACCGTCTTATCGCTCTCTCTTTCCTGCCTCGTCTCTCCCACGCACACAATGGGATTTACGCCGTGCCGGATTAAATTGTTAGCCGTAACCTGTACCTGCTCTTCGTTAATATTAGTAAACCGCCGCTGTTCCGAATGACCCACAATACACCACCTTACGTAAGGAGCTGCCTGTAAAATAGAAACGAAGCCGGTATAAGCGCCCCGTTCTTCCCAGTGCGCGTTCTGCGCCCCCAGCATTACTTTACCGGCTGATCTAAAGATCTCGCCCACGGCAGCCAGAGAAGGAAAAGACGGACACACTACCACTTCCGTGCCGTTAAGTGGCACCTCCTTCAACCGTCTCCTTAGTGCCAGCGCCAGCTCCTTTTCTCCCTTGTGCGAAAGCTCCATTTTCCAGTTACCAACGGTCAAGGGCTTTTTCTGCATAGCGGACGGGTGTTGAGTAAATTAACTACCACAGTAATCTTACCACGGCTGCCGAGCTTCCCAGCGTTATTAAGGTCACCAGAGATGCTGAAAGGCAGAGGCCGATAAAGATGGACAGGAAAGACTTGTGTACCGGCAGTCCGAACAGAACAGCGGCCAGCGCGCCCGTCCAGGCGCCGGTAACCGGCAGAGGTATGGACACAAACATCGCCAGCGCCCAGTAACTGTACTTTTCCACCCTCTTGGTTAACTTGCGCCGAGTGCGGCTAAACAGCCACTGCAAAAAACGGTCTATTAGGCTGAATCGTCGAGCCAGCCACATTGAGACCGGCTCTATAAACCTCAACAGAAAATACACGGGCAATATGTTGCCCGCCACGGACAGGGCCACGGCGGCCGGCACCGGCAGCCGGTACACCAACAGCGCCACTGGCAGCGCCCCGCGCAGCTCGGTCACCGGAACGGCAGCCAGAAGCACGGTGGCCAGCTCGGGCGGCACGCTTTTCAGCGCAGTTAACAGGAACTCGGTAATAATCATCATCCCGACCGCCGGTCAATCTTTACTTCCCGTAAAAACGCCGCTGCCTCCTCCGGCGGAGTGTCTGTCACCTCCAGGCCGGTGCCCAGCTCAAAACCTCCCCAGACGTTAAGCCGGGGCAGAATCTCTATGTGCCAGCGGAAATGAGAAAACTCTTTGGTGCCGCACGTAAAGCCCGCCTCATCGCAGGGAGCCGTGTGAATATAGTAATTATACGAAGGATCATTTAACCCTTGGTATATCCTGGCTAACGCGTCTACCAGCACCTCCGCCGCGGCTTCGCGCATTTCCGGACCGCAATTTTCAAAATACGGCTCCGGGCTCTTGGGCATAACCCATACCTCAAAGGGAACGCGCGAGGCGTAAGGACAGAAAGACATAAAATGCTCGTTCTGCGCGACCACCCTGCTCCCCTCCCTCAACTCGTAATCGGCCACCGTCTGGAACACTTCCCGTTGGTGCTGCCTGGCGTAACGTTCCGCGCCGGCCAGCATGTCGCACACGTCGCTGGGCAGAACAGGCACCGTCAGCAGTTGGTGGTGGGGATGTGCAAGCGAGGCCCCGGACTGCTCGCCGTGGTTTTTAATTATCTGAATATAATTGACCGACGGCTTACTCTTTAGCTGCCTGAAGCGCAGCACTAACGCTTCCAGCTGCAAAGCCAGCTCCTGACGGCTTAACACGACGTCAATTTTATGATGCCAGCGGGTAGCTAGAATCTCGTGATAGCCCGCTGACTCAATGGCGCGGTAGGGTCCCTGCCGCCAAGTACGAAAGTCGTCTTTGGGCAAAAAGGCCGGATATTTGTTGGGGAATACGTGCAGCTGCCATCTATCCGGGTGATCCGGCAGGCGAAGCACGTCCGGCTCCTGTGGAAACCTCTCCAGCTGGCAGAAGGGACATCCTTCCTCGTACTTCACTCTTTTCCCCGGCACGGGCCGCTCCGGTTTTAAACGGTAATCGTGAGGACGGTCGGCCCGTTCTCGAGCGACAATAACCCACTTGCCCGTGACAATATCCTGCCGGATCTCGCCAGCCTCTCTTATCTGCGCGCCCGCCGTTTCCTCTTGGTCGTGGGAGACCATAAAGCACCCCCTAGGCATTGCCGTACCTTGCGGTTAAAAACTGGCAGCGCCGTCATACCGCCCCAGCCACATGTTAATCCGCACCTGTACCACTTCCCAGAGCACCTGCAGGTAAGCCTTGGCTGACACTTTACTGTCGGGATCATTAGTCCATTTGATGGGCCGCTCCGCAATTTTGTATCCTCTAAGACGTGCCACCGCCAGCGCCTCCACGTCAAAGCCCCAGCGGTCTAAGGTAAGCCAAGGAAAAATCTGCTCCGCCGCTGACGCCGAAAAGAGTTTGAAGCCTGCCTGCGTATCATAAATGCCCGGCACCGCCCAAAAACGTATCCATAAGTTACCCAAATCGCCCAGCCTTTCCTTCCACCACGCCTGATGAACAGCAATTTCAGCACCGGGCACGTCGCGTGATCCTATCACCACGTCAAACCCCGTGCGAACGAACGGCAGCAGTTTCTCCACCTGGTCTATCTCCGTAGCGTTGTCCGCATCCATAAACAGCCGATACTGGCCCGACACATGAGTCATGCCGTAACGCACGGCGTATCCCTTGCCGCGGTTTTCCCCATATTGCAGTAGGCGCACGAGCGGCTGGGTGACCGACATCTCCTTGACCACCGACGCCGTCCTGTCTCGGGAACCGTCGTTGACCACGGCGATTTCCCAACTGTAATCCTGCTTACGCAAATATTCCACGGTGGCTTTCAGCGTCCCGGGCAGACGACCTTCTTCATTGTAAGCCGGAATAATAACCGACAAATATACGCTCATGATGGCAGCATAACACTATTTCGCTCCGTGCTCCACGCCGCCGGCTTTGGTTGTCACTTATTCTCAACTGGCGCGGCCCAGCAGCCTTCTGGCTCCATAGAGCCAGAAGCG
>CAZLVG010000053.1:0-6475 GCA_964562905.1 uncultured Candidatus Saccharibacteria bacterium | reverse complement strand
GAAATTGAGAAATTAATTGAAATTAGGAAATTATGGGGTTTTCCACAAAATATTCGGCTCCTCTCAATTAAGTGTGCTCCTGCCCACGATGCGTGTGGCGGGCAGGTTTTCAGAATACGTTGGCCTAGGTTTGCCAGAACATGGTTTTCAGGCAAGCGGCCGCGGACAGCTTACGCGGGTACTGGTATCTCGGTAAATAAATACCGACTTGTGGCTGTATTAAGCAGCACGTGCCAGTTTCGCACCACACTAATTTGAGAAGAGCCAAATATTCTTGACCGCGAATACGTGAGTGTTATATATTCAAATAAACGAATGTAATTGTGATGAAAGAATCGTACGTGATAGGCGGGGTGGTTCTGGGAACGGCGCTGTTGATCGGCGGCGGCGCTTTGCTGGCCGGGCGGATGGAAACCGGCGCGCAGGTGGAAAGGAGCGGCGAGGCGGAAGCCGTCGTCTCCGAGCGGACGCGCGACTGGGGCGAAGTTCCCCTGGACGGGGGAGACGTGGAAGCGGAATTTTCCATCGGCAACGAAGGCGCGGCCCCCCTGCGGCTGTTTAACGTTAGCACTTCCTGCATGTGCACTACCGCGCGGCTGGTGGCGGAAGGCGGGAGCTCGCCTGAATTCGGCATGCACACCAAGTCGTCTTACGTTATGGAGGTACCGCCGGGCGAAGAAGCCAGTCTTAAGGTAACTTTTGATCCGGCCTATCACGGGCCGCAGGGCAGAGGAGGGGTAACGCGCCAGGTGAAGGTGGAGACTAACGACGCTTCCCGGCCGGAGCTTTTGTTTACGCTTAAGGCGAGAGTTATATAGCCGGTCGGCCGTTTGCTATGAGTGCTATGAGTGAATGTTGCCAGGCGGATGCTGAAGGCGCCGCCGGAGCGGGCGGCGGGCGGCCGGGGACGGACGGCGGCGGCCGGAGTGGGAAAAAGCCGCGGCTGCCGGCGGCGCTGTGGGCCGCGGGGGCGGCGCTTATCCTGGCCGGCCTGTTTATTTTTGACGTTGATGTCTCGCCCAGCGGCCGCTTCCAAAGTCTGCTGGGGCGGGAAGCAAAGCCGACGGCGCGTCCGGACAGCGAGCTGACGGCGGCCGGTTTGGCGGCGGCAGTGGTGCCGGAAGAAGGCTATACGGTTGAGGTTAAGTGGGGCGATACCGGACGCGAGCTGGTGGCGGCCGGCGGAATTGACTTGGAAAAATACCGCGCCAATTACAGCGATGAAAAATATGAAGAACTTCTGACCTATCTGACGGAGGATAAAAATAAGGGAATTACCATAACCCAAGACAACGCTTACTTCTGGGTCAACACCTTATGGGCGCTGGGGCTGACGCAGAAATCGGACGTGTTGGACAAGGGAGTGATGGGCACTAAGTATAAGGAGCGTTTGGGTAATTTCGCTTCCACCGGCGGCTGGACGCTGGGGGCCAGGCCGGCGGTGGAACTTTACAGCTCGGCGGACATAATACCGCTTTCCGCGGAGCGGCAGCGGCTGGTGGAGAAGATCAGCGCCAACGTGTACCGCCCCTGCTGCGGCAACTCCACCGCTTTTCCCGACTGCAACCACGGCATGGCCGCGCTGGGACTTATTGAACTTATGGCGGCGCAGGGGTTTGAAGAAGAGGAGATCTATGAGGCGGCGCTGGCTTTTAACTCCTACTGGTTCACGCAGACCTACGTGGACCTGGCCTATTACTTTGAAAAGGAGAAGGGAATTTCCTGGGCCGACGTGGACGCTCGCGAAGTGCTGGGCAGCCGATACAGCTCCGCCCAAGGCTACCGCCAGATTAAGCAGGCCATGGAGCCGGTGCCGGGGCAGCGGTCCTCCGGCGCCAGTTGCGGCGCCTAAAAGGAAGTTATAGAGATGGATGAGCAAATATCGCCTCTCAACCTGGCCAACGCCCTGGCGTTGGCCACTGCCGTACTTTGGGTGTTACGCGCGCTGTTGGTCGCGCTTTTTCCCGCCTTTTCGCTGATTATTATGAAGATGTGGACGCACGGCCTGGACGTATCCGTTATGGGCGCGTGGCATCTTACCCCGGCACCAGCAGGCCCCGCACTTCAGCGCGGGGATGAATGGTTGTCGTCGGGCCTTCGGTGCGGGGTTTCGCCTCCGCCTGATCGCATCCCGCATGATGCGGGGCGGAGGCTCACCTGGACTAATTTTATACTGGGAGGAATTTCTTTGGTTGTGTCAGCCTGGATCAGCGGCCTGGTGCCGGCCTGGGCGTGGAACACGGTAACAAAAAATAACTAGCTGAATGGGCGCCGGCGTGCTGTACCAGGTTTCCTTGATAGCCGCCTTTGTGGCCGGCGTGGTGGCGCTGTTCGCGCCGTGCTGTATTTCATATTTGCTGCCGGCTTATTTCGCCAACGTTTTCCGGGAGAGAAGGCGGGTGCTGTTCATGACTTTGATCTATTCGGCCGGCATCTTCGTAGTGATGCTGCCGGTGGTGCTGGGCGCCCGTTTTTTGTCCGAGCTTTTCTTTAAGCTCCACGACCAGACTTACATAGCGGGGGGAGGGGTTATGATAGCGGTGGGCGCGCTGGCTTTTCTGGGCATTAAGCTACCTTTGCCTCATTTTAAAAAACATCGTCCGCCGTCCGGCCGGGGGCAGACGGATATCATTTCAACGTTTACTTTGGGTCTTTTCAGCGGGGTGACCTCGGCCTGCTGCGCGCCCGTGCTGCTGGGCGTGCTTACCTTAAGCGCCCTTTCGCCCAGCCTGTTGCTGTCCCTGGGGGTGGGCATGGCCTATGTTCTGGGCATGGTGGCGCCGCTTTATCTGGCCTCCCTGTGGCTGAAGAGAGGGAATATACTGGAACGGCCCTGGTTTAGAAAACGGCTGGGCGCCGTGCGGCTGGGAGATAAGACTTATCCCGTGTACGGCTCCAACGCGGCCGCCGCCGCGGTGTTCATCGGCACGGGCGTGTTGATGCTGGCGCTTACTTTTTCGGGACGGCTGGGCATGGACTCGGAGCAGTCGGAGGTAGCGGCGGCGGCGCGCGCCGCGGCGGAGAAGGTGACGCAGCTTACCGCGTCGGTGCCGCTGGTTAATGTAATATTCGGCCTGCTACTGTTAGGTGGCCTGGGGTGGTTTATCCGCCGGTCCTTGTCAGAGCGCGGGTCAGAGGTTGATAATAAGGAAGAGGAATTGGAAGAAGAGAAAGAGCTTGACGGCGGCAGGGAAGAGTAATATATCCGTAATATAGAATATGTATCAGGAAGTTTTTAAACTGCACGCCGACCTGTTAAAGGCGCTGGCCCATCCGCGGCGCCTGGAGATTATTAACTTGCTTAAAGGGCAGGAGCTGTCCGTGACTGACATGCGAGGCATGCTGGGCTTGCCGCAGGCTAATTTAAGCCAGCACCTTATGGTGCTGCGCAAGTACGGCGCCGTTAAGTGCCGCAAGTCCGGCAAGCAGGTGTTTTATAAAATCGCGCACGCAAATTTTATTAAGGCGTCCGACGCTCTGCGCCGGGTATTGATTGAGCGCCACTATCGCGATCCGCTGGGCAAAGAGTTGTCCGCGTCCATGAGTCATTTTCTGCCCGTGGTGTCGGATCCGGTATGCGGCATGCGCCTGCCGGCTAAAACGGCGGCAGCCTCATACAGTTACCAGGGGCGGCAATATTATTTTTGCGCCACCGGCTGCCGGAGAAAATTTATAAGGGCGCCGAAAAAATATATTTCCAAGGAGGAGCTGGTCCATGTCTCAAAGTAAGAAGCAGGAACATATTATCTACACCTGCCCCATGCATCCGGAAGTGCGCTCGGACACGGCCGGCATGTGTCCGGAGTGCGGCATGCGGCTGGTGAAGGATCAGCCGCATGCCGCTGATGACCAACAACAAGCGACGGGCGGCCACGCGGGTAGCCGTGGACGCAGCGGGTCTATGTCTCAAAAAAGCGGTAAGGAGCCGGAGGCGGCGTACACCTGCCCCATGCATCCGGAAGTGCAATCGGACACGGCCGGCATGTGCCCGGAGTGCGGCATGCAGTTGGTTAAGGGCCAACAACAGAAGACTGATAGCAAGCAGCACGAAACGGGCGGCGGCCGCGCGCGCGGACGCCAAGGCAGGGGCGGCCAGCACGCGGGCCATAAGACGAATATTTTCGCCAAGAAGTTCTGGGTGAGCCTGGCGCTTACCATCCCCATTGTTTTGTATTCTCCGCTCCCCCAGGAATTCTTGGGCTGGTCGCCGCCGCCCTTTCCCGGCTCGCGCTGGCTGCCTCTGGTTTTAGGCTCAATGGTGTTCTTTTACGGCGGCTGGATTTTTATCAGCAGCGCCTGGCGGGAGATAAAGAGCAAAGCTCCCGGCATGATGACGCTGATTTCGCTGGCTGTCGTTACGGCCTACGCTTACAGCGTTGTCCAGGTGGCCAGAGGCCTGGAGGAGACTTTGTTCTGGGAGCTGACCACGCTGATCGTGGTTATGCTGCTGGGGCACTGGATAGAGATGAGAGCGGTAAAAAGCGCGCAGGGCGCGTTGCAGGAGCTGTCAAAGCTTATGCCGGATGAAGCGGAAGTGGAGACGGGAGAAGGCGCGGGCAGCCGCACGAAAACAGTTCCTGTCAGCGAGTTGCGCGAAGATGACATGGTGGTGGTGCGTCCGGGCGGCAAAGTGCCGGCGGACGGGGAAATTATTGAAGGCCAGTCTGACCTAGACGAATCCCTGGCTACCGGAGAGTCAAAACCGGTGAGCAAGCGGGAGGGAGAAGAGGTTATAGCGGGGACGGTTAATGGCTCCGGCTCGCTGCGGGTCAAGGTTACCCGGACGGGAGAAGATACTTTTTTGTCGGGTGTCATGCGCCTGGTAAGGGAAGCGCAGGCCAGCAAGTCCAAGCTGCAATTGCTCTCCGACAAAGCGGCTTTTTATCTGACCGTGGTGGCCGTGGGCGCGGGCCTTCTGACTTTATTTGTGTGGCTGCCGCTGCGCGGGGCCGATTTCGGCTTCACGCGCATGGTGGCCGTGCTGGTTATCGCCTGTCCGCACGCGCTGGGGCTGGCCATTCCCCTGGTGGCTTCCATCTCCACCACCATGGCCGCCCGCAACGGTTTCCTGGTGCGCCGGCGGCTGGCCCTGGAAGCGGCGCGCGGCGTTGAGACGGTGTTGTTTGATAAAACGGGAACTTTGACGGAAGGCGAATACGGCGTGACGGGGATTTATCCCGGCCCCGGCTACAACGAGGAAGAAGTGTTGCGCCTGGCCGCCTCCGTTGACGTTAAGTCGGAGCACGCCGTCGCGCGGGCCATCGTGGACAAGTCCCACCAAGAAAAAATTAATCTGCTTACGGTTGGTGAATTCAAGCGCCTGCCGGGCAAAGGCGTCAGCGGCCGGGCGCGCCTGGGAGGCGGAGAAGAAGCGCTGGTAAAGGTGGGCGGGCGCTCTTTGCTGGAAAGAGAAGATATCGCGCTGCCGTCTGATTTTAAAGGACGTGTTCAAAAAGAAAGTAAAGCGGGCAAAACCGTCATCTTTGTTATTAAGGAAAATGAGCTGGCGGGCGTGATAGCGCTGGGGGATGTCATCAGAGAAGAGTCCTACGAAGCCGTGAGCGGCCTAAAGCGGCAGGGAATTAAAGTGGCCATGATAACGGGGGATTCCGAAGCGGTGGCCAAGTGGGTGGCCGGCGAGCTGGGCATTGACATGTACTTTGCCGAGGTTCTGCCTGATAAGAAGGCGGATGTTGTTAAAAAACTGCAGCAGGGTGATTTGAGCGGGTTTGAAAATTGGAAAAATGATGGTTCCGGCCGCGGGCTGACGGTGGCCATGGTGGGCGACGGGATTAACGACGCGCCGGCGCTGACGCAGGCTGATGTGGGTATTGCCATCGGCGCGGGGACTAACGTGGCCATTGAATCGGCGGGCATTGTACTGGTTAAGGATGATCCGAGGGACATTTCCAAGATAATACGGCTGTCCCGCTTGACTTACGCGAAAATGATACAGAATCTGTGGTGGGCGTCGGGATATAATATAATGGCGCTGCCTCTGGCGGCGGGAGCGGCGGCGGCCTGGGGAATTGTTCTTAATCCGGCCGTGGCGGCGGTGCTGATGTCGCTGTCCACCGTTATCGTGGCCGTTAACGCCGTGCTGCTGCGGCGCCGGTCTTTGCGAGAGGGGGAGGTGAAGGAAGCGTGAGGCATTACACTTGTACAGAGTGCGGGGCGCAGGCGGATAAACCCGGCGTTTGCGCGAATGAAGAATGCCTGAAAGAAGGCCAGGAGCTCACGGCCTGCGACTGCACGGACGGCGAGCACGGCGTGGACGACGAGTTTGAGCAAGCTAGGCGTTAGGAACGAAGCGGGTGCCGATTGAACTGAAAGTTGAGGCCCTTATCTTTCCCTCCCTTGACGGGAGGGGCAAGTAAAAAAGCTTCCTTAATTTTCCCCTCTCTTGACGGGAGGGGACTTAAGGGGAGGGTGAAACTTCCTTAGTAGTTTTTCCCCTCCCTTGATGATGGGAGGG
>CAZLVG010000052.1:0-6485 GCA_964562905.1 uncultured Candidatus Saccharibacteria bacterium | reverse complement strand
CGACTTTCGCAGTTGAAACAATAAAATCGCTCAATAAAGCCATCTCATATTTTTTAGCGTCGGCTTAACAGAGCCATTAAGCTAGCGAGCTGCGAAAGCCGAGAGGTAGAAAGAAAAGCGGAGTAGCCCGAGGGAGTTAAACTAGTGAGTAGTTACTGTGTTGCAGTAATCCGTTATACTACATAAAAGGTTTCATCTGGAATCAACGCTGCGGCTTCCGGGGAGGCCTAAAACGGTGGTTGACCCTATTACCCTCTGTGGAAGCAAGGGGGAGAACGTGGCGACGCAGTGGTAGGAAATTACGGAGACGTTGCAGATACTTCCCGAAAATCGTTATGGCGAGGGCTGTAACGGTAAGTTGTTTCGGTGCGGGTAACAGCTTGGCGCATGGCAATGTCATATTGCACCCCATTGTCGCGCGGTTTGAGTAGCGGCAACTGACAACAAAGGCGATCCTGACGACTGTCGTCTGCGGCGACGAATGACAATGGAATGAGTTCCTGGCGTTCCTGGTCGTAGTGAAAAACGCGCGTCTTAATCAACTGCCCTTCTTCTGTCAGCACAAGCAGTTCTGACGGCTCTTTGTAGGCAAGATCAAACAGGTAGGTATTGCGTACCGCGCCGGGAACGGTTACCTGCTGGCGTGTTGTCTTTTGGGGTCCGAACACCGTAATATTTGTACGCCAAATAAAGGGCTCTGTGTTATACGATGACACCTGAATACTGCGGACTTGCGGTGAGAAAAGATAGGGGCGCTGGAATGTAAATGACGCATGGGCGACACGCTGTGCATCAGATACACCTTGCACGCTTCCCGCGTCGGGCGGCGGCAAAGACATTGTGCCAATAGAAAGGATAGCGGCCAGGATTCCGACGGCCACGGCAGCTATACCGGCTTTCTGCGAGAATGAGGCGAGGCTTCGCTTGCGAAGATGTGTCTGTACACACTCAACCAGGCGTTGCGTCTCTGGAGCATAGAGCGAGAGTTCCAAGGTTTCTCCAACTGGTATTTCTCCAGGGCCGGTGTTATACGCCGCAACTGTTTTTTCTAATCGTTGGCGGTTGTCTTTGTATCGTTCGTAAAGGTAGGCGAAGTAAGAGACTCCCGCACGCACGTTCTGCTCAAAATCAAAGGGGTTATCGACGGGACTGTAATACGGTTTGGTCCGGTCGTTTAGATCCGCTAAGAGTGGCTCAGATAGCTGCATGACACCCTTGGCATTCACTTCTGAAACAGCGTAGGGCTTAAAGTGAGATTCGCATTCTGCTAAAGCTAACACGTGTTCAGCTTCGACGCCTGCCTGCTTTGCATGATGCGCGACGGTACGTTTGATACCATCAGTCGTCTGTCCATCGATATCGACGTAGAAGGAGAGTACATAGCCGCTATGGCCGTCGTACGTAATTTTGTGCCAGCGGTCCGTATGGCTGGTTACGTATTCTCCTACTTCACCTTCCTCAACAACCGTTACGCGCTGCCCGACGGGAATGGCAATAGCAACATCAGACTGCGTGGAAGAATCCGTGCGTAGATTAACTTCCGTAATGCCCTCATTCGGATCCGTGATAGTTGCATTATGTTGAGGCGTGCTGCCATCCGGTTTAATTTCTCCCATATCAAGTTCCAGCCGGTGTATCTTCGGCTTCCGGTCCGCCCACAGCTCGATGTAATGAATTCCCTCCGGGAGTTTTTCGTCGAAGGTAAATTGTTGGCGTTGGTTGTTGAAAAGCCGCTTGAGCAGGCTGCCTGACAGCAGCCAGTCGCGGCGGAGGATGGCTAATCTACTTGGGTTGGGCTTTGTTTTGTTATCAATAATGAGTTTTAGGTCATCGCTGTCCCGCCAGCGCCATTGGACGGTGGCGTCCAGCGTGATGGTTTTAAGCGGCAGATTGACGAGGGCTATGGTATACCACGGCCGGCGGTCGCCGTCCTGAACTTGCTGGTCTGCTACGGCAGTGAAAGCACGTGGGTCAGAGACAGGCTGGACGAGTGGCTCTTCCAGAATCTGCGCCCCGCGGTAGGGAACGAAGTTGAGCTCATGCTCGCCCGTTTTGAGCTGTAGTACAAAGATAACTGTTTTGGGCAAATCCTTGAGTTCGGTGCCATTCCAGGCGGACGGGATATTGTACTGCTGCGTTCGTGCCACTGCCGGGATTTCCCGCAGTGCCATGCCGTCAATTTCGACCCTCAGATCTTCGCCGCCCCACTGGCCGGTCTGGTTACCGGAGCGGCAGGTGGCGGTGATGCGTATCGCATACAGGCCACCATTCGTAGCAGAAAAAGGGTAAGAAAACGGCTTTGTGATGCGGCGCGGGAAGGTGGGCACAGGCCAAGTGTATCACAGGGGAGACCCAAAAACACCCATTTATTCCCGAAAAACGGTGGCTGACCCCATTTATCATGACCCCATTTATCCATTTATCCATTTACGAAAAACGGTGGCTGACCCCATTTATCCCATTTATCCATTTACGAAAAACGGTGGCTGACCCCATTTATCCATGACCCCATTTATCCATTTACGAAAAACGGTGGCTGACCCCATTTATCTTGTGTTAGACAAGACTGCTGTTTACAAAAAATTAAGTTACAGTTAACATGTAAATATATATGTAAATATAAAGGTTTATCATTAACATTAATATATAAACACTATGTTCAAAAAAATAACATCACGATCTTTTTTCACGAGTACGAAGCACACGTCCGCGGCGGTGCTTCTTTTGGGAACGGTTTTTGCCGCCGGTGCGGTAGTGGGCACGGCCGGACTTACCCTCGCGAAGCCCGACGATATGCCTCGCGGAGGAGTGGGAGCGGTACTCCATTCGCTCCTCTCTGCAGAGCCGAACATGCTGGCCGAAGACCATGTTGCTCTTTCCTGCGAGCGGGAGTTTAGCGTGAAGATATTCACTGCCGAGAAGCTCTCCGACGCGACATTCACTGTTTCTGACACGGATACGGGAGCGATTTTGTACGGTCCCGAGAATGAGGGCAATCTCTCACCGCTGTGGCAGACGGTTTGGCTCGGACCGCTGGCGGCATTGCCGCCGAAAATCACCGTGCACATGACGGCGCTTACCGCAAGCGGCGCCGTGCGAGAGAGTGAACTCATTCTTGAGCCGCAGTGCGATGGCGACGGCCCGACGAACATTACCAACAACACGCTTATTATTAACCCGTGGGGGAAAATTCTCGTAAACCCCGAGTTGGATATTGAAAACGGAACGGCCTTTATACCGCTTCCCCCGCTTGTCATGGCAGTGCCGGAGGAGCTTGTCGGACAGAGTGTTGACACCACCGTCGTGCGGCGTCTTCCGGAAGGGGATGTCGTTGGCGGAGGGACGGCGACCATTGAAACCGAGATTGTGCAGATGCAGCTTACAGGGGAAGCTGAAGGGATAGGAGGCATCACCGTGCCTTTGAATCCGCCCACGCTTCCCGGCGGCGAATGGCACGTTGATAGTTTCTTCGACGTTACCTACCGGATTGATTTTTCCGGCGCGCCTGAGCATAACATAGACCATCCACTGCGCCTGATTAACGCGACATCGCTTGAATCTGCGGGGAACTCCGATGGGGAATTTGGCGAAGGAGAGGAGACAACCACCGTACATTAACAAGCTTCCGGAATTACACATCGGGAACCGCAGAAACAAAAACGACCCTCTGTTGAGGGTCGTTTCGTTTTGCTCTGCGGTGTGCCCATCTACAGTGTTATACTTCTAATGTATAACACGAGCAGGACGAATGTAGCGCCTTCTTATCTCTTGAGGACTCCGCTTTTGAGAACTGGCATGACCTCCTAAATTCGGACATGGATTCAAGACGGGCGAAAACGGGGTCAGCGAAAACGGGGTCAGCGTCAGCCACCATTAAACGGAAAACGGGGTCAGCCACCATTTAACGAAAACAGCGGAAAACGGGGTCAGCCACCATTTAACGAAAACAGGGTTGCCCACCATTCGGGGAAAATGTGATTGTGGTTCCATCACCCATGACCCTGTCAATACCGTTAACCCTAAAAACGGCGGCTGATTTCATTAACTCTTGTCTGAAAAAGTGCAGGCGGGCCAGAGCGGCGCGGGTGGACGGAGGGAGAGGGATGTGGTTCAGTTAACAGTATGAGAATGAAAGACGGCCTGTGGCGGTTGAGCCCCAGCGCGTTGTACAAATACACCGAGTGCCGGTCGTGCTTCTGGGTGGACAACCACTACAAGCGCCCGCCGATGCTGCCGCTGCTGCTCAACAGCGCCATGGACAGCGTCTTGAAGGCTCGCTACGACAAGTACCGGACGGGAGGCGCGTTCCCGCCGGAGGCTAGGGAGCTTGAGCGGGAAGGTATCAGGCCGTTTGCTGACCTGGACCAATTGAACGACTGGCGGGAGAATATCAGCGCGCTGGAGGTGGTAAACGAAGAGGCCGGCTACCGGCTGGTCGGGAAAATTGACGACGTGCTGGTGGAGACAAGCGGCCCCGCCGGTTCGGCGGGCGGGCGCCTGGTTCCGGCCGACTACAAGTCATCCGGCAACGCGCCGGCGGAGGATAAGCAGAAGTACTATGTTGACCAGTTGGCGGCGTACGGCCTTATGTTTCGCCGGCACGGCCATGACGTTGCAAGCCGCGCTTACCTTCTGCACTATTTCGTAAAAGACAAAAACGACCCGTCGCTTGAAGTGTCGTTCAACGCCCACGTTGACCGGGTGGAGATTGACGTTAACGGCTTGGAGCGAAAGTTGACGGCTATGGCGACGCTGCTTAACGGCGGCTACCCCGGCCATGATCCGGAATGCCGGACGTGCTCGTACCAGGAAGGGCGCAATAAACTGTTAAACGGCGGCTGAACTGTCGCGGCCCTTGGCGGCGGCGCGGCGGGTGATTTTCCGGGAAGTAATGAATACGGCGCGGGCGGCAGCAAGCTCCGGAACCCAGCTTTCAGAGTATGGTAGTATATGAATGTGTCCAAGCCAGTAAATCAATACAGGAAGAAAGCTAAAAAGATTGAGGTGGTCTTGGAGTTTTTGATATTCGGTATTGCCATCGGGGTAGTGGAGGACGTGCTGGCCGTAACCTTTGCCACCGGCGAGCCGATCACCTGGAAAATTATCGGCATTATCGTGGTCATCGCTATCCCCTTCGCCTTTCTCGGAGAAATTGTCGCCGATAATGTACATTTGGAAAAGTACATCGCGCGAGTCCTGCGAAGAAAGAGCCAGCCAAGGTAAGGCCGGATTTTAGTCCGCCCCCCCCGTGTCAATTAACTCCCTTTAATAAGCTAACAATCGTGATACTTGAGCATATGATCTCCAGCGGCGCCAGGCATGGTCAATGAGGTAACGGTTTAACTACGATGATAATTTTCCCCAAAACTAAGCTGGGGGCGTGGTCGGTGGCTTTGCTTGCCGCCATGGGCTTGCTGTTCTTTTTGGGCAGCCGGTTAGTAGGCGTGTACCAGTCCGTGCCGGCCGGAGAGACCATACTGGAGGATGTTTACCGGCGGCCGGGAGTGGCCATGTCCATGCTGGCCGGTTTTGCTGCCGGTATAGCCGCCTTTGCTGTCGGCCTGTTGGCTGTGATCTATCGCCGCGACAGAGCCCTGCTGGTGGTGGCCGCCGTTCTCGTCGGCGGTCTGCTGGTCTCTCTGCTGGTTGGAGAAATTGTCTGGCCGCACTGACGGTTTTTTTCCTAATACGTTAGCAGTATATATAGAAGCATAAACAGATGGAATTAATCGCTTTAGTAATTGGTGTAGTGGCCCTGGTTATGGCGTTTAGCCTGCGCCGCCGGGTGAAAAGGCTTGAGCTCATGGTTAAGGGAGGTGCGGGAAAGAAGGTTCCGGAAAGCGGCAAGAAGGAAGCGGCGCCAACGGTACCGCCGCGGGAGGCGGATAAGCTTGTTTCCGCGCTGGGGTATGTTAAAGAACAGCGCGGGCGGGGAATAAGCGACGAAGTAATTAAAAACGCGCTGTTGAAAAACGGTTGGCGGGAGGCGGTTATTGACAGCGCTTTCCGTTCTTTGGCCGCGCCGCGCGCGGCGGAGGGACAAATGGAGAAGCGAGAAGCGAAGTCCGCGGGGCCGTCCGCGTCCGAACGGTTCGCGGCGTGGATCAAGGAAGATTGGCTGCTTAAATTGGGAGCGCTGCTTTTGCTTATCGGCTTCGGCTGGCTGGCGACTTACGCTTTTCTTAACAACTGGATCGGCCCCATGGGACGAATCGCGCTGGGTATTATCGCCGGCGCGCTGTTTATCCTGCTGGGCTGGTGGCGGATACAAAAATATCTGCATCAGGGCGGAGTGTTTCTGGTTCTCGGCTCTACCACCATATTGCTGACCACTTTCGCGGCGCGGCAAGTGTATGACTTCTTTACTCCCTTTTCCGCTCTGGCGATAATGTTTTTGAGCACCGCTTTTGTGGCGCTGGCCAGCGTAAAATATAGACATAACATCAAGAAACTGGACTAAGGGCAAGCAGTTTGTAGTTGAAGCT
>CAZLVG010000051.1:0-6719 GCA_964562905.1 uncultured Candidatus Saccharibacteria bacterium | reverse complement strand
GCCGGATCAAGTCCGGCATGACACCGTGGATGTAAATAGATGCGGTTGGTATTACATATTCATTCAAAAACACTCCCACATTACGTAATAGGGAAGTAAAATACGTCAGCTGGATTCAGCGTGGAGGAGGGTAATAACGTAGGAGAGAAATGGGGCATAAGCAGTACTCCTGTATTACGTAATATGGAGGGTAATATACGGCGGAAATTAGGAATAGCAGGCAATAATACCAGCCACACCTGATTAACTCCGCGTCATTCCCGCAAAAGCGGGCATCCAGGCTAATTTCGCTGGATGCCGGATCAAGCCCGGCATGACACCGTGGATGTAAATAGATGCGGTTGGTATAACTTATTTAAAAGGAGAGGATGGCTTACACTCCTATATTACGTAATATGGGAGTATGGGCAGGCGCAGTTAAATAGAAGAAAAAAAGAGAGGGGAGAGATGAGTGATAACCCTATATAAAGCTACGCGGGAGTATTGTTACTGGCGCCGTTACAAATTAAATTCAAGTACCATAAGAACCAAATATTAAAGCTCATTAACTATTTATTTATGAGATGTTCCTCTTGGAAATTAATTTGTAACGGTACTGGCAGTTATCTAAAGAGGGAGGCCCTAAAGACTCAAGGCTTAAGCTCGGCACTATGCCACTGCTTCGGCCCCATGGAGCCGAAGGGCCGCCCCTGAACCGCGAAGGTCGAGTTAAAGACGGTCTAAATGCTAGCCAGTGTAGAAAAAAGCCCGTCGCGGTGACGGGTGCTCAAACGAAGGGGAGAATTGAGCGGTTGCTTCGCCTACTCTCTGTCGGCCGAACCTCGGGAGCGTATGATGGTGGTCGGTAATGACATTCTCATTATGGTCAGGCTCAAGCTGACGGCTGAGCCGGCCAACAGGATCCTGGCTACGGTTGTCCAGAAGGGCCAGGCGCAGGCGCCAAGTAAAAGCAGCACCAGAGCGACCGCTACTGTCCAGTGGCCGTCGTAGCAAACAGTCTGGCGGAATTTCACTGTTTGTCCCTCCGTTAGTGGCTCTGACTTTGAAAAGTGAAAGGTACGTTCTACTTTACCCTGTAGTATAACAGGACTGACGTCTTTGAGCCAAGAGCGAGCGGCTCCTCCCACTTTCCGGTGGCGTAAAACCAGCACGTGCCGCTTAATACAGCCACAAGCGGTATTTATTTACGTGGTACCAGTATCGTCAAAGCCGCCCGCAGCCGCTTGCCTGAAAACTACGGTCTGGCAGGCCCAGGCCGGCGTGTCTTGAGAACCTGTCCGCCGCACGCATCGTGGATAAGGGACACACTTTTAGCTGAGAGGAGCCGAGCGGCTCTGCTGGCTGCCACGTCGCCCAAGCTCACGGCTTAGAGGTTAGGCAATTGGCCCTACCCGCTGGGCTTAAGCCGCCGGCCCGCCTCCGGCAGGGCCGGGGTGGGGCGGTTGGCGCGGAAGTTGCGTCACGTAGCACGGCGGCGCCAGGTTGATAATAAAAAAGCAGATGGGCTGTAAGCCGGATTCTGTCCGCCCGCCGTCGCGGCGGGCTGAATGGCCATCTATCTGGGCCCCGCCTCGCGGCGGGGCTCTAGCCTCCTACCTGTCCGCCGAGGGCGGACTGCTTGGAGTTGCACCGGATGGGGTTTGCCCCTTTGCTTTGTTGCCAAAGCAAAGCGTGGGCTCTTACGTTGGCTTGCCGGAGCAAGGTTATCCCGCACTGGGAGCGGTTACCACGGACCAGCGGACGGTTGTCTCGCCGAAACCGGCAGTGACCGCGCCAGGCAGGCCCACGATTTCACCCTTACCAACCTTCGCTGTCGCTACGCGCCAGGCTGCGGTCGGCAAGCCCTAGTTGGACGGGCCTGCCATCCGAAGCCTCGAACGCAGTGAGAGCGAAGGATGGCGGTATGTTTCTGTTGCACTCTTCGCTCTACTCGCGAACACCGAACGGTATACGCGTGTGCCTACCGTTTGGCTGCTTTCGAATCCCTGTCCCGTATAATCACGATGGGCGTGATCACCGGACGGCAGCCGTTAACTGCCATCCTGCTCAAGTTATCAAATAACTTGGGTGTCCGGACTTTCCTCCCAGCACTTACTTTGGCAGGCAGGCTTGTTAATCGGTTATAAGCCTTCCGGCTACTTTCCCTTCAGCTTGAACTTGATACCTGCCAAAGTAAGTGCTGGGCGGCCATTCACCCATCTGCCTAGACAAGTGTACTCGCTTATTGTATTTTGTCAACTGACCACATATGAAAAGATCAGAATTGTTTTTCGGGGCCGCTCTGGTGCCGATAGATTTTCTGGCGTTGGTGGCGGCCGGGATGGCTGCTTACTATTTGCGGACAAGCGAACTGGTACAAAGTGTAAGACCAGCCGTTTTCGTACTGGACTTGCCCCTTTTAGAGTATCTGCAGCTGGTCATTGTCGTTTCGGCGGCTATAATAGTTATTTTCGCCCTGCAGGGTCTGTACGCTATGCAGGCGACCAGAAGGTTGCTGGACGAGCAGGCCAGCATTTTCGCCGGGATTTCCATGGGGATGATGGGAGTTATTGCTTACACCTTCTTAAGCGCGGAATTGTTCCATTCCCGGTTTATTCTACTGGCAGCTTATATCTTTGCTTTGCTGTTGGTGTCACTAGGGCGCTGGTCCATGCGCCGGCTGCAGCGGTTGCTGCTGAAAAAAGGTTATGGGGTGTATCGTCTGGTGCTTATCGGCGACGGGCGCTATAGCCGCCAGTTGTTCGATTTCTTAAAATCCAGACCGTCCATAGGTTATCGGGTGGTGGCGGTCTTGCCCGAGGTCCGCAGGGATGTGCTGGAAAATGTGTGGCAGCAATACGGCGCTGATGAACTAATACAAACGGATCCTACCATGCCGGAAGGAGACAATCTGGCGCTGCTTGATTTCAGCGACAAGTACAAGATCGGGTACAGTTATGTGCCTAATTTGTTTGAAACGTACGCTGCCCACGTGCGTTTTCGGCAGTTGGGGAAAGTACCGCTTATGGAACTTATGCGCACGCCGCTGGATGGTTGGGGCAGGGTGGTGAAGAGAATCATGGACCTACTGGGAGCGGTATTAGGGCTTATCGTGCTAGCTCCGTTGTTCGCGGTGGTGGCCGTTCTTATCAAATTGAACTCGCCCGGGCCGGTCTTTTACCGCCAGGAAAGAGTGGGCCGCAACCGCCAGCCGTTTGAGATAATTAAGTTTCGCAGCATGCGCACGGAATACTCCGTCGGCGCCCGCTACGGCGGTGAAACGGCGCGGAAACTGGAAGAGAAGCTTCGCGTCTCTGTTAATGAAAGGTTAGGCCCGCTATTCAAAATGAAGCGTGATCCCCGCGTAACCGGCGTGGGGCGCATACTAAGACGCACGCGTATTGACGAGCTGCCGCAGCTTATCAACGTATTAAAGGGGGAGATGAGTTTGCTGGGTCCGCGGCCGCACTTGCCGCAGGAAGTGGCCGGATATAATAAATACCAGGGCAAGCTGTTTACCGTTAAGCCGGGCATGTCCGGCATGGCGCAAGTGCAGGGCAACGCGGGCTTGTCGTTTGATGAAGAAGCGCGGATGGACATCGGCTACATAGAAAACTGGTCGCTGTGGCTGGACCTGGTTTTGCTGGTGAAGACGTTCAAAATTTTACTGACGGACAAAAACGCGGTGTGATACTCTGGAGGCTGGAAGTGTTGGCCGGAGTTCGGTCTTTAATATAACCTGTAGTTATAACCATAAAACAGGGGGAGAGTGAGAGTTGCCTTAGTCCACGATTATCTGACCCACTTCGGAGGGGCGGAGAGGGTACTGGAGGCGCTTATGGAGGTATTTCCGCAGGCGCCGGTTTTTACGCTGGTGTATGACGACGAGGTGGCCCGGCGGGTGGGAACGGAGCGCCTGAGACCGTCTTTTTTGCAGCGCTGGCCCGGGGCGCGCCGCTCGCACCGCTACCTTCCGCTAGCCGTAATGCCGCTGGCGGTGGAGCAGTTTGATCTGCGTCATTTTGACCTAGTACTGTCCAGTTGTCACAGCTTCAGCAAGGGCGTCATCGTTGACCCGCGCACCCTGCATTTAAGCTATTGCTTTACTCCTACCCGCTACGCTTGGGACGACAGCCACCGCTATGTCAGAGAATTTTCACATAGCTGGCTTTTTCAAAGGCTGGCGCCGCTGGCCCTGTCTTACCTGCGTATGTGGGACTTCGCGGCGGC
Organism: uncultured Candidatus Saccharibacteria bacterium; assembly: GCA_964562905.1. GTDB lineage: Bacteria > Patescibacteriota > Andersenbacteria > UBA10190 > UBA10190 > CAYSWF01. The sequence goes on along the minus strand of CAZLVG010000051.1, from coordinate 2,510 downwards.
CCAGCGTGTTGATGCCTACTTCACGCTGTCTGACTTTGTGGCCAGGCGCATCCGCAAGTATTACCGCCGGCCAGCCCAGGTTATCCCGCCGCCTGTTAATGTTGACGCTTTTGAGCCCACCGTGCACCATGATGGGTATTACCTGGTGGTGTCTCGCCTGGTCCCTTACAAAAAAATTGAGTTGGCCATTGAAGCGTGCGAGAAGCTGGGGCGGCCGCTGAAGATAGCCGGTACAGGTCCAGAGGAAGGATGGCTAAGAAAGAAGGCTGGGCGCTGGACCAGTTGGCTGGGTTATGTGCGGGATGAGGATTTGCCGCTGCTTTATCGGGGCGCGCGGGCGTTGCTGTTTCCGCAGGAGGACGACTTTGGGATTACGCCGCTGGAGGCGGCTGCCGCCGGCAAGCCTACCGCGGCTTACCGGGGAGGAGGAGCGGTGGAAACCGTGGTGGAGGGCGAGACGGGAGTTTTTTTTGACGAGCAAAGCAGCAGCGCCCTGACGGAAGCTCTAAGGAAGCTGGAAAGCGTGCGTTGGGACGCTGCCCGCATACGCCGCCGAGCGGAGCAGTTCCATCGCGATAAGTTCTTGCAACGCATAAGGGATGCGGTGCACAATCATTGGATGGAGTTTAGTGACTCGCAAGCCGTAATCAGTAACTCATAACTATGGCCTCGGATGTTTACGGCGGTTATTGGCGGGCGGTGCGGGGCAGGCTGCCGGTTTTACTGCTGTTAAGCGCGGCGGCCGCGGCTGCTGCCTGGGCGGTTGTGTCTCGCCTGGGTCCGGTCCACACCGTTCATTACTCATACCTGGTTTCGCTAAGCGAAAGAGAAAAGGTGGGCGGCGAATTTCGTTTTGACGGTTATTACGCCCTGTCGGCCACTGATCTGTTTGCGGACACGCTGGCTGCCTGGGTCGAAACGCCGCAGGCAGTCGCCGCCGCTTACGGAAAGGCAGGCCTGCCGTTGCCGTCCACCGACGCCGGGGAAGTGGCTGAATCCGTATCGGCGCAAAAGATGGCGCCACAGTTGGTGGCAGTGGCGGTTAAGCATAAAAGCAAGTCGTCGGCCCAAAAACTGGCGGCGGGTTTACGCCAGGTTATGGACGAAAACGTGGAGCTTTACCACAGCGAGGAGGCGCCGTCTCTTAAATTTAAAGTGGTAACCACTGATTCGTGGACAGGTCGCAAGCAAATTGAGCAGGCGGCGGTGGTGCCGTCGGTGTTCATCTTTACGCTGCTGCTGGGCGTAAACGCGGTGCTGTTGGCGCAGGCTTTTAGAAGTTATCTGCCGGCTGATCCGCGGTAATTTATGAATATAGCCGTTGATGTGCGGTCGCTTATGGAGGGCCGGCACAGCGGTGTTCAGGAATATACGGTTCAGATTATACGAGCTATGGCGCGCGCGGCGCCGCGGCATACCTATCATTTGTTTTACAACTGCGCGCGTAAAGTCACGCTGCCCGATTTCGGGCCGCGGACCCGCGTGCATGCCTTTGGGTATCCCAATAAGATGTTTAACCTGTTGCAGCTGGTGGCGCGGCGGCCGCGTTGGGACAAGTTGGTGCCGGCTGACTGCTATTTTGTACCCGGTTTTCGTCTTACCCCTCTAAGCCCCGGGGCGCCGCTGGTAGCCGTGGCACACGACCTTTCTTTTAAAAGGTTCCCTGAACTTTATTCCCTGCGGCGCCGGGCGTGGCATAAGCTGGTGCGCCCGCGCCGGCTGCTGGAGAACGCGAATAGAATACTAGCCGTGTCGGAAGCCACGGCTTACGATCTGCGGGCTGTCTACGGTATTGCCAGCGACCGCATTGACATCGTTTATTCCGGGGTGGCGGAAAGGGCGGAGGTAACTAGCCGGGAAAGAGCGTCAGCTAAAGCACGGTATAAGCTGCCGGAGAGATTCGTGCTGTATCTGGGGACGCTGGAGCCGCGCAAGAATGTGGTCAGTATTGTGCGGGCTTTTGACGCTATAGCCGATGATGTGTCACACCACTTGGTCATAGCCGGCGCTTCCGGCTGGCTGACTGGTGATATAGACCGGGTACTGTCGGAGGCCAATCACCGGGAGCGCATCCATACGATCAGCTTCGTGGAAGAACGACACAAGGCGGCTGTTTACGAGTTAGCCGACCTTTTTGTTTATCCCAGTCTGTATGAGGGTTTCGGCTTTCCGCCGCTGGAGGCCTTGGTGTCCGGTACGCCCGTTATAACTTCTTGCAATTCGTCCCTGCCCGAGGTAGTTGGCAGCTGGTCAGTTATGGTAAACCCTTATGATTCCTCCGAACTGGCTCTGGTCATGAGGGAGCTGCTGCGGGACTTGCCGGAAGTATCCGAAAAAGACAAACAGGAAATCAAGACAAAATATTCCTGGGATAGGGCCGCGCGGCAGACGCTGGCGGTGCTGGAGGGGGTAGTAACCGGTAACTCGTAACTCGTAATTCGTAATTCGTAAAAAGCTTCCTTAATTTCCTGCCCTGGAAAACGGGCGCGCAAACACCGTCATTTCAACTC
>CAZLVG010000050.1:0-6775 GCA_964562905.1 uncultured Candidatus Saccharibacteria bacterium | reverse complement strand
TTTAATATAAAAACTGAAGTTAGAGAACTAACTTTTGAGGAGTTAAGGCATGCTGAAAAATTATATAAAGAAAAGTATACAAATAACAAATGGACTAATTGGCGATAATATGAAAAAAATAATTTACAAAGCGCCTAACGGCAAGTTGCTGCGCCTTCAACTTAATGCGGAAGATGGCGTTATAAAAAATATAAAAATTGCCGGTGATTTTTTTATTCATCCAGAAAAAGCAATTTTAGATATTGAACGGTTTTTAGTCGGAAAAAAAATTAATGACATAAAAGGCGCATTGGGAAAATTCTTATTAAACAACAATGTAATTATAATAGGATTCAAACCGACGGATCTTTTTGATGCCCTGTCAAACGATAAAAAGTAAAATAGCCACGACCTTTTTAAAATGACATTACTGCCAAATACATCAGTTGGTCACATTTGATTGGAGGGATATTGATGTTGATTATCGGCCTACTACTGATATCTAAGCCTGGCTGGTTGATGTTTGGCTAAATATTTAATTATTAGCAAAAGCGATAAATAAAAATAATGCCAAGAAAAAAGGATTTATGGGTAAGTTAGGCGAATTGGTTAAAAAGCGATTGATTGCTGTATTGAGTAATTTTTTATCATGCATCTTTCAAATTTTTTAGGGGAGTTCCTACCTGTCGCCCGCGAATGGGTCGGGTGGGTCAAGGACGACATCCTTTCTATTAGCGCATTTTGCTTTGCAAAATATGCCGAAAATCCCCGCCGAAAAAAACCGGGCGAAGCGCCGAGCGACCTGTCTGCGTGCGGAAACGCACAGGCAGAGGCGACTAATTCAATATGGTGGACCTGAGGAGAATCGAACTCCTATCTCCCGGATGCAAACCGGGTGCTCTGCCACTAAGCTACAGGCCCTGATTATTATTCTACTTAAAACTCATCCCTGGGGCACCCGCCGCGACGGAGATGTCCTGAACCGTCGGCGTAAGCCGGACTGGTAGACTGGGCAAGGAGCCGCTAGACCGCAGTTTCCTAAGTTCCCCGGAGGGCTTGTCCGCCGAAAAACTTTCCCAGCGTTGCCCCTATTATGGCCTGGATTAAACCAGAGGCCACCAGGAGGCCCAGAATCATTAACACAACGCCGGTAAAACTCCAGTCAAGCCAGCTGTACTGGGGATACCCCAGTATGTCATTAATACTGCCCACGTACTCCCGCCAGCGGTGGCTTTTCCAGACCATGGTAAAACCGACGGCGAACATTAAAAGGCCGATGGTAAACCCACCAAAAGTTATCATAGCGATAAGTATAGCACTACGGCCTCCATCCACAAGCTTTAAAAATGAATATCGTCGTAATTACCGGTTACTGGTTACTAATTTTACACGTGATATTTGCGCCGGATCGCTTCCTCGCGCTGCTTTTCCTTGTCGCGGGCTGCTTGCTCGCCCATCCTTTTTAATTCCTCCGGGTCTTTGTCCTTAAATCCTGCCGCGCGTTTCAAAAGGTACTCCTTATTGTTACGCCCCGGATCATCCAGCACCTCCGCCAGCAGGGCATTTAGAATGCCGCCAATCCGCGGCCCCGGCTTCAAGTTGAATGCTGTCATGATGTCGCCTCCCCTGACTGCTAGCTGGCTAACTGAAATCGGCTCTCGCGCCGCTTTTTCCACCAGGAACTGCAAATGGCGCAGCCGGTAAGGTTCCGCTTTGGGCACGCCGGAACCCTTGCGCTCCGCTATGCGCAGTTTGATCAAGTCGTCAAAATTTTCTTGACCCACCCGCCGCAGCAGCCGCCGGGCGCCGGCTTCGGTTACCTGCCCCACGTCGTAATAAAACATGTGATGCCTGGCCAGGTGGGTTACTTTTCTGGCCAGCTCTCTGGGGAATTTAAGGCGCTTCATGATCCTTTCCGCCATGCGAGATCCCACGATATCATGCGCGTGAAAAGTGTACTCACCTTCTTTCAGTCTTCTGGTGCGTGGCTTGCCCACGTCGTGGAGCAAGGCCGCCAGCCTTATCTCCAGGGGGTAGCCGAAGGCGGCGGCGTATTGCAGGGATTTTACGCTGTGCTCAAACACAGTGAATTTATGGTGCTTATTCTGAACCACGCCCACCCCTTCCTCCACTTCCGGTAGTATTATCCCGAGCAGTCCCGTTTGCTGCAGCAGATTAAAGCCCCTTTCCGGATAGCCGCTCATAACGATTTTAACCAACTCGTCGCGAATCCTTTCCTGTGACACCGCCTTAACCGTCCTCGCCTGTTTTTCCAATGCTTGCTGCGTTTTCTCTTCAAGATCAAATTGCAGTTGCGCCGCCAATCGCACTGCCCGCATCAGGCGCAAAGCGTCTTCCCCGAATCTTTGGTAAGGATCACCTACGGCGCGAATCAGCCTGGCATCTAAATCTTTTAACCCTCCCCACGGGTCAACTATCACCAGCTCGTCAATTTTAACACTCTCCGGTTCCCGGTTTTCAGCCTCCGGCCTCCGCAGGGCCATGGCGTTAATGGTAAAGTCGCGGCGCGCCAGGTCCTTCTTCAGACTGGCGGTGTATTCTACCTGGTCGGGCCGCCGCCGGTCGCTGTAGCGGCTGTCTATCCGGTAGGTGGTAACCTCCACTTCCTTAAGGACCGGGTCGGCGCTGCCTGTTAAAACCGTCACGGTGCCGAAATTATTGTCGCGGTAATTCTTGGGAAAGATTTTTTGTACCTGCTCCGGCCGGGCGCTGGCAGCGACATCCCAATCTTTGGGTTTTTTACCCAGCAGCAAATCCCTGACGCACCCGCCTACGGCATAGGCTTCATAGCCCGCGCCGGTGAGCGTTTCAATGACGGATTGGACGGGATGAGGAATAAATATTGGCATAAACAGATTTGCATAATAGTGTAGCATGGCGTTTGATTGAGTGCCGATTCTGCAGGCGACGGGACGAACCAATTGATCCGCCCCGACGCCCTGATCAGGTGTTCGGCTTCCACGCTACCCGAAGGAGTCCACGGACGGTATTTTGACATGTTACGACTTACCTTGAACCACTATCTAACGCTATCGCACTTCACTGGCAACCAGCAAGGTATGTAAAAACTATGGAGGCGGTAAAGACCCTTCAAAAGCAAGAAGAGATGAGGCACAATAGAGTATATGAGTTTTGATGGTGATACAGGTGGAAACGACCCTTCCTTCCCTGATTTTGTGGATGCTCTCAATGATGTTGACGAGTCAGACCCTTCAACTGCTCGGAATGAGACGAGCATTGACGATAATAACGGCGGCAGGATTGAGCTAGACGAAGGCGGATCACAGGAAGGCACGATCCACGGAGTCGAGGAGAAATAACTCGGAGTAGGTTGAACCTACGCGGTAATACTGTAATTGGATAAACAAAGACCCTGATCTTGCGAACAGGGTCTACAATGAAACGTTCAAGGTACACCTCCACGGTCCAATGACCAGTTTGAGTTATTTGGAGTTTGCCAAGATGGACTCTACATCGCTGAACTTCTGGTCAATGAAGTTTTGCGCTTCATCAACGGGGACGGTTCTCAGCTCCTTAGCAAGCGAGAGGAAAAACTGTTCACCAATCACCTGTGCATCTGCCTCCTCAATGACGACCTTCGCTTGATAAGCCAGAATGCCTGCCATTTCGGACGAGGGATCTACTCGCAACAGATTACGAGCGTGAGTGATGAACGACTCCGTACCCCCGAAGAAGCCAATTTGTAAGATGCAAGCTCCCAGAGACCACCGACCGCCCGTCTCGAAAGACCGTAGCTTCTGTCGGAGTCTGCTGATCCCTTGCCCCTTACGGTACTGATCTTCATTTGTGAGACCAGCTTGGCGGAGAGCCTCCTGCATAATTCCCATTTCGACAATCCTCCTCAAAAGGTTGAAACGTGCAATCGCATCTTCCCGATGAAAATACGATAACAGGAATCATATGTCAAAAGACACAACATGTCAAGTATAGAATTGGTAAGTAGCTCAATATAGCCATAAAATACCCAGAGAAAAGCTCAAAAACCTGATATACTACACTTATGGGGCAAAAGAAGCCACAAGGCGGCAGGCCAACCAAAATGACAGCCCACCGACTCGCAAAACTCCGTGAGGCGTTTCTGTTCGGCGCAACCGATGAAGAAGCCTGTCTGCTAGCCAGAATACACCCTTCTACCCTCTACAAGTATCAGCAGGAAAACGAGGAGTTTTCCGAGGAAAAAGGTCGTCTCAAACTGAACCCTGTATTGAAGGCGAGACAAGCCATCTTCAAAGACTTGGATAATGTTACTACCGCCAAGTGGTACTTGGAGCGGAAGATGAAAAGTGAATTTGGCACTGATCCGAAGCTGACCGAAGAAAGTCCTCGGTCCATAGCCGAGCTGGTCGCCAGTATGGAGGATTTGTAGTAGCCCGCTATGGAGTATCCCGATGAAGAACGTGACCTGACGGGACTGCGCTACGTCATATACGCCCGCAAAAGCACGGACGATCCGAAAAACCAGAAACGGTCCATTCCTGACCAGATAGTCGAGTGCAAAGAGTTTGCCGCCCGTAACTTCCTCAAAGTTATCGGCAAGCCACTAACGGAAAAGGAGTCAGCCAAGACTCCGAACAGGCGACCTGTATTCAGACAGATGTTAGAGGATGTGAAGCGAGGCAAGCATGACGGCATACTAAGCTATCACCCTGACCGACTGGCACGGAATATGCTCGAAGGCGGCGAGATAATCCACTTGTGAGGAGAAAATCGAAGACTTGAAGTTTGTGGCGCATCCCTTCACGAATGATCCTAGTGGAAAGATGCTGCTCGGACTTGCCTTTGCTATCAGTAAACATTACTCCGATGATCTAGCGCAAAAAGTGAGCCGAGGCAACCGCCGCAGCTTCTTTGAGGGTAAGCTGTGGACTCCCAAGCACGGCTACGTGGTCGAGGACCACTTCTACAAGCCAGATGGTCATAACTTCACCCTCATCAAGCAGGCGTGGCAGAAACGTAAACGTAAAGAGGGTATCGAAAGTATCAGCAAGTGGCTGAATGAGGAGGGATACTTCAAGCGAGTAAAAAGCTCCAAAAGCGGGAAGAAGAAAATTACTATGACCATGCAGATACTGAGCGATGTGTTCAAAGACCCTTTCTACTACGGGGTTATCGAACGCTATGGGAAGATCATCGACTTGCGTGAGATTGACGAGGAGTTTCAGCCAGCTGTCAGTGAGGCGGACTACAATGCGGTGCAGAGTTTGGAGTATCGGTCCATCAAGTCCACTAAGCCGCATCGACTCGCCTTCTACCCCTTGCGTCAGATGGTCCTGTGCAGCGTCTGCAGGCGCACAATGCGGGTTGGACCGTCAAAGGGGAGGTTAGGTACTCGCTACCTGTACTATCGCTGTGACAACGAAGCCTGTGAGCGAGGCAAAAAGTCCATCCGAGCCAAAGTGATCTTCAACTTTATCAGCGACTTTCTAGCTGAGGGTCTCAGCTTCACCAAGAAGGAGTATGACGACTACATTCGGGAATTGACTGTCTTAGCCAAGCAGCGGCGCAGACGCACTCACAGGACGCTCCAACGCCTTCGAGCGGCACTCAAAGCTACCAGAGGCGAGATTGAGCAAGTGTCCGAGCGGCTTATGACATTGGACCAGAAAAGCCTAGCTACAAAGTATGCCGAGAAGAAGCTGGCTGACCTTGAAGAAAATGAGATTGGACTGGCCGAGAAGATCGAGAAGGTCCAAAAGAAGCTGAATGATCCTACTCACGACAAAGTATCCTCGCAGCAATTCTTGAACCTCTCCAAAAATGCGGCAACAAAGGTAAAACACGGCGGACCAGCGCAAAAGGACGTAATCTGCCGTTTTATTTTCTTGAACCTAGTTGTTGATGAGGAGAAAGTGGTTGATTTTGAGCTGAAAGAGCCGTTTCGGACACTTCTGGCTGAACGGAAGCAACGGACTTTCTCTGGTAGTGGGCAAGGGAGGATTTGAACCTCCGGCCTCTTCATTATCAGTGAAGTGCTCTAACCACTGAGCTACTTGCCCCGTTGCCCGCGAACGGCGGGCATGCCTGCCGTTCGCTCGTGTTCAAATTAAACAACTTTCCCGCCGATTTTTCAACAAAAAGCCGCCACGGATACGGCGGGCGGCTTATTTCTGCACAACTTAGCGCGATTGCAAACGGTGCCGCGGGACGGCAAAGCCATCATCCGCGGGGGACGTCTTTTTCGCGCACCGCATATTTTGAACGGAAGGTGCGCTTCCCGTGTGTTGAAATATGGCGCCAGAGGGCGCGCATATTCGACCTAGATCAGTGCTGCGCGCTGGAAATCCCAAAAGTTACCAATTCCGATTTTCAAAACACAGGTTCCAAACAATCCTCAAGACGCAAAGATTCAAACTTCAAACATGAGTGCCGTGTCTGGGCTTTGTGTTTTGACTACCGTGCTTTGTTTGGCTTTTGTGTTTTCTGTCTTTGGAAGTTCCAGTGCGCAGCACTGGCATCTTCTCCCTAGAAAGGAGGTGATCCATCACCAGGTTCCCCTAGCGATGCCTTGTTCACGTTTGTTACTTCGTAACCAAATTTCCAATTATCAATTTCCAATTTTCAATCAATTTTCAAATTAATAATTTTCAACTTGTTACGCGGCGCGATCCTTACTGTTTTCGGTCACGCTCCCTTGGTCGCCCAAGGGGTCAGACTATATCATCACGTTAGATAAAAAGGCGGATTACTTTGACTACTGTCATTTCACCCAAATCTAATTAACTAACGGCTTGGCGTGTAGTCGTTGAGGGGAATC
>CAZLVG010000049.1:0-6786 GCA_964562905.1 uncultured Candidatus Saccharibacteria bacterium | reverse complement strand
TTATTAAAATTGTACTTGACCCCTTTTTGCTCTTTTTGCTTTGGCCCTTTTTGCCTTTTTTGTTAGCTAGTCCCTCCCCCTTGACGGGGGCTCCACTCTTTAGTCCCTCCCTTGACGGGAGGCTAGGTGGGGGTGCCTCAGCCATAGCAATTTTGCCTACATCGCCGTAACGTCTTTTTACACTTACTGGCATACCGGAGTGGGCTATTTCTATTAATAAAAAAGCCAGAGTTAAGACTCTGGCAAAAGAGAGAACAAAAGAAATCTAATTCTTCCGCGTCGCCTTCCGGAAGAAAAAGACAGTTACCACGCCGCACGCGAGCAGCATAAAAGCCGAAGGTTCCGGTATTTGGTATGAGCCGGTACTCACGTTACTGATCGCCACGCTGGAAGTTACGTCCGTGAAGGAATCCAGCCGGAAGGCCAGCCGGTGTATCCCGGTCACGGCTTCTCCCAGATAGAACCGGTACGGTTGCCCGTCATCAAAAGCAAACCGCTCGTCAACCAAGCCGACAGCGCGGTCGTCAAAGTACACCCCCAGCAGTCCTTCCGCGCCCGGATCGCTGGTAAACTGTATATCAGCCGCCAGGAAGTTTATTGGCTCGGTAGCTATCAGGTCCGTCGTGTACCAGACTGGCGAGCCGGTGGCCAGAGTAAGCGTTGTCTCGCTTACTTCTACCGAACCCGTATCGCTGACAGAAGCGGACAGGGCGGCCAGATTAAGCGGGTCATCCAGGCGGATCCGCGGCTCCGGCCGCGGCCTGGATGGTGGGGGATTTAACACTACTTCCTCGCCAATAGGATATTCGGATTTCGGATTCCAAGGATCGCTCGCCGCCTCGCGGCTAAGCGGAAAGCCATAACCCTCATATTCAGGCGGAGAGGTAAGGCTGGCCGCGTAAAATTCACGCGGCCAGGCGTGGCCTTGTATCGGGCCGGCAAGCGTGGGGTTTAGCCCAGTTACGTTCACGTTGTGCGCGTAAGGCAACACTTCGCTGGTCCAGGGCCAGTCTCCGCTATTCAGGTAATGGTCGGCCCAGTCGGCGCTGTCACCGTAATCCTCTCCTAACCCCGTTGGCGCGTAGGCGTCAAGGAAGGTGACGTGGATTTTAGTGTCTGGAGCGCGGAACTTTATCTGGTCAGCCGCGGCGTCCACTAAAGCTGCCCCGGCGCTGTTGCCGACAAGATGGACATGATCATAGTCGCGCGCCGCTAATAAATATCCTTCCTGGGCGCCGAGCGCGCTGCCGTTTCTTAAAGCCTTGCCAGGTCCGGTCAGTAGACCTCCGGCTAAATCCCTCCAATCGTAGGCAACCACTTGCCAATCGGCCGGGTCGGGTTGGCGCGTTTCAATGAAACTGCCGATGTCTCCGGCCAAGTCGTGCGTCCAAAATTCGCCTTCCTGGCCGCCCAAAACATTCCATCCGTGCGCCACCAGTACCAGATTTTTGGCGTCGGACAACTCGGGCAGATGTGAATCAAACCGCTGCGGCGGGGGAGGTATCGGATGTTCGGTGTCCGGAGAAGAGGCGCCGTAGGCGCGTATGGTAGGAGTAGTTTCGGCTATGACCGTCCCTGTGCCCGTTACCGTGTCAACGGACAACAGCTCGCCGGCTAAAGTGATGCCGACCAGTTCGTTGCCCACAAAGTCCAGGCCGTAAATGTTGGGAAAGCCGATTCTCCCTACTTCCGTGCCGGCGCCGGTGGTGGAATTCACTTTAACCAACCTATGTTTGTACGTAGTTGAACATTCCATCTGAAAGCCGGTTGGTCGGCAGGAGTTCATAAACAGGCTTCCGTCCCGGGGCGAGAAGGCCAGGCCGCCGCCGTTATTGCGTCCGATAGTCCCCACCAGGGCCAGTTCGGCCGCGGCAAGATTTATGGCGCCCAGCTCTCCGCCGCTCAAAGGAGCAAAGGTGGCGAAATACAGCGTGCCGGCGGCGTCAAACTCCAGTGACTTTATCTCGCGGCGTCCGATAGGACCCGGGTTGCTGATACCCAGGGAGCCAATAAACGTACTAGGCACCGTGCCGCCGGTAATTTCGCCCAGATTGATGCGGTACAGATCGTCGGGCGGACTGATGCCAAACAGCTCGCCGGAGGGGGAGAAGGCGATATCCGTCATCACCACGCCCATGTCTCCTATCCGTCCCGCGGATCCCGACACGGGATTAACATTCCACAACACTCCGTCCTCGTCGCCCACCATAAACACGGCGGCTGGCAGGGGATTAATCAGCAATCCGCCTACGGCCAGCCACACGCCCAGTAATAACCGTCCCATGACTCGTCCTCCTTAATTCAGTTGGTCAAGAACTACCCAGAACGACGACGTTGGTCAGTGTAAGCCATAAATAAAAAAATGCCAGTCGCAAATTATTTGTAACTGGCTGAAAGGCGGCTTGCTTCGCGCGGACGTTTAGGAGCGGTTCTCAACGTGGACTACCTGTCCGTTCTTAATAGCGAAAGCTTGGGTGAATGTCCTTTCGGTCATGGAGCTCAACCTCAACTCGTCCCTAGCTCGGTAGTAGGCGCCCGAAGCGCCAGACGGAGTCTCTCGGACTTCAGTCTCCGGTTTGCGCTCTAATTGAAACCTGAACATCACGGCGGTGACCATATCGTCCGGCTCGAGATCAACTCCCACCAAGTGCCGCCCCCACCGAACCTTTTCCGGTTCAGACCATTCTATTTCCACAATATCAAGTCGACCGGCCAGACTCCCTTTATTAAGCTCCTGGCGCAGGTAGCGGCGTATTATCGTCTGGCACTGTTCAAGGCGGGATTCGCGGGTCAAAAGACCCATTACGGCCTCTTTAACTTTCCGGTCCCTGCTTCCGTCGCCTACGAATACCGTCCACAGAACAATGGCAACTGCTCCGGTAAGGCAAATTTTAAGCGTGGAGAAAAGCAGCGACCGCCTTCGTCTCTTGCGCCGCCCGGTTAACTTGCGCCCGTTCTGTTCAATGATTCGCGGCAGTGCTTCTTGGTTAGGCGCGGCTGGCTTCGGGGGCGCTGTAGCCGTGGGCATCGGATAAGGCATACGGAACCCCTGTCCGCACTTAGGACACCGAACCGGTTTGCCCTGTAGCTCTGTGTCGTGACGCAGCCGCTTGCCGCACCCAGGACAGGGGAAGTAAGAAGTCTTGACAGTCTTATCATCAACATTTGCGCGGATCATGGTCATGCCTCCCGTACTGAAAAGGTTTGTTGAACGTGTAATTGTCAATGTACGCATGCACACTCTCAAAAACAGTTTCTGACGAGAACGTACAATTAACAACTTACCGAATTTCACGTTAAAAGTCCAGGAGTAAACTCCCTCACCTAAAATCTAACCCTACGATACCCCGTTCCCTCAAGTAATTTTTAACTGTCTGCGGCAGGCTAACAGCATAAAATGTAAATATGTATATGTGCGGGAGTAGCTACCACCCTATCTTAGGAAGGCTATAATAGTCATGACTCTAGCAGAAAGATGAGATGCCAGCTCTCTAGGTGCTAGGTAGCCCCGCCGCCTTTTCTGATATATCATAGAGCTATGCCTCCTCGGCCCTCCGGCGGCGCCAAGCACAGTCAAGACTCCCTGTTCGGCCTGCCACTGTTTCCGCCTCCTTCCCGCAGCAAGGGAAGGGGAGTAGACCCGGCCTCCCGCCGGCTCACCGCTTGCACCAACCAGCGCCTGGCCGCTTTCTCTCCGACTAAGGCCCGGCGGCAGCTGTCCGAAGTATCCGAGGAAGAGTGGCGGGAGAGAGGACAGCGCCGCGCCCTGACCCTCTTCCACGCCGCCGGCGAGCAGAGAAGTTATCCCGGGTCTTCTTAAAGCGCTTAACCAGCCAATATCCCCGCCACCTTATCCGCCACCCCCTCCGCCACGGCGAAGTGAAGGCGAATGTAGCCGGTGTCTTTTGAAGAATCAGCAAACAGAATATTCCCCGGCGTTATCACAATCTTTTTCTGTATCAGCTCTTCTACCACGGCCATGTCGCTCTTCCCGTGGTGCTTTAGCATCATGTAGTAGGTGGCCTTAACCGGCAGAGGGCGGATGCCGGTTTTTTTCTTTCATAGCCCGCTCAATCAAATTATCTCTGACCCTCCAGCAGTAATTTTAGCAGAAAAATAGTCTCTGGCTTTAATTTCATCCTTGCCCAGTCTTTCTGCTTAGCCGTTAACAGTTCGCCCACCCCGTCCAGGACTCTCCTGTTGCTTTTTTGTTCCAGCGCCTTAACGCATTTTTGTACCAGCTCCGCGAACGGCACGCCCGCTCTTTTCTCCACGATCTTTTTATTAATCGGCCAGTTTTTCTGCAGAAAAAACCAGACATCGTATATGTCACGGCTGGTTTTATCTATTCTTTCATACATGGCCATCAACTTATGAGCGAACATATCTTCCCGTCGCATTACCAGCATGGCGATGCCTAAGTAGGTTTTTATCTCGTACCGAGAACCAAACTGCCGGCGGTTGACTTCTATTTTAATATTGTGCGCTTTATCCGCGTAGGACAGCACAAAAATTACGGTATGCTTTTTTCTGCCCGCTTCTTTAATTGTTCCGTATTCTTTGGCAATTTCTTCCAGTCGCTCAAAAACATAGCTCTCTTGTGACTCGTCCAGTAGATCAAAGTCAAGATCCAGAGAAAAGCGGCCCAAATCGTAGAACATGAAGGCAGCCGTGCCTCCCTTGAAGCCGAGCAAAGGAGCGATAGTGGTGTCGCTATAAACGTCCTTCAGAATTTGCAGCAATATTTTCTTGCGCAGGGAAATGTCTAGGGGCATAATTCTTTCACCTTTCCAGCCATCCTCTTGTTGCCATACATCGGCAACAAATCAAAAACTTTGCGCCAATCCAAAGGGGACAGATTGTCAAAATGATAGTCCGTGTGAAGGTAAAGAGTGTCTAAGAACGCTCTCTCCTTGGTCGCGATAGAGCGGCCGTTCTTTATCTCAATGCCGTCTTGGTTAAACAGCACGGTATCCTTTATCTTGCGGAATAAAAATGCCTGTCCGTCATAAACAATTTTTCTGGTTAAGTAAGAAGCCGCAAAAATTTGATCGTAATATTGAAAGTTAATCCCGTGCCGTGATAACACGGTCTCGAAGCTGACGTAAGAGGGAGTAAAAATTCTGGTAGCCAGCTCCAGCCTGTCGTAATTCTTGTCCTTGGCGTAAAGGCCTCTGTTGATGCGGTGCAGCTTGTTGTTCCTTACGTAATAGTTAATTCTCACTCGCGCCGCGTTGGCGTTCGTCTCGCCCCACAACAGAGCGATATCCTTAAAAGAAAAAACTGTCTTCTTTGACCTCAAAATAGCCACCAAATACTCACCTTTTCTCATAATATCAACCACATATTAGCTTTAACCATACATAAAGTTTATATTACTCAAAAAAGAAAGTCAACTACCGCAGCCTCCATAGCTGCTTAACTCACTTTATTTCCTTATTTTCACCCTGCGCTAGGTCAAGAGCGCCCTCCGCCCTGGCCCGCTCCGCCAGCTCGCGGATGCCGATTCTATCGCTCATAATAATAGATTATCCAACTACACAACCATTTACTCATATTTCTCTGCCCATCACAAACGCCTCTTCTTCTTGCCGCATAGGCCCTTTGGCGATAGCATGAAAATGGATAAAAACACATCACATGAAAAAAATCATCGCCATCGGCGGGGGAGAAATAGGTCGGCCTGGCTGCCCGGTTGAAACGACAAAGATAGACCAGGAAACCATTAAATTAACAGGCAAAAAGAGACCTAAACTTCTTTTTATCCCCACTGCCAGCTCAGATTCAGAGTCATATGTTCCTGTTGTCCAGAAACACTTCGGCCAAAGACTCGGTTGCCAAACTGACGTCTTATACCTCATCAACCAACAACTAATCAAACAAGATATTGCCGATAAAATTTTATCAGCCGATATAATTTACGTCGGCGGAGGCAACACTTTCAAAATGATGAAAATATGGCGCCAGAATAATGTCGACAGGATATTGAAAAAAGCCTATAAGAAAGGCATTGTTCTCTCCGGTGTCAGTGCCGGTTCAATTTGTTGGTTTAAATGGGGTAGCTCCGACTCCCGCAGATTCAGGAATCCCGCCGCGGCTTCCATCAAGGTCTCCGGCCTAGGTCTTATTAAAGCGCTCCATTGTCCGCACTACGACGTCGAAAAACACAGAAAAGCGGATCTCAAAAAGGTAATGAGAAAAACTTCCGGCGTTGCCATCGCTCTGGAAAACTGTTGCGCGCTTGAGGTCATCGACGACCAGTACAGAATCATTAGCTCTAAAGCATCAGCCAATGTCTATAAAGTCTATTGGCAAGGAAGTAAGTATCACGAAGAAAAGATCAAAAAAGAGAAGAAGTTCAAGCCACTAGTGGAGTTACTAAAAAAATAACCAAGGTATCCTAAACCATTTCCCCGATAATACCTCCCCCTTAGCCCCACCTCTTGCCTTGATATACTATTAAAACCATGATCTCCTAGCTCCAGCGTCGCGGCAAGAAGAAAGCCAACCGCCGCGATTCGTTATTTGGCCTACCTCTCTACCCGCCTCCTCCTCAAAAAGACGGGGGAATAGACTTAGCTTCCCGGCGATTAACCGCCGACACCAACCAGCGCCTAGCTGCTTTTTCTGTAGCCAGAGCTTGCCGGCAACTCACTGTGTAGTAAGCGAGGAAGAATGGCAGAAAAGGGGACAGCGCCGCGCCTTGGCCCTCTTCCGCGCCGCCGCCGAGCGCGAGGACTTCTTTAAGGGGAGTATATGCTCCTGACCCTCCAGTGCAACACCCAA
>CAZLVG010000048.1:0-6909 GCA_964562905.1 uncultured Candidatus Saccharibacteria bacterium | reverse complement strand
GCAGTGTTAAGGCGCGGCGGTTAAAAACACTCCCATATTACGTAATATGGAAGTATGGGCAGGCGCAGGTAGTTTAAAAAGAGAAGAAAAAAGAGCAAGGAGAGATGAGTTATGAGTGGAGGCCGTCTGAAAATGTACGGCGGCCTGGCTATAATGCCTTTATTGGGCTGATTAATGAATTTTCAGACGGCCTCTATATAACGTTACGCGGAAGTATCGTCACTAGCACTAAAGAGGGAGTCTCTTAAGAAGGCTAACGTCTAAGCCCAGTACTCTATTTCACCGCTTCTGGCTCTATGGAGCCAGAAGGCTGCTGGGCCGCGCCAGTTGAGGTCAGGACAAGACTCAAGTTAGGAAAAGGCGCCCGGCAGTAGTATGATGGTAAGTAAGTATGGTGGAAAATTATCCCACTGCGAGCGGAAAAGGAACGGACGGCGTGGACGCGGCTGGCGCCGAGAGCCAATCACCGCCTGCACCTGAACAGACTGCGGAAGAACGGGTGCCGGCCACGGAGGCGGGCTTTGGCCGCCCGCCAGCGCCGGCAGCCGCGCGGCAACCAGCGCCAACGCCGCCGGCCGCGCCGGAGCAAAGCAGGAAGAGGACGAAGATAGCGGCGGCGGTAGTGGCCGCGGCCACGGTGCTGGCCCTTTCCGGCGCGGCCGCCGCCCACTTTGCCGGGTTGATCACCATTCCTTTTCTCCCGCGCCACTATGAGCCGGAGGAGGTTATGGAGCGGATGTACGCGGCTTGGCCGGAGATCAAAGCGGCCACTTACACTGCCGGCCTTAAAGCGTACACTGAACCGCGTTGGGCAGGAGTAAAACCACTGGTGGCCCAGGCTGGCGGTGATGAGTTGTCCGCGGCAGATCGCGCGCGGCTGGAGAAGGTTAATTTGTTGATTAGCCGGATCCGCGCTTATAAGCCGGCCGGCGGCGAAGGCATTTATTACCCCCGCACGCTGCTGGAAGTTACGCCGGAAAACATCAAAGATAACGTACGGGAAGACCTTAAGACCGGCCTCTTAGGATACCGGCAGGATAAAGGAGGTCGTGATTTTCTGCTCGTAGTGCGGTTGTCCTCGCCGGAGGCGGCCCGCCGGCAGGGACTGGACAGTTTTTCTTTTCCGGCCACTGACGACAACGGTGGAGACACTGGCGGCACCAGCCGGCTTTATATCAACGAAGGGAATATGATCGCGGCGCAGTCCGCCTTGGCTTGGGTAACTTCGCGTAAGCCACAGACCAGCGGCTTTCAGTATCTGCCGGTTGATTTTGAACTTGACGCCAACCTTACCGGACAGGCGCGCGGCGGGGGCGAGGCGGCCGGCGCGGACAGTTACCGGCTGGACGGTTCGCTGAAATTGGGCGGGACGACGTTTGAGGGCGACGTGGAAGCCGTCATGGATACGAATAAAAACGATATTTACCTTAAGTTAAACCGGCTGCCGTCGCTGGGCTTTTTTGACCCGTCGGCCGTGAAAGGGAAATGGATCAAAGTGGATCCACAGCAGGCGGCGGATATAGCGGGCGCTGGCGCCGCGGCCGGCGCGGGGGCGGAGGAAATGAACGAGCGGATAAGGCGGCAGTATAAAATGGTGCTGGAGGTTATGCGCGATACAGGCATACTGACGGTGGTCAAGGAATTGCCGATGAGTGAAGAGGAAGGACGTAAATTATATCATTACGAGATAGACGTGCCGGCGGAGAAGATACCGGTCTTTTATGAAAAGTTGGCGGGGCGGCTGGAAGCTAAGTTTGGGGAAGAAGCGGTGATCCGCCTTGATAAGAAATACCTGGAAACGCTGCGCGGCCAGCAGTTTAAGCAGGATTACCAGGCGGCTCGCGACAACACCACCATGGAGTTGTGGATAGAAGATAAAACTTTTTATCCGGTGCGGTATAAAGCCGTTATGTACGTGGCGCCGCCGGACAGCGCGGAGAAATTTAAAGACAAGCAGTTGACGGTTGAGCTGTCCGTTGATCTGCAAGACGTCAACCAGCCGGCGGATATCAAAGTGCCGTCCGAGGCTATTACGGGCCAGGAGGCCATGCGTCTTATAACTGGCCGGACGCCGTCTGCTGAAACTGAGGAAGAGGCGCGGCCGACTTCTCCCGCTCGGGCTCCGGCCGTCAGGCCTTGAATTTAAAAGAGAGAGCCGGTAGCGCAGTTTATGGCGGAGAACATAACGGTGGCCACGTCGGAGGGCAAGCAAGTAGTGGACGTCACGGATGAGGTTAACAGGCAGGTGACGCTTCAGGCCGGGCTGATTCACTTGTTCGTTACCCACACTACCGCTGCCTTGGCGTGCGCCGATTTGGACCCGGGCACCGATCTGGACATGTTGGACGCGTTTTACGGGATGATGCCTGATATTAAATTCCGCCATCCGCACGATCCCCGGCACGCGCCTGACCACATTCTGGCCAGCTTGATAGGCCCGGAGGTTACCCTGCCGGCGCAAAACGGCCGGCTAATACTAGGAACCTGGCAGCGGGTGGTGTTGTTTGAGTTTGACGGCCCGCGCCGCCGGCGAGTGGTAGTGTCGGTTGTTTAAAGAAAATAAAAGCTCTCTTTAAGGAGAGCAAGGTGCCCTGGCCTGGACGTGGTGGATGTCAGAGGCGAGTGCCATTGTGGTCCCGCGCCGTGGTTGATTCCGCCGGCTCGTCCTCGTCCGCATCTTCTGAGTGCCAGAGCTGGTCAACCAGCCAAACCGTGAGGGCGGCGTAAGCTGCCAGTGTGCCGGTCCAACCGTAGGCGTAGTAGACGCCGTAGAGCACGCCACCGATCATACACAGCAAAAGCCAGGTCAGAAAAGTTTCCAAAAACCAGCTGGCGGCCTGTTTAACCTCCATGGGCTGCTCCTTGAATGAAGAGAACTACCAGAATTTACTGTGACTACCTTAGTGGTATCACAGATGGTTGTATTTGTCAACTGCAAACTGCGCACAAGATGTTCGCGTGCGCTTGGCGGCCACGCCAGCCTCGGCGGCACGAGGATAAACGCGCCAGCCAGTCGGGTTCGCCGCCGACTTCGCTTTTTACTTGCCGGATGATGTTACTATGGTGGAGGAGATGGCTTTACGATTGTGGATAGTGTTTTTGGCGTTGCCGCTGGTGCTGGCGGGTACGGCGGCTTACGCGCTGTGGCGGGGGCCATGGGAGTTGTTTGAACCCGCGGCGCGGCAAGATGCCGGCAAAGGGGCGCCGGCCACCACGGCGCCGGCGGATTTTGGTGAAGCAGCCGTGGAGAGGGCAGAAACAGCCAAGAGGCAGAAAGAGGCGGACGGGATGGCCGAGGAGAAGACAGAGGATGTCCAGGTGGTGGCCTCGGGGCTGGTTATTCCCTGGGAGATAGCGTGGCTGCCGGAGGGAGACATGCTGGTCACGGAGCGCCCCGGGCGCTTGGTCAGAATAGGCCGCGACCGGTCGGTGATTACCGTGCGGGGGGTGGTCCACGCGGGAGAAGGAGGACTGCAGGGGCTGGCGCTGCATCCTGACTTCAAACAAAACAACCGACTGTATTTATACCTAACTGCCGAGACTGAACAAGGGCTTACTAACCGGGTGGAAAGCTACCGCCTGCGGGGAGGCGAGCTGCAGGACAGAACTGTTGTTTTGGACGGACTGCCCGGCGCCCGTTATCACGACGGAGGCCGGATAGCTTTCGGGCCGGACGGCTGGTTGTACGTGACGGTCGGCGACGCCACGCGGGCCCGCGAGGCCCAAAATCCTGACAGCTATAACGGGACCATTCTCCGGGTGCGGGATGACGGGTCGGCGGTGCCGGGCAACCCTGGTGGCACCCGCGTATACTCTTACGGCCACCGTAACGGGCAAGGTCTGGCCTGGGACGAGCAGGGCAGACTGTGGGCGACGGAGCACGGACGGTCTGGTCTTAAATCCGGGCTGGACGAGATTAACTTGGTTCAGCCCGGGCAGAATTACGGCTGGCCGGTGATTGAAGGAGACCAGCGGCGGGCAGGCATGCGATCTCCCGTTATCCATTCCGGCGCCAGCGTGACCTGGGCGCCGGCCGGCGCCGCGTGGTACCAAGGAAAACTTTTCTTTGCCGGCTTGCGCGGTGAATCTTTATATGAGGCTAAAATTGAAGGAACGCGGGCAGGCGCGGTGACCTCCCATTTTTCGGGGCGATTCGGCCGGCTGCGGGCGGTTAAAGTGGGGCCGGACGGCTGGTTATATGTCTCCACCAGCAACCGTGACGGCCGGGGAGAGAAGCGCGCGGGCGATGATAAAATTATTCGCGTCAATCCGCGAGTGCTCGGCTATTAGTGGTAATAGAGCCGCTTAAGGATTATAAAAGCCCCTACAGTCGAGGGGCAAAAATTAATTTACCAGTTGGCCTGGCTGGGTGGCCTTAAGTCAGCCAGTCGTGGGCCGGCGGTCGGCCGTGGCGGCGTCCGCGGCGGTAGCCGCGCGCAGGGCAGTCACCAGTTTGTCCACGCTGCGCTGGCCGAGGTAAGTAAGGGACAAAAGATCTTCTCTGGTTACACCTTCAAGATCCTTTAAGTAAACATAGCTTTGATTGGTCATCAGGTTCGCCTCGCTCGGCGAGAGTACCTGGTCGATTCTGGTGTTAAGGGTCGGGCGTTGTCGGGCCAGATGGCTGTCGCGTATCTGGGCCTGAAGGTCGCGCAGCACCTGCGGCCAGCTGTTGCTGGCAGCGGCGGAGAAAACTTGAGCGCACCGGCCCAGGCAAACTCTTACCTCGTAAGCCTTGAAAGCTTCCTTGAGCAGCGTCCGGCAGTGGTTGATGACATTACCACGCTGGAAACTTCCTATTACCTGGCTGTATTCACGGCTTTGCCCGGTCAGATGCAGAGCCGCTTCGTTGAAAGAACGATTTTTCGCGGGTATCTCTTCCAAGCGGTACTGTACTCTTAAGCATGACCGGCAGAACGGCCACAACTCAGATCTGGCCAGAGCAGGAGGCATTACCGCTTCTAGTACAGGGTCTATCAGCTCGGGGCCGATGCCGGCGGGCCAGTTGGCCGCGGCGCGCTTTTGCTGCAGTCGGTAATATCTATCCTTAAGGCGGCGGCTTAATTTCCATTGGTCATCCAGCACGGCGGTCATGCCTGGTTCGTACAGCAGCTGCGCTAGCATAATGTCCGCGGTCAGCGTCCAGGGACAGGCCTGTCGGAAGTTGTTGGTACCCAGCACTTCTTCCAGCAGCAGCATGTAGCCGAGGCTGGGAAAACTCTTGGGGCGAGGACGGCTGCCATCGCTGGTCAGGACGGAGTACACCGTGCGAGAGTCGATCCCGCGTTTGAACCTACGCCATCCCTTGGTGGCGGCAATGCTGGCGGCGCTGATTTTCTGGCGCATTTCTTGCCGGCGAGCCGCTTCCGCTTCCGAAGTAGCAAGACTTACTGGCTTCAGGGCCATGGCACGCTCCTTGTTATTTAGAGGCTAAAAGAACGATGCGGCGGTACTGCTTCAAGCTGCGCCGCGGCCGGACTACCTTTGTATTATTGATAGCATGGGGTTATAAATGCAACTGATGACCATAGCCATTGACGCCCGGGCGTACGGATGGGCCGGGGTGGGCAGGTATACCAGAAACCTACTGCATCAGCTGGCTCTAGCGCCTCAAGAGCAAAAATATATAGTGCTACTACGCCGCCAGGACAGGGCGTCGTTTGAAAATCAAATACTACCACTGGCCCCGGAGCGTTTTGATATCCGGGAGGTGACGCCTTCTTATTACTCCTGGCGGGAACAGACTATTTTTTTAAAACAGCTGTACGGGGCGAAGGCCGACCTATACCATTTTACGCATTTTAACGCGCCCTTGCTGTTTAACCGGCCGTACGTGGTAACGGTTCACGACACCGCTAGATTTATTTTTCCCGGACAGCGTCGGCAGAGCTTACTGTACCAGCTGGCCTATGAGCAGGTCTTCCGGCACGCGGTAGAGAGGGCGCGGGGCGTTATCTGTGTTTCGGAGGCCGCGCGTCATGACCTGCAAAAACTGCCGCTCAAACTGCCGGGCTTGGTAAGAACAATACCGGAGGGGGTTAGCCAGGATTTTGCCGCTCTGGCCGGTCCCCGGCAGCGTCAACGCCTGCGCTTGAGACTGGGCACCAGCGATCCGTACGTGCTGTACGTCGGGGTGTGGATGAATCACAAAAATCTTCCCCGCCTGTTGGAGGCATTGGCGGCCGTAGCCAGGCATTTACCCGACATAAAACTGGTACTGACGGGTAAGCCGCGACCCGGCTATGTCGATATGCCGAGAGAAGCCAGCCGCTTGGGTTTGGAGGCCGATAAGATTATCTGTGCCGGATTCGTGCCGCAGCCTCTGCTGCCGGCTCTGTATGCCGAAGCCGCGTGCCTGGTCCTGCCCAGCCTGTATGAAGGGTTTGGCTTGCCGGTGCTGGAGGCTATGGCTGTCGGCACGCCGGTGGTGGCGGCAAATGTGGCCAGCCTGCCGGAGGTGGCGGGCGAGGCGGCTCAATATGTTAATCCCGAGTACGTGCCCGGCATAGCCGCTGGACTCAGGCAAGCGATTACCAGCGATAGCAGTTCGGCGTTGGTTGCTTACGGAAGAAAGAGAGCGCGCCGGTTTACGTGGCGCCGCTGCGCGCAGCAGACGATAGAAGTGTACGAAAGGTGCAAAGAACTATAGAATGGAAGTGTGTTAGACATCATTCCTCCGTCTTCAGACGATAATCGCCAGCCGGAGACAGCCAGTTTTAGGGTACCGGGGAGCAAGGTAGTTGAGCTGGAGTGGAAATTGCCGGCCAGATTGAGGAAGCCTGTCAGCACTCAATTCCGGCGGCGACCCATCAACACAAAGCTTCCGCCCAGCAGCAGTAGCGCCGCGGGCGCGGAGTACCACACAGCCGATGTGTACAAGGGCCTCGGGCCGGAAGTCCGCCCGCCGAT
>CAZLVG010000047.1:0-7126 GCA_964562905.1 uncultured Candidatus Saccharibacteria bacterium | reverse complement strand
TAGTGAGCCGCACTGGTTTAGACTGTTCCCTTTTCGCTCGCCGCTACTGGGGGAATATATCGCTCCTCACTTCGTGAGTCGCTCAAGTTTAAAGTTTCAAATGCAAAGTTTAAAATTATGGTGTGCGCTCCCCGCGCTTTCTTTGTAGAACATCGCGCCAAGCGCGACACCACTACTTTGCACTTTTCACTTTTCATTTTTCACTTGAGTCGTTTCAACGAAGTAGAAACAACGTTTTTTTCTTTTCCTCTGGCTACTAAGATGTTTCAATTCGCCAGGTTAACCTCCAGCGCTTCGCGCTGAAAATCCCAATACCCAAACTCCAAATCCCAACCAAATCCTCGCCCTTCGCCCGCCAAGGCGGGGCTGCGGACGACAAGCCAATTGGCTTGTCCCGCGTAGCTTTAGCGAAGTGGGGCCATTCATTGGCCATTGGTTATTTGGCGCTTGGTTATTTTCAATGCGAAGCACTGGATCCGTTGCTATGACGCAACGTGGGTTTCCCCATTCGGACATCTGCGGGTCAAAGGTTGCTCAGCACCTAACCGCAGCTTATCGCAGCCGGCCACGTCCTTCATCGCCGTCCATTGCCTAGGCATCCGCCACATACTCTTAATGGCACATGATTTCTGCCCGAACCATCATAGTTCAGGCATTCACCGGTAAGTTAGTTTTGTTGTAGCTAGCGATGTGTAATCCCGTTATGAGCGGGACCCGCTGTGTAAGCGGGAAGTCGCCAGTTACTCTGATGCTTCGATCGGACTCACTGGGACAGCCTGGAAAGCTTGTCATAAATTGCCAGAAGAACGTTTGTTCCTAAGTCTGGCATCATGGTTTACCCGAGCCCGTCGAAGGGTGATCGTTATCTTCCTGAAGCTGCTGCTTCAGGGTTGCAATGTGTAATCTTTTTCTTATTCAATTGTCAACGTGCAGGAACAGTAACGGCCGAAACGATCCAAACGCACGCGGTTGGATGGAAAACGGTTGCTGTTCGCCGGGCAATACTGACTGATTCTGCCGGGAAAAATCAAAACCGCTTCCAGAGGAAGCGGTTTACAAGCAAAATTCCTGGGGCGTTAAGCCGCTTCATGGGGTCTTGCAGAGATTACAGTCTGCATATCTATACGTTATGATATACACAGGCCTTTAACGTGTCAAGCAAAAAAGCCGTAATTCCTTTACTCGCCTGAAAGCATATGGCGGCGGCAGCCTCCCGCCGCGCCGGTTGCCCGCTCCCTTAAAAGCTAACTGAAGCCCGCGGCCAAGTAGATCTTCCAGGCTTACCTCCGCGAGGCTGGCTAAGCTAAGCCAGCGGCCGCCGCCGGGCGTCAAGTACTTTCATATGGGTGAGGAGTTACCAAAAGACGGCAGCCGGCCTTCCCTAACGCCGGATACCACCGCCGGTTGCCGTTAGGATTATGTTGTCGCGGCGGACGACGCGAGCGAGGCAATTCCAACCAGATCCGCGCCTTATCCAGTGAAGAGCGCGGTGAAGAAGCCCGGAGTGTAAGTCTGTGAGCTTAACTTCGGGGCGGGTCCCGTAGAGCTTCGCCGCGGGGCGGGCCGTCCCAGCCAAACCCGCGCGTCATGGCGCTGCGCCGGCCACCGTGTCGGCCACAGCTCGCAGAGCAACGGCTGGAAGTTGCTTGGATTTTGGCTTTCCCGCCCCGTCGAGGGGGAGGAAATTAAAAGGAAAGCTCTTCCTTGATTTTCCCCTTCCCCTAATCCTCATTGACGGGAGGGGATAAAGGGAAGGTGAAAATCAAGGAAGCCCTTTCAACAAACAGCCCGCCTACTGCCGCGGGCTGTTTCGTTTAATTTGCCGCTTCTGCTTCTAATAGGAGTTTGGTTTGTCGGAGGTTGTCTTACTGTCTTTGCTTCCGGTTAAGTCGTTCTCTAGCTTGCGCAGCCATCTTGTGGCTATATCCCTGCCGCCCAGGCCGAAAGCCAATCCTCCGGCCAGAGCCAGCATGGCGAAGAAGGCCGTCACTATGGTTTGAATCAAGGTTACAGCCACGTTTAGTTGGACTAGTGCCGCTAACACGGCGAAGATAATGATAGCCCACTTGCTGATGGCCGCCACTACGGTTGATCCGCCAAAACTGGCAGCCTTGATGCTGGCTTCCACGGTGCGGTAAACGAAGTTAGACAGCACCACGGCTATGATAAGGATAAGGGCGGCCACTGCCACGTTAGGTATGTACACTAGTACGGAAACCAGGAAACTGGATATCTCGTTCAAACCCAGGATGTCTGTCGCCGCCAGCAGGGTGACGATTATCAGGAACCACTTGACTATTTCTCCCACTAACAAGGCAATGTTAAGGCTTAAGCCCGCTTTTTCTGCCGCTTCTTTAAGTCCGCGCAGATGCTCAAAGGCTTGATTAATGCGCAGCATGGCCAGCATCCTCTCAACCAGCCGTCCGGCAGCTACAGCTATAGCCCAACCCGCGAAGAAAACCACCAGGGCCGCGACGAGGTTTGGCAGAAAGTACGCGAATCTTTCCCACATGTCGGACAGAGAATTTACCACTGCGTCGCTGGCTGTGGCACCGATATTGTTATTTGTCGGCATACTTACACTTTCACCTCCTTCCGTTAAGTCCCACCATATATCTCCAGTATAGCCAGTATGGGGCTTAATAGTCAAAAAAAGCCCTGCCAGCAACACTTAGTAGCGCCCGCGCCTAAAGCGTGATTGGCGGGGGCGGACATTAGAGCTTACGCGTTTTGTCATCGCGAGTCCTATCACACCTCGCGTCACAACACTCATAGCACCTCGCAGGCGTTATACCCAGTGTTACACCCAGGTGTTACGCCTTGTGCGCCGCGCGGCCAGCCATCCCCTACTGTTAGCAATACGCCAACCGGCTGGCGCATTGCTGTCTGGGCGGGTCGTCGCGCCAACCAGCCTGTCTGTTGCCGGCGGGGCAGCCGGGGAGCGCGCGCACGGACGCCAGCAGGTGTACAAGCTTTAGTGGAGAAACTGGCCAGCAACCGTGCGCGACGCATCCCCGCGGGCTTCAACTAGACCGACAACCACCAGCTTCCCCTTGTCAGGGCGCTTCTAGAGGGCAGCGCCGTTTGATGAAGGGTGCTTGCCCGCGTTAGCGGTATTGGGCGTTGGCGCGGTAATAACCTTTTACCTTCACGCCGTCCCCGCGGGTGTAGCCGCCCACCCACGCGACTTTACGCGCGTGCTTAGGGGGCTTTTTACCCTTGTCGCCGCCGGAATATTTGTTGCTGCGCGCGCGCGTTGCTCCCCGGCGGCGCACACTGGCACGCTCCATCTTCCAGCGGCGTTTTCTATTGACTTTACTCATCTTAGCCATGCTTTACATTATACATCTTTTAATTGTCAGTGGTAAGACCAGCGTTTTAACTGCTCTGTTTACCTGAAAGCGTATGGCGGGCGGCGGCTTTTTCAAAGAGGCACTCAAGCATTTTGTTCATGTTCTCTTTTTATTTCTTCCAAGGTTTTTTGGCTCTTAACGGATCTGGACTGGGTACTGACGGGATTGCGGCGCGCGTCGGCCTCCCCGTCATCAGCTTTTATCAGCAGCCACCGGCGGTCTTTTGGATTACCCGTTCGGATTAAATAATATCCGCCTTTGATTTTTTTACCGTTCAGCCAAATTTCTATCCTGCCCTCTTTTAGTGACCGCCCCATGCCTGCTCGGCCTTCTTCCTCTGCTCTTGTTAGGTTTCGGTAGGTGCCTTTATCCCAAATAATCACGGCTCCGGCGCCGTACTGTCCTTTTGGGATCACTCCTTCAAAGCCGGCGTATTCCAGAGGATGATCCTCCGTGCGCATAGCCAGTCTTTTTTCACTGGGATCTGTTGACGGACCTTTCGGCACGGCCCAGGAAGCGAGGGTGCCGCCTATTTCCAGCCGGAAGTCATAGTGAAGACGGCTGGCACCGTGTTGCTGGATAACGAATACCGGCTTTTTACGCCTTTTACTTTTCACGGCCTCCGGCTCCGGCGTCTTACCAAAATCCCTTTTGGCTTTATATTGCTCTAATGAAGACATCTGTCTGGCTGGTTAAAGATTACGTTATACTCCTTTAGTGTGTCTTTACCTGCTCGTACCTTTTGCGAGCCGCGAGGCGGGAAAGCTCTCAAATTCAAAATGGCGGTGTCTGCCGGACGAAAGCCGAACCCATTTTGAACAAAATCTAGAGGATTTGCGGATTGATTCCCTGCCTCGCTCGCCGGCAGGCAGGCCGCCCAGCGTTTCTGTCCGCCTGACGGCAAAATTGCGGAAACGCTCTATTCTTAACCACAAAAGGGCAAAAACTTTTACTCCGTACCAAGCTTCGCTTTGGTATTCGGGGCCTCCCCCTGGCTCCCCTCCTTTTCGCCCTTTTGCTTTTCGGGCTTCGCCCGATTTTTTTCGGCGGGGATTTGCGGCATGCCTATTTCATTGGCGCGCCGCTTAAATATGAGTTTATCGTAGCAAAAAACAAAAAATTGACAATCAATTTTGAATTTTATAGAATATCAACATACATTGATACTTATACAGAACCTTATGAATCTTGACTGCTGTAAAACCAAAAAATCAAAAAGCAATCTTGACCAAACGGCCGAGTTTTTGAAAGTGATCGCCGAACCGAACCGTTTGAAGGTTTTGTGCATTCTGCAAAAGCAGGAAAAGTGCGTTTGTGAAATCTGGCAGTTTCTGGATTTGCCGCAAAATCTGATTTCCCATCACTTAAAGGTCTTAAAAGATTCTGGCTTGATTGATTCAAGAAAAGAAGGTACCAAAATTTTTTATTTTTTAAACAAGAAAAACATTAAAAGGTCGCTGTCTTTATTTTCTCATTTTGTTAAATAACCAAATATGACCATCAAAATTCTGGGCTCTGGCTGCCCTAATTGCCAGACATTGGGAAACAACGCCAAAAAAGCCGTGGAAGAACTTGGGCTTAAAGATGTTCAGGTTGAGCATGAGTATGACATCGCTAAAATCACCGAATACGGCGTGATGTCCACACCGGCCATTGTGATTGACGGACAAGTTAAAGCTTCGGGCCGAATTCCCGATGTAGAAGAAATAAAAAGCTGGCTCAAGTAAACCCCCACACCAATAATTTGGCGTGGGGGTAAAATCTTACCTATAATATCAATGTCTATTGATGATTAATGTTATTCACCCCGTTAGAAAAGAACAGCTAGCAATTAAATAATTTAAAATAACGGGGATTAAGCATAATTTATATGAAAAATATATTTTCTAACGGGACGGATAAAGAAGTTAAAATTTTCATCCTGCTCGTTGGGCTGTTTTTGCTGTTTTATTTCATGCCTATGGAGTCGGCGTTTTTCACCCCGTTAGATGTTTACTATCTAACGGGGTTAACCGGGGCGATTTTGTCTGGCTTCAAATTATTAAACGAATACGCCCGCGAGCATGTTTTAACTTGTTTAGTCCCGGCTTTCTTTATCGCCGGAGCGATCTCGGTTTTTGTTAAAAAAGATTTTGTCTTGAAATACTTGGGTGGTCAGGCCAAAAAGGTAGTTTCGTATTCCCTGGCTTCGGTATCAGGGGCGATTTTAGCGGTTTGCTCCTGCACTGTTTTGCCATTATTTGCCGGCATTAGAAAAAGAGGCGCTGGCCTTGGCCCGGCCATTACTTTTCTTTTTTCGGGTCCGGCGATAAATATCGCGGCTATATTTCTGACTTTATCCGTTTTGGGTTTTAATATCGGTCTGGCCAGAATTATTTCGGCTGTTTTCTTGTCTATTCTGGTCGGACTTTCCATGCAGTTGATATTTAGAGAAAAAACCGAAGACGGCAACCTTTTTATTGAACAAAGCCATCAGCCCTCATACGGTAAAGCGACCGTCTTGGTTTTTATGCTGGCAATGGTGGCAATTCTGGTGGTTAATGGATTGCAAATAAATCAATTATTTAAATACTTTTTGATGGTAGGTTTGACTGTTACGGTTGCCGTGATAGCTCTAACTAAATTCCAAAAAGAAACCAACAAAGAGTGGCTAAAAGAAACTTGGTCTTTTACCAAAATGCTTCTGCCAATTTTATTTATCGGCGTGTTTGTGGCCGGTTTTATCATGCCGTTTTTGCCCCAAGAGCTGATTGAGAAAATAGTCGGCTCAAATTCAATTACGGGCAATCTGGTGGCTTCAATTTTCGGCGCGTTTATGTATTTTTCCACTTTGACGGAAATTCCCATATTGCAGGCTTTGATCGCCAAAGGTATGAGTCAAGGGCCGGCTTTAGCGTTGCTTTTAGCCGGACCTTCTTTGAGCTTGCCCAATATGCTGGTGGTAAGAAGGGTTTTAGGCAACAAAAAAACAGCCGTTTATATTTTATTGGTTATTTTTTATTCAACCACTGCCGGCTTAATATTCGGCAGTTTCTAATATATTAAGAATTTGGATATCAATTTATGAATAAAAAAACCGTAATTATTCAAATAATAACTTTTGGCGTTATTGTCGGAGCGTTGATTATTCTGGGTTCAGGAAATTCTTCCGATGAGCAGATAAAGAAAGAAGAGGGGAAAGCCAATCAAGTGGAAATTTATTATTTTTACTCTAGTCAGCGTTGCGCGGCTTGCGTCGCTTTGGAGAATTACACCAGAGAAGTTGTGAATGAATACTTCTCGGAAGAGTTAAAGGAAGGGAAAATTAAATTTGAATCAGTTAACGTTAATTTGTCTGAAAACAAGGAAGTGGTGACTAAATATCAGGCCAGAGGTTCATCGTTGTATATAAATAATATTTATAATAATGAGGATCATATTACGGAAGAAGTTAACGTTTGGCGTTATTTAAATAATAAGAATCGATTTGAAAATTACTTATCAGAGAAGATAAAAGGATACTTTAATTAAGTAAACTTCAATGGAGTTAATAAATACCTTAATAGACAACTACAACATTCCGCTTTTAACCGCGTTTCTGTTAGGTATTTTAACATCAATCAGTCCTTGTCCGCTGGCCACCAACATCACCGCTATTGCTTATATTTCCAAGGAAATTAAGTCGGTTAAAAATACTTTGTTAAACGGACTGTATTACACTCTCGGCCGAGGGATTAGCTACACCTTGCTGGCTACTTTGATTTATTTCGGCTTGTCGTCTTTTCAAATATCCA
>CAZLVG010000046.1:0-7371 GCA_964562905.1 uncultured Candidatus Saccharibacteria bacterium | reverse complement strand
GTGAAGGATTAAAAAATCTCTGCTGTTATATTAGCGGAGATTACGTTTGGTTGGTGTTAGTTCGGATTTTTTCCTGAATTTCAAGAAGCAAGGTACGAGAGTCCTTTACTAACTATCAGATAGACTTAAGCGGTGTCAAACACTTTTTAATTTTATCGGCCTGAAGCTGTCCGGCGCGAATGATTTTAAAGTCACAGTTGACGCCGGTGAAGCGGATGACGGTTGACGGTTTTGAGGCTGGCAGGGTGCCGGCGTCTAGGATAGCGGCCAAGGAAAGGTCGTAGGTAGTTTCGTCTAGTTTACCGGGGAAATACTCAATGATTTGATCCGGAGTGAAGGCGGGAGGCAGGCCGGCGGGGTTGGCGCTGGTGGCGGTGAGAGGGACTCCGACGATCTCGGCTAATGATCGCATTAAGGGGTGATCAATTATACGAAGTCCGATGAGACCGTCGCGGGAAAGATGTGACCAAGCGGGCGAGGGTTTAACCAAAACGGTTAAAGGCTGATTATTTAGTTTGAGCAGGGTTTGTTTTTCACGCTCTGCCAGGCTAAGGAATTCCTGCCAGAGAGCTTCTTTCATAAAAACGGTAAAGGTTTTCTCGGCGGGGCGCTGTTTTAAATTGCGCAAACGCTGCAAGGCGTGGCCCTGCCGGGCATCAACGGCCAGTCCGTAACACGTACCAGTAGGAAAGGCAGCCACCCGGCCCTGGCGAACGGCTCGGGCGGCGGCGGCCGCGTCTTGCGTCTTAAGGACGTAACTGGTCATATAAGTTATATAATGTTACCAGTAAGACAGCCGTATGCACAAAAGCACCGTATGGTTGGCCGCTTTATGCCTGCTGCTGGCTTCAGCTTTAGGTTTCGCGGCCGGGTGGCTGGTTAACAGGCCGGCAGCGGCCCCGCAAGTAGCTGGGACAGAAAAACTCCCGATAGGCCTGCCGGCAGTAAGGTCCGGCCAGCCCCGGCAGACGCTGAAGTCGGACAGCGCCTTGTTATGGGACGCCAATGCCCAAGTCATACGCTTTGAACAAAACGGTTTTGAAAGACGGCCCATAGCCAGCATCACTAAACTAATGACGGCCATGGTGGCGCTGGACATGGGAGTGGACTGGGACAAGCCAATGGAAATTTTACCGGACGAGTATGGAGCGGGAGGGCAGCTGATGCTGTCGCCGGGAGAGTCAATAGCCATGCGCGACCTCATGTACGTATCATTAATAGCTTCCGCCAATAACACTACGCTGGCTTTGGTCAGAGGACTTGGCGTATCCGAAGAAAAATTCGTAGAGGCCATGAACCGGAAGGCGATTAGGCTGGGGCTGGAGCAAACAACCTTGGTGGACAGCACCGGCCTGAATCCCGGCAATATCTCCACGGCTTACGAGGTGGCCCGCCTGGCCGAAGCGGCCTGGCGCGACTATCCGACAATTGCCGATATTGCCAGCCGTAAAGATTACACCTTTACTATCGGCGGCAGCCACCGGGAGCATACCGTCCGTAATAGCAATAAGCTGATATCCCGGGACGACCTAGCGGTAACGGGCAGCAAAACAGGCTACCTGGACGAAGCGGGCTACTGCCTGGTGATGCGGGGCAAGGGAAAAGATAAAAACAAAATTTCAGTGGTATTGGGCAGCGGCAGCGAAAGGGACAATCTCACTGATTCCAAGACCTTGTTGGGTCTTTAAGAATTATAGTGGTACACTGTCAACGTGGATAATTTTAAACCCAATATTTATCCCGTCATCTACTGGGGGTTGATGTTTGGGCTGCTGGCAGGTTTCGTGCTGCTGGTCATGCTGCTGCTGTCAAGATACATAACAGTTATCTGGTTCCCGGTTTTTCTGTCGGGAGTTATCTGGGGAGGCTGGCACAATTATCGCCGGCAGAAACGGGCTTGGCGAGAGCAGCAGGAAAAAGGGAATGGCGCCGAAACGCGGGCGGCGGCGCCTGAAGGAAACACGCTACAGGAGATAAAAGAAGCGGCACGGGATATCACTATGGCCGCCCGAGAGATAATAGCTGAACAGCCGGAGGAGGAAGCGGCCCCAGGCGCTCCGCCGGAAGCTGAAACTCCGCCGCCAGCCCGGCGCCCCCAGACGGGGGAGGCTGGCGCCCCTACTTCCGCGGAAGAGAGTGCTTCTTCCTCAAAGGAAGCTTCTGCTCCTTCGGAGGAAGAAAGGACCGACCAACCCCGTAGTAATACACCCCGCGCGCGGCCATAGGCTTTCCCGCCAGCGCGTTTTTTCCGTCCACCAGCACGCGGATATTGCTTTGTTTTAAAACACGCGTCTTTAAAGATTTAACCAGGATATCATGGTCGCAAGCCAGCATGACCGCCTCACTGACGGACAAAGCGTCCTCCAGACAAGTTTCCGTTGAGTGGGAGGGGACAAACGGATCAAATACACGCACCGCGGCTCCGCGCCGCTTAAGGATCCTCAAGATATCCAAAGCGGGGCTTTTCCTGATATCGGACACGTTCTTTTTGTAAGCCAGGCCCAGCAGCGCCACCCGCGCTCCGCGCAAACGCCGTCCCTGAAGACGCAAGCCTTCCTTGAGCAATGCTACCGTATAAGCGGGCATGCTTTCATTAATGCGCCGGGCCAGTTTCAGAAATTTGTGATCAAAGCCCGCCTGCCGGGCGCGTTCTATCATGTAATAAGGGTCCACGCTTATGCAGTGCCCGCCCACACCGTTACCGGGGAAGTGAGGAAGAAAAGCAAAAGGCTTGGTAGCCGCTCCCTCTATTACTTTGGTGATGTCAATGCCCAAGGCAGTGAAAGACTTGGCCATCTCGTTAATAAAGGCGATGTTAACGTCACGGAAAGTGTTTTCCAGTATTTTTACGGCCTCGGCTTCCATGGGCGAGCTCATGATTTGAACAGGCGCGTCAATAACGTCACCGTAAAAACGCATCGCTCTTCGCGCGCCTGTTCTGGTGTACGCTCCCAGTACCCGCGGAATATTGTTCACGCCCCAATGGGGGTCTCCAGGATTAATTCTCTCAGGACAATGAACGAGATGCAGCTTCAGGCCGGCTCGCTGTCCCACGGCTGGAGCTACCACCTCGTCCATGACTCCGGGATTGATGGTGGATTCTACCACTAGTGTCTGGCCGCCGCGCAAGTGGGGAATAAGGCTATCAATGGCCGATTTTAACGGCTTTAGGTCAGGCTGGTGATGGTTGGTAACGGGGGTGGGGACGGCGATGACAATAACAGCGGCGCGGGACGCCACGGACGGATCGGTGCCCGCCGCCACGGGAAAACTGTTAAGCTGCCGCTCCAGCCGCTTGTCTTTAAAAGGCGTACGGCGGTGATTGATGGTCTCCACTTTGGCAGCGTCGTTGTCTATCCCGTACACCCGCCATCCCTTGCTCCGAGCTAAAACCGCTAGGGGCAGGCCAACATAGCCCAGCCCCACAACGGCAACAGTTTTGTCAGTCGCAGCCATCGGATAGAACCGCCTTACCAGAACACGCCGCCGCGGCCCGTTCCTGGGAAACGGGAAAACAGTCCCGGAACAACCCGCGGCACCAAAGACCGGCGGGCTGATGGCGTTTTAGTGGCATTACTGTCAGGCTTATGTTAAAGTTATGATTGATGAGTAAAAACGTTACTATTTATACCACAAAAACGTGCGGCTTTTGCAAGTCGGTTAAATCCTTCCTTGACGAGCATAACGTGGAATATGAAGAAATAGACGTGGGGACTGACCAGGGAAAGGCCCGCGAGATGATCCAAAAATCGGGACAAATGGGGGTGCCGGTTACCGTTATCAGCGGCGAAGACAATGAAGAACTGGTGATCGGCTTTGACCAGGAACGCCTGGCCGAGCTGCTGCATATCAATGCCTGACAAAAAAGAGTATGACGTGGCCATTGTCGGCTACGGGCCGGCCGGTATTACGGCCGGCATCTACGTGGCCCGCCACCAGCTGGACGCCGTCTTAATAGGTGAAGAGCCGGGCGGAGAAGTGGCAAGCTCCGGCGAGATAGAAAACTGGCCTGGTGACGGCAAAACCGACGGGATAGCTTTAGCCGACAAATTCCAGCAACACCTGAGGGCGCATAAAGACCAGGTGGAAGTTGTTAGCGGCAGAAAAGTCACCAACATAGATAAAGCCGGCCAGTTCTTTTTATTAAAGATATCCGGCGGGGAAAACGTAAAAGCCAGCACGGTTATTTATGCCGCCGGCCGTCATCCGCGCCAGCTAGGAGTTCCCGGAGAAAAAGAGCTTAAGGGAAAAGGAGTAAGCTACTGCGCTACCTGCGACGCGCCTCTTTTTACGGGTAAGAAAGTGGCCGTCATCGGCGGCGGCAACACCGGAGCAGAAGCGGTAATCATGCTGCAGAAGATAGCCAGTAAAATCTACTTACTGCATATCAAAGACGAACTGCCAGCAGACGCCGTACTGGTAAACAACTTCAAGGACGATAAGAAAGTGGACATAATCTGCCGGGCGAAAACAACGGCCGTTAAAGGCGATAAGGTGGTGTCCGGGCTTACTTATGAAGACACCGGCACGAGCGAAGATATGGAACTGGAAGTGGACGGCATATTCGTCACCATCGGCACAGTGCCCAACACGAAGCCGGCCAGTAAGCTAGTAGGACTTGATAAATACGGAGCTGTCAAAGCCGACCGTTACGGGCGCACCGATGTTGAAGGTTTTTTCGCGGCCGGGGACGTGACTGACGTGCGCGACGCGCAAATAGTGGTAGCAGCAGGGCATGGTTGTTCCGCGGCTTTATCCGCCGCCGCCTACCTATCCCGCCGCAAGAGATAAAGCCGGCGCCTGCGGGGTTCACACGCCCAGGCGCAGAACTTTTGACTGGTCCTATAAGGCGGCGGAAAACCAGTCCGGTACCAGCCGGCTTCCGGCGGCGTGTTTACGTATGCCGACCTGGCGCAGGCAGTCCGCCGTGACGATAAATTACGCCGGGTAACGAACAAGCGGGCGCCGGGATAAGATCTTGGGCGAGGCGGCTCTGTCTCTTGAGTAAATTTCGTTGCTGGTGTATGGTGCACAATCATGCCGCGCGCAACCAGAAAATCAATTTGGTTATACGGACCATTAGCGACCCTGATTAGGCAGACGGTTAAGACGGCCCAAATCGTGGGCAAGGTTTTCCCCGCCTCGCACTACGTACTTCTGGCGCTGCTTTTCGCAGTAGGTTTGGAATTAATATTCGCTCTGCAACGATGGGTCATCCTGACAGCCATCATAGTAGCGGTGGTAACGATGCTGGGAATCATTTTAGTGCGCCTGGAAGAGAAGGAGTATTTTAGAGCCGTTCACGTGATCCTGCCCGCGCTGGCCGCCACCGGCGTCATCGGTTTCACCTTCTTGCTGCCTGTCGGCCAGATATTACATCTGTACATAGCCGCCGCCGGATTTATGTTCTTTTTTCTGCTTAAGCACGGGGCCAGGCAATCCTATCCCATCTGGAGCCGGGCTCTGACTCTAATCGTCTACTTTCTGAACACGGCTTTCATTTTGGGGCTGCGTTTCCACCTGTATATTTCCGTACTGTTGGTGCTAACACTTATACTGGCTACCACCGGATTGATCATATTCCAGGCTTTGCGCCGGGTGGCTGATAAGGCTTATGAGACGACGCTGCCCACTCTCACCGTGGCGTTAACACTAACGCAAGTTGCCTGGGTGATGCAATTCTTGCCTTCCCACTATCTGGTACAGGCGGCTATGCTTACTATTCTGTACTATGT
Organism: uncultured Candidatus Saccharibacteria bacterium; assembly: GCA_964562905.1. GTDB lineage: Bacteria > Patescibacteriota > Andersenbacteria > UBA10190 > UBA10190 > CAYSWF01. Next base: position 1,636 of record CAZLVG010000046.1, on the reverse strand, counting down.
CATTTTTAATCTGGTTAGCTTAAGCTATACGGGAAGGCTGGTTCGTCGGCAGGTGGTGGAGTTTGTCGGCGTCGGCGCGGCCGCTTCACTACTCATTCTCTTGACAGCCCAATGGACGTAAACAGTCAATCATCTCCTCACAAAGTAGTTAGGGTATCCCTGGCCTGGCTGCTAATTGGCTTCTTGGCAGTTGTGGTGCTGGGTATGGCCGGCGGAATGGCAGCCGTGCGGCTGTGGCTTCCTCCCGCGTCTCCGCTGACGGCAGGAGGAAAAGAGCAGCTCATCTCCAATATCCAAGAAATCACCATCTCACCCAGTACGGCAGCGGCGGAAGTCGTCAAAAGCTCCCACCCCTCCGTGGTGCTGATAAGCGCTGAGTCGGCTGGCAGCCAAGCGTCAGCTTTGGCGGCTGGCTTTGTCATAACTAATGACGGACTGGTAGTAACGGCCGGGCGACTGCCCGGCGTGTCGCTGGCCGCTTATGACTACCGCGGCCAGCCTGTACCACTGGAACTTATAGGTGAAGACAAGCTGTTCGGTCTTACTTACTTTAGAACGGGCGACTCTGTATTTGTTCCTTTGGATCTGCGTTCTGGCTCCGTGCCGGTAGCACACGAACTTATCGCCTTAACCAGAAGCAGCGATGCGCTGCTGCCCCGCGCGGAGTTTTTCCGGGTGCAGGAGTTATCCCTGCCGGCTCCGAACGCTGCCGATGCCGTCCAGCAAGTATTCAATGGGGCGCCTCTGACCAAAAACGTACTGGCCGGGACGCCCCTGTTGGACGAGGAAGGGCGCGTGGCCGGGATAGTAACGGACGCGGCCGCCGGCTTGGCGCTGCCAGTGACGCACCTAAAGGCCAGCCTGGATCGTATCACCTCAGGACAAAGGGAGTTGGACCCCTTTGCCAGCTTGGGTTTTGAGCTTGGCTACACCTTCGCGAACCAAGCTCGCTCTGTCGAAGAAAGTTTTGCTGTCCAAGTGCTAGCGGTAGAGGCAGGCTCGCCGGCGGCTAAGGCCGGACTAAAGAAAGGGGATTTGCTAATGCGGATTAACGGTAAGCCGTTTGACTGGGAAACCCCGGCAGTCAAGCGCCTGGCCGGCGAGTTCCCTCTGACCGTCACCCTGAACCGCGACGGCGCGGAGGCACAGGTAACCCTGAACAACTAAGAATAATCTCTATTACTAGCGCCACATGCGAGTCATTCCGCCAAAAATTATAATAACCGTGACTGTAATAGCCGGCGTGTTTATCCTAATCTCCTTGGCCCAGGAAATGAACAGGCGTATGCAGGTACAGCGAGAAGTGGCGCGGCTGCGAGGGGAAGTGAACGAACTGGAAAAAAGCGTGGTGAAGATGGAAAACCTGAACCAGTATTTTAGAACGGATGACTTCCAAGAGCGCATGGCGCGGGAGAAGCTGAACTATAAGGCAAAAGGAGAAAAGGTGGTGCTTATTCCGGACGAAATCTACGCCAGCGGCGGCGACCGGGCGGAGGAAAAAGAAGGCAAGACAAAATCTAACCCCCTACGCTGGTGGCAGGTGTTTTTTGCTCCACGAGAAGGCGGTTCGTAATTCGTAATTGGTAACTACGACGACGAGCGGGTTAATTACTAAATCACCGGCCGTCGCCCCGCC
>CAZLVG010000045.1:3718-7693 GCA_964562905.1 uncultured Candidatus Saccharibacteria bacterium | reverse complement strand
AGGATAGTGAAGAAGTTTGCCCTGGAGCCTACGCTGCGCAGTCCGGGCAGGCCTAGAAACGGTGGCTGACCCCATTTACCCCCATTTCTTCTAAAAACGGTGGCTGACCCCATTTACTGAATGAATACGCCACCCGGGTGGCGTATTGGGCTGAATTCCCCGCCGCGCAGTCCGGGCAGGCCTAAAAACGGTGGCTGACCCCATTAACCCATTAACATGACCCCATTAACACGTCGGCGTACAGGCTGACGATCAAGTCTTCTATCTGCTCCATACGGGCCTGGCCGGCGATGGTCAGGACGGACTCGAAGGCGCCCTCTCTGTCCCGGGGCACCTTGATGCCTTCCAGACGCCCGGGGGTAGCGTCAAAGCTTCTTTCTTAAGTGGCCGTTGCGCTTGTTGCGGCTTGTTTTGGCTTCCCGGTCGTTCTTGTCGTAACCCAAGTGTTCGGTCATCTCCGACTCCATGACTGACTCCAAGCCTTTTTTAAGGAGCATTTTGGTGAACTCGTCGAGCTGCGCCGGCGGCGGTGTCTGGCTGTCCAGCCCGAGTTCTTCTATGAGCCGCCGGATGGCAGCGGGGGTGTTGTCTGGCATAGGTTTTGATTGTTTAAGGTTAAGCTTCTTTGATTGTGCCAGACACAATTGGTTTTACGCTATCGTGCCCCTACTGGGTGTCTGAGTCTTTTCTTTGTATCTTCCGGATCGCGAGATGAACCAATGGTGCGGAGAACCTGATACCGTCCTGTCTCCTTAGAGATAACTTGAATGCTGATTGATCCACTACGATTACTTTTTTACGGGCAAACATGTGGATATCTTACATCGGGACACCCTGTTTGCCCATCACTACTGCTTAACTGAGGCAATAATTAGTGGTTGTCTTTTAGTGTTCCGAAGTCAGGGTTTGAATTTCATAGAGCGCTTTTGTTTTTACGAGTTAATACACCCGTAATAGTAACAAAGGCGCTCTTTTTTGTGTCTATTAAGTAACTAAAAGTGTAGGCGGGTCAGGCCCTGGTTGGGATCAATTTATACCAACCGCATCTATTTACATCCACGGTGTCATGCCAGACTTGATCCGGCATCCAGCGAAATTAGCCTGGATTCCCGCTTTTGCGGGAATGACGCGGAATTAATCAGGTGTGGCTGGTATTAGTGGTATACTGATGGTTAATGAGTAGACCGCATCAAGCCTCCTACGGCATTGAGCTTATCGTGAACGCAAGCGGGTGCGATGTCTCCGTAATGAGCAGAAGCAAGCTGGCTCGGTTCATCGAAGAGTTGTGCAAGAAAATAGACATGAAGCGCGCGCTCAAGCCCTACTTCTGGGACGAGATAAACGGCGGCGTCTCCGACGAACCGCACCTGCAAGGCATCTCCGTATTTCAATTCATCGAAACGAGCAACATTGCCATCCATGCCCTCACCAAACTCGAAGTCATCTTTTTTAACATCTTTTCATGCAAGCCGTTCGAGCGGCAGATTGTTGAAGACTATATACGCCGCTACTTCAAAGCAGAGCGGCTTGACAGCCAGCTCATTGAACGAACCTATGTCGCGCGTGTACGAGAAGAGGCTTGAACTTGACGGCAGGCTTCCTCCCGACCGGCTGCACAAGCAGACCCTCGCTCGCCTGGCACCGAACGAATCTGCCGTGCGGTGCATTCTCGGAAGCAGCACTGCTGAAGTTGGCATCGTCGATGAGCCGCTCGCGCCCCGAACTCCCTTTGCGTTCCAGCACCGGCCAACAGAACGCCAGGACCAATTCACCGTCGCCTACGTTGTGCCGACGGGGGTCGGCGCAGCACAAGGCGGACACGCCGGGGATGCCACGCCAGTCCTCAAGGCCATCGCCGCCATCGCCGATGCAGTCCTGACACACCCCAACGTTGTCAACGCTTCGGATATCAACGAGATGCCGGATAGCGCCCTGTACATCGAAGGCAGCATGCTCGCCGCTCTGCTCATGGGAACAATCGAGCTGGCCAAGCAACAAAACAATCGCATACTCGCGCTGATCGGCGACCACGAGGAGCGATACGTCCACGTGGCCATAAACACCATCAACGCCGCCCGGGCAACCTACGGCCTCAACTGTATAACGGCAGCCATCGTCCCGCTCTCCATGGAGGCAGGGTGGGTGCCTTCCGGCCGGGCGTCAGGAAAGATTTTGGGGCTCGAGAACGTCATGCGCCTGCTAGCCGAGCACGAAGGAGCCTATGACGCCGTTGCCATCACTTCCCCCATCACGCTGGACCCGGCAGCGCGAGACCACTACCTCGCAGACACCAAAGGAGAATCGGTTAACCCGTGGGGTGGCGTTGAGGCACTGTTGACGCACACCATCGCAGCAAAAATAAACCGGCCCGTCGCTCACGCGCCCATGATGGAATCGCGCGACGCCGAGGAGATGAGCTACGGAGTCGTCGACGCCCGCGTCGCAGCAGAGATGATCTCGCTCTCATTCTTCCAGTGCGTGCTGAAAGGATTGCAGCGCGCCCCAGTCGTCGTTGACGTCCCCGGCTACGGCAACGCGTTCTCCGCCGCCAGTGTCAACGTCCTGGTGATCCCCCGCGGCTGCTTCGGCCTCCCCGTCTACGCCGCGCTGCACCAAGGCATCCGCGTTATCGCCGTGGCGGACCGCATCTACGCCGAGGACCACACCGAACTCATCCGCTCCCTGCCATGGCAAGCCGGCCAATACATCGAAGCAGAAAACTACCGTGAAGCACTCGGCGTACTCGCCTGCCTAAAAGCAGGCATTACCCCGCAGTCAATCACCCGCCCCCTGGCAACAATGCGGCCGCAACGCACGACCACACGGAAAATGCCGGCGGCGGCACGCGCCAACACGCGCGGCCCATAAAGCAAAAACAACAACGGTCTCGCTTAGCGGGACAGTGATTAATGAGGCCAGTATAATAGGCTCCCACTATAAACAACGGTGGCTGACCCCATTCCCCCGAAGACAATCCGGACAATGAGCGGTTCAACCGCACCCTGCGGGAAGAGTTTCTGGCCGAAGGTAACTTCAATCCTGATCCGGTTATTTGCAACCGGCGGCTGACCGAATGGCTGATCGAATACAACTTCATCCGGCCGCATGAAAGTCTTAAGTACCAGACTCCTGTGGAAAAGTCGAAAGTGTACCTATGTACTCATCATGTACAGTGTGATATACCGCATAGTATGAAAAAAGCTCTAGCGGCGGTGTCTGTAGCAGCGCTTGGGCTGCTGGCAGTCGTTTCCGCCAGCGCTGCCACCCCGCTCTCCGAAACAGTCATTGCCCTTGATGCCGGGCACGGCGGATCGGACACCGGCGCGGTCAATCAGACCTACGGCGTGATGGAAAAGGATGTCAATCTTGACGTGGCTTATGCGCTGAAAAGCAAGCTGGAAGCGGACGGGGCAACGGTGGTGCTGACCCGCGAAGGCGATGAGACCATAGACAGCCGCAAAGAGCGGGTGGCCATCGCCGAAGAGAAATGTGAAGCAGCGGCCGGACGTACCTGCGACATCCTCATTTCCCTGCACCACAACGGCAGTAGCGACCCATCCGTTGATGGTACGATGATCCTGTACGGCAACCGGGACGATGAAGCGCTGGCGTTCGCCATGCACGATGCGCTGGTGCCGCTGACCGGCATTGATCTGGGCTACGACAAGGGCGGCTGGGGCATCTCGGTCCACGCCAAGTTTCCGGCCGTGATCACCGAATCATATTTCATTACCAACGACGCCGAGGCGGAAGCGTATCTGGCCGGCACGCGCGTGGGCGAAGAAGCGGACGCTCAATACGCCGGCATTGCCGATTATTTCAGCGGCACGGGTGGCGGTGATGATGATGGAGACGATGGAGGCGGCAATAACGGCAACGGTCCGCCCGATCACGCCCGCAATTAAATAACTGAATAAAGGGAATAAAGGGAATAAAGGGAATAAAGGGAATAAAGGGAATAAAGGGAATAAAGGG
>CAZLVG010000045.1:0-3618 GCA_964562905.1 uncultured Candidatus Saccharibacteria bacterium | reverse complement strand
GAATAAAGGGAATAAAGGGAATAAAGGGAATAAAGGGAATAAAGGGAATAAAGGGGTCAAGTACAATTCATTTAATAAGTTCCTTTAGACTTTAAAATGTACTTGACCCCTTTTTCAGAAGACCGTACCAGCTACATAACCAACGCTTCCTTAGTGCTTTGCTTGTAGTAAACGGGGTCAGCCACCATTAATTACAAAAAGATAAAAAAGGTGGCCGACCCCATTTTCTCAAAAAGATAAAAACGGTGGCTGACCCCATTTCTCCTAAAAACGGTGGCTGACCCCATTTCTCTCCTGGATTTTCAGATGGCCTCATTGGATATCGCGCATGGCTGATAAACAGACCGAGCAGGCGATGGTGGACGCGACGTGGTCCATCGATTGAACCGTAGTAAACGGGGTCAGCCACCATTAATTACATTTTCCACCATTAATTACAAAAAGATAAAAAAGGTGGCTGACCCCATTTTCTCCTAAAAACGGTGGCTGACCCCATTAACTCATCTAAAAACGGTGGCTGACCCCATTTACCCATTTACCACCTAAAAACGGTGGCTGACCCCATTTATGACCCCATTTACCACTACTCACTAAAAACGGTGGCTGACCCCATTTATCTCCTTTGACCCCATTTCTTCCATTTCTCACATTTCTCACTAAAAACGGTGGCTGACCCCATTTCTTCCGCATTTACCTTGACCCCATTAACCTAAAAACGGTGGCTGACCCCATTTCCTAAAAACGGTGGCTGACCCCATTTCTCATTTACCATTTACCCTAAAAACGGTGGCTGACCCCATTTCCCCTGACCCCATTTCCACTCTACTCACTAAAAACGGTGGCTGACCCCATTTCCGAGAAAAATTCTGAATTTTCAGATGGCCTCATTGGATATCGCGCATGGCTGATAAACAGACCGAGCAGGCGATGGTGGACGCGACGTGGTCCATCGATTGAACCGGATTCGGCATGGAAGTGGCGCGGTTGAAAGCATTATTGGATGTATCCCCAACTGTGGAGTTTATCAAATTCTTGATACCAGCGGTCTCCGATGTCAACCCGGTAGTACATGTTAGGAATAAGGATCCTCTTAATTCGTGAATAGGCTTGTTTTTGCGCGTCCTGCATGGTCATGCCGGTTCCCACAACCACTAATGCTTCACCCGCCCAACCGGTGATAACCCATTCATTATTCACTAATTTTACTTCTTGGATATGGATACCATCAAGGCTCTGGCCATTTTTAAAGACAACTATGGTGTCTTGCGAATATGAATCAAATGTTTTCTGGTCCTCAAACGGATAGGGGGGGACTACAACGCAAACACCTACCTGGTAACCCTTTTTAACCTTTAGCTCAAAATCCAGGCCGTTGGCCAATTTATAAAACAGTTTGCCAATTGGTTCGAGCATGGCCTCCTGCTGAATACTGATGGTTGGATATCCAAATCTCGAGGTAAATTCAAGCGGGTAGATGCCAGCATTATTTACGATACAATTTATGTCTATGTACCCTATATAATTTTCTTGCCGGAGTGTTTCGGTCATCATATTAAGCGTCGAAAGAAAAACTTTGTTGGATTTACTCCAAAACATACTAGTTCCCATCTCGCCGGTTGACGGACCAAAGTCTCCCGGGAATAATCTTTTATATTCAAAATTCACATTTATGGGCCTGATAAATTTCTCTCCGTTAAAAAATCCGCCCACGGCGATTTCGATTCCGTTGACTCTCTTTTGTAATTGAAACACTCTTACCTCTTTAAACCACACCCGTTTATATGATTCCAGGATGCGAATTACATCATGGCCGTCTTGTTCTTGTCCGACAAACAGCAATTTCTTGATGTCTTGAGCTTCTCCGCTTGGTTTGACGACATATTGGCCGGGATTATTTTTTACAAAGTCTATGGCTTTATCAAAGTCGGTAAACTTCCAAAATGGAATTACCTTGACGCCGTGTTTTTGCAGCTCGCGCTGGCCAAAAGACCGGTCATCCTCTAGCCGGTCAGTGTAAGGCGTTCCGCCGATTACCTTGTGGCCGCTTTTCCTCAATTCATCGGCCAGTTTTCCCTGGCCGGCTACCCAGTCAAAGACAACAACGTCTGCCCAATCGAGTTCGGCTCTCCAGTTACGCGTCTTTGGCACAAAACCGTCGGCCACGTCATCGTCTTCATTCTCACCGGTATAGTATTTAACCTCGTTTCCTTCTTTGGAGACCTGCCACGCAATGTCATTAATACTGGCCCACTTTGATACGAATAAAAATTTATGCGACATCTTTACGAACTACAATCTCATAATCATTAATCTCGGCGCGATCTCGCTCACCGAGCACTTCTTGCCAATACGATAACCATTGTTCCTGGAAATAAACGATTTGCCGATAAGGGTCATACTCAATACTGTCTTTATCGGGTACCGAATATACATCATCAAATACAATTAGATGGCTAGATACCCGGTATGCTTCGCTAATAGCTTGTTTGATGCCGTCTAGGCTTGGCAGATATGAAAAAGTTGTCAGGACATACACCATTTCAAACCGACAATCAGCAAAGGGCAGTGCCCGGCAGTCCGCTAACTTAATGAAAGGCGAGTTTGCCCGGCTCACCGCGTATTGGCTGCTATCAATACCTTGAATATCATGACTGCCTGATGAAGCGTTATCAAGCTTCAGTTTTATTTCTTTGACCAGATTGCCGCAGCCGCAGCCAACATCGAGAAATGAGGCGAAAGAGTAGCGGCCTATAAGTTCGAGAGCGTAATTCTCCCAATTGTAAAACTTGTCATAATCCGTATAAACCGAACCGAAAAAATATTCTTTATCAAAAATATCCGTTGGGCGGGTAGTTTTTTTATCAATATCAATATTGACGCTCATCCGGTTATCATACTCCATTTATGATGAAATGTCTTTGAATTGAAACTGCTTTATGAAAGTAGTGGAGTTATACTGATGTGAATAGAAAATGGGGGTCAGAAGATAATAACCTTTTCGGTACTTGACCCCTTTTCCGACCCCTTTTCGACGTCCTGGCCTGCGAGCCAGTCAATAACCGTACAACAGAGTAATATAATTTGCGACCGAAGTTGGAGTTTTGAGCTTGCATATAATTAACGAATTGCGTAATATATTAAGTAATACTTTGAAGCTGTCTATGTTAACCAGGAAAGATGTGCGAGCTGTGCGTGAGGCGATCGTCACTGATGATGAACAGTGGCCGCTGATGTTTAATGCTCTTGCTGACGTGGGCCGATTTCGTATTTTTAAACTTCTTCTTAGGCAGCCAGAAGTGTGCGTGACTGATGTCGCCAACGTATTACAGATTTCCCTGCCAGCGGCTTCCCGGCAACTGCGAATTATGGAGCATGCGGGACTCGTCAAAAAAGAGCGAATGGGCCAGATGATGTGCTACGGCATCTGTAATGACGACCCGCTCGTAAAGTCAATTATTAAGATCACTAAATCATAAAACTATGGCCAAGGCAACAATATACAGCGCGCCAACCTGCGGTTGGCGCCAACGCACGAAAGGATACTTTCAACAGAGCAATGTGGAGTATAGACATAACATCAAGAAACTGGACTAAGGGCAAGCAGTTTGTAGTTGAAGC
>CAZLVG010000044.1:0-8051 GCA_964562905.1 uncultured Candidatus Saccharibacteria bacterium | reverse complement strand
GGAAATCAAAGGACTGAATGGACGCTAACTGGTTCTAAAAAGCGTGCGCACCTCTGTTTCTCTTGCGCAATTTTTGGCGGAACTCGGCGTTGTCTCCAAGAACCAAACACCACTTGCCAAAGTTTCCATCAAACGACTTTTGACGCACAGAGCGTATATCGGTTTCGTGAAGCACAAAGGAGGATGGTTTGAGGGAAACTTTGAGCCAATTCTTTCTCCCGCATTGTTTGAAGCCGTACAGAAAATACTCCGCGCCAAAGAGCGGCCGCGCAAGCGAAAAGCGAGGCACGATTTCCCATTTACCGGACTATTTCGTTGCGCTGAATGTGGCTCAATGATTAGCGCACAATGGGCTACTGGAAAATCGGGCCATCGCTACCGCTATTATCGCTGTTCTAAAAAGCGCGGCCGCTGTTCGCAACCATATATCCAAGAGCCGGAATTGGCGCGGCAAATCAAGACACGGCTTCAAACAATCTCGCTTTGCGATGAACTCACTGATTGGATGTTGGTGAAAGTGGACGAATGGAAACGCGAGGAAACTTCTGTATCGCAAAGCGAGGTTCAAAATCTTTCCGAAAATATCAAAACGGCAGAAGCGAAAATGGAAAAGTTGGTCTCCGCTTATTTGGACGGCGACATACCGAAACAAACTTATCTCAAGAAGAAGGATGAAATTTTGCTCGCTTCTGCCGTTTTGGAACAAAAGAAGAAAGATTTTGAAAACGGGAGAAAAAATTGGGTCGAACCCCTGCGGGAATGGATTTTAGATACGAAACAAGCCGATTTTTTGGCGAAGTCGGATGATTTTCATAAAATTAAATCTTTCGTCCAAAAAATCGGAACGAACCCCTTGGTTCGTAACAAATCCGCCCGCTTCGGCGCGCCCGCCCCCAGCGATTTCGTCGCGAAGCGACGCCGTTTTCTGCCCCATTCCGCGCCTGCGGCGCGGTCATCCGGTTTCCTTTCGGACACTGAAGTTACATTTGGCGGAGAGGGTGGGATTCGAACCCACGGACCCTGTTAAAGGTCAATGCCTTAGCAAGGCACCGCACTAGACCAGACTATGCGACCTCTCCCGTACTGTGAGTTTTACCTTATGCGTTGCCTCTGTTCAAGTGTCTCGCGCGTCCGCCTGATCAACCGGCCGGCGGCGGTAATTTAGCAAACATTCCTCCACGGCAAGCTGGACTTTTCGATCTTCTCCAGAGCAAACGCGCTATCCCGCCCAAGGGCCGATTGGTTTTTCTCTCTGTCCCCTCCTGGTCCCCCCATCAAGAGGAACTATCATAAGGCAGGTTTAGCTCGTTAAAGGGAGAGAAGAAATGGCCTAAAGAAGGTGATAGTTGCCCAGCTTTGTCGCTGTCTTGGGTTAAGGACAGCAACAGGCAGTAAACTTGATGGAGTGTCTTACATCTGGTAAACCGTAGTTACGCGCCCGTAGCTCAATTGGCAGAGCAGCAGCCTCTTAAGCTGACGGTTGGGGGTTCAACTCCCTCCGGGCGCACCATCGCCGCCATCATTTCCCGCCCATCGCCCATCAGGACAAAATGCCTGGCCGGCTTCTTCGGATGAAACTCACCGCGCGACACTCCGGCATGCTGACCTTCGTCCGCCGCTCAAGGTAAACACTGATTTTATTGAAAACCGTGTTACTCTGGGGAAATAAAATAAACTGCTATCCTTCATCATGGAAAACAGGAGGCCTCACGTAGCCGTCTTTTTCGGCGGACAAGCTGGCAGCTATGACCTAAGCTGCGAGACGGGACAGTGGCTGTGCCATTATCTGCCCCGCTCCAAGTACCGTATAACGCCGGTGCGGATAACGCCGCGGGGCAAATGGCAGGTGCCGCTGGGCAGTCTGCCGCGACAGGGGCCGGTAAGGAAGATACTGAAAAATCTGTTCCGGACGGTGCGCGCCGTGCCGCCAGCGCGGGGCCTGGAAAGGCTGCTGCGTTCGCCGGTCAAGGTCATGATGACGCTGGCGCGGGGCAAAAACGGCGATGACGGTTCGCTGCACGGCCTAGGCGGCTCGCTGGACATACCCGTAGCCGGGCCTGCCCAGCGCGTCTGCCAGCAGACGGCCGACAAGTATGTCTGCGGACGCCGGCTTGACGCGGTGGCGGCTTCACCGGAAGGGAGGCGGTTCCGCCGCTTTGAGCCGGCCGAACAGATCGCGGATGAAGCGCAAAACGCGTTCATGCCGCCCCTGTTCGTAAAACCGGTCAGCCAGGAAAGCAGCTACGGCACCGTGGAAGTGTACGGCCGGGAACAACTGCTGCCGGCCGTGCGCGCGGCGCAAAAGCTGGGCGATGTGCTGGTTCAGCCGCGCTCGCCGGGAACAGAAATAGTGTACACGCTGTTTGACGACGCGCGCGGCCGGATCCACCGGCTGCCGCCCACGGCAGTGGCGCCGCGACAGACCGCCACCTATTACGACTACCTGGCCAAGCGCCGCCCGGGGCGGGTTGACCTGCGCACGCCTCCCGCCGACCACGACCAGATACCGGACGAGGCGGAAGAGCTGGCTCGCGATGTGTACGAAGAGCTTGACTGCCGCGGTCCGGTAACCATGGATATCATGGTAGATGAGGAATCAGCGGAATTGCTGGACGTGAACACTATACCGTCGTTCACCGACCACACCCCCCTCAAACACCAGCTTAAAGCGGCTGGCATCCACCCCAGCTTATTTTTCGACAGCTTTATTCAAAGAAGCCTGAATGAAGGAACCGGCAGTTAAACAACGCTAAGCGCGCGCCTCGTCCGCCAATCGCCAGCTGCCGATGCCCGCGCGCCAGGTACCAGCTACTAGTTGCCAGTTACTAATTACTAGTTCTAAGTATGTATCCTGGCCGGTCGGCTGCGGCCGGGAGAGCCGCGGCGGGCCGGTTTGCCGCCGGCCAGCAATCTTTCGCGGGCCCGCTCAACAATATCGCGGTCAGTGTCATAAGCCAGCCTGACGACGGCTTGGTCTATGGGCTGCCAGACGGCCGCCAGTATTCCCTCCTCCGCCTGCGGAGTGAGCCGGCGCTGGTTAGTCGTCATAAGAAAGTAATGGACTGTTTTTTTGACCAGCGCCGTTTCCGCCTGGAAGGAATAGCGGCTAACCCCCAACTGCTCCTTGACGGATAGATCATTAATACCGGCTTCCTCCTGCACTTCGCGGCGGGCAGCGTCTGACACTTTCTCCCCTTCCTGTAGTTCTACGTGTCCTTTGGGCAACACCCACACCTCCCCGCGTTTATGCTTCGTTTTCAACAAGGTAATTTCCCAGCCGCCGCGGCCGCCGCGGCGGGCAACCACGCCGCCGGCCGATATTTCCCGGCGCACGGGGCGGCGAGCGCGTTTGGGGGGGTTGTTATCCATGGGGAGTCGGCGAAGGCTGGGAAGAAGGGGATGGTTTCGGGGAAGCCGAGGGCTTCGGAGTCGGAGAGGGAGTATCTTCAGGGTCAGAGGCCGGCATGCTGGCCTCGCCGGCGGCTAACACTTTAGGAAAAAGCTTGGGCGACCGGTAGCGGCTGTAAAAAGTGTCATCCACCACGGTTTGCTGTCTCTTAGTAACCTTCTGCGTAACATGCGCCTTGGCGGAACCGTCAGGCTTACGGTCATACACCACCGGCCCGACAATATCCACTCGGCGGCCGTCGTCCGTGCCCCAGAAGCTAAAAGTCAGCTTGGTGCCTTCCACTTTAGTCTGTATTAATATATAGCCGGGTGTGTTATTGGCAAAACGCAGATCAGTGTACGGCGGGTAAATGGTGGCATCCAGCCCGGGAGTTCCGTAGTAGCGAACAATGTAAGCGTGGCTGCGGCGGGAGGTAATTTTAAGCCCATTGTTCAAGGCCGCGCGAAAAGCGGTGGTAGAAACCTGGCAGAGACCGCCGCCCAGCTCGGGCGTGGTGACGTTCTTCTTTATCACCAGCTCCGGCAAAAAACCGGCGGCGCTGGTAACGGGGCCCAGGTGCTCATTGAAAGAAAATTCCTCGCCCGGCGCGATCAGCAAGCCGTGAAAACGCTGGGCTCCAACTCGGATGTTATGGGCGCGGTTGCGGGGCGAGCCAGCAAAATCGGACTGTCCCGTAGCCAGTAAAGAGGTAATGCCCAGTTTTTCCATATCGCCGCTGTCAGTTACTTGGGGCTCAGTTATTTTCACGGCTAAAGGAGCCGTATTTTCAAACCGAGCCAGCGCGGCGGCCAGAGCGCCCGCTGTTTTTTTAACGTCCAGGGCCTGTCCTTTTTGCGGCAGGGCGAATTGCGTCACGCGCAAACCCGCCTGCTCCGACCCGCTAACCGCGAAGCGCGCGTCCACGGCCGTCTGGTTTATTTGCGGCGCGATAGTGTTGTTAAGATAACCGGCCAGCCCTTCAGGATCCAGCTTCACCCCCAGGATATGATGGTTATGGTTTTCCGGGTCAACCTGCTCCGCAAAGGCCAGCAGCCGCTTTACGGTGTACGGCTTCATGAGGTAGTCGTTCTCGTCAAACGTAAAAGTAATTCCCTCCTTTAGCAACCGTTCAGCCAGCGCGCGGGCTTTGTCCACTTCATCATCCTGAACTTGAGCCTCGGCCCTTATGATTTTAAGGGTAATCAAACTGTGCGGCCGGCCGACGCGTGCGGCCGCGTCAAGCTGCCGCCGCAGCGACCTCAAGTCAAAGCTTTCTCCAGGCCGGCTGGGGACAACCGACAGGTGGCCAGCCGGGGAAATTTCCAGAGTCGCATTGCGCGCGGGGGTAGTGAGCTCGGAAAACTTTTCTTCCAAAACCGTCCGCTGGATTTTTTCATCAAACCTTAGCACGGGGGGGACCGCGCCAGTGCCGGCCAGCGCCTTGGATAGCGACACCTTTTCTACTTGCCGGGAGGTAGCGGCGCTGTCAACACTAACTCCCAGCTCGGCTAGCGTGAAGCGCTCTTCCCTTCCTCGCAGCCTTAGCGTTACCGTCCGGTTCAGTACCGACGATTCATATTTGTTTATTAAAGACGGCAATTCGTGCCGCGGAACTCCGGTCAGGGACACACTGCCCAGCGAAACACCTAAAGGCACCCGGCCGGCGAAAGCCAAGTGGGCGGCTGCCAATACGCCCAGCGTTAATACCGCCGCAGCGACCAGCGCCGACAAAAGCGTAGTGGAAGCTTTCATAACAACACAACCAGAAGTCAGGTTTTTCGTTTGTCTGCCTGAAACGGTACACCATCTGTAAAATTTGTCCAGGAGGAGAACAGCCCCCTTCAAGGCGCGGGGGCTGCCTTCCACCGGCAGGTGGGCGTAAAAGGTGGAGCCCTGGTTTAGTCCTTCGCTGGCCGCTTCCACGTCGCCGTGAGGAAAAGCGGATAATCTGCTTGGCCACGTGCATTTAGGTTAAAATATCAGACTTTAGTTTCTCGGCCTCGGCAAGGAAGAAATTCTGCCAGGTGGCCGGCTCAATCTTGGTAATCAGACGTGGGTAGCCTTTGACCTCGGTGGCTTTGATAAATTGCGTTTTGGATTTTAATTTAAAAACCTTGGCCGCATCTCAAAGTTGCCTGGCAGGTCAAAGAGAAGATCTATGATTTGTATCGGTCGCGTAATCGGGCCAGTGCTGAGACCCTCGCCTATCTGGAAGGGGTAGAGTCAAAGCCACTGATGGTCTTGCGCGGCACGCTGATCAAGCGGCAGGAGCAAATCCTAAACCGCTTTGATCACGGCATCTCCAATGGCTTCACTGAAGGCTGCCACACCAAGATCAAAATGGTTAAGCGGCAGTCGTACGGCTTCCGTAACCGGGAGCGGTACCAAAAGAAAATGCTGCTTGGTTTTCATCCTGTTTCAGAGCTTGTTGGCAGCACAGTTAATTGAGAGGAGCCTACGAAAGCGTCTATTTATGTTAAGGTGGGATTATATGGCAGACATTGAACTTGTAGATGTTGTAGATGAAAAAAATAATGTGGTTGGTTCTATTGATGTAGCAACAGCTCATGAGCAAAAACTTATACATCGCGTTGTGGGTGTTTTTGTGTTTGACGAAAAAGGAAGTTTATATTTACAAACAGGAAACAAGCATGAGAAGTTTGACATATCGGTTGGAGGCCACGTTCAAAAAGGAGAATCATGCGAAGACGCCGCCCAACGGGAGATGGCCGAAGAACTTGGTCTTGTTGTGCCTATAAAGCGCGTGAGTACTTTTTTACCCACTAATGCTCGTCTCGGTCACTATTGGATGATTTTTATGGCAACAGCCCCGAATGGTTGGGAATTCGCCGAAACAGAAGAAGTTAAATCGCTTGAGAAAATTGATGTAGAAAAGATAAAAGAGTTAATAAAAAACAGGCCGGATTCATTCACGCACGGTTTTCTCAACACATTCACGGAATTGATCCAAGTGCATAAATTATGAATGACTTACATTTTCAAAAATTGAAAAAACTTGTAGGTAATGGGCGACTTAAAACGTACATAATCATTGCGCCGCCCAGGACTAATTCATCGTTGGTAGAGCACTCCCTTGGTAATTCGCCTGATATTGAGCACGAATGCCATGAGCCATTTCTGAATGCGCGGCATGATAATTTTGACCCCGATCATGGTCATCGGCAAATTTACGAATCAATTGGTGGTGAACAATTTGAGCAATCCGGAGAACGAACCGTTGTTATCATAAAGGAAATGTCCCATTGGATTGGAGAAAACGAGGAGTACAAGCGACTCGTCGAGCTTTCCGCGGGCCCTATCGTTATATTAACACGCAACCCTCTTTTATCGGTTGAATCACGTATCCGTCGAGTTTTAACCACCATGGATATGAGATACAGCATTGATCTCCAGCGCCATTTGTTAGATAACGTGGCCACCGAAAAGGGTTTTCAGGATTGGAAAGATCTCACAAAAGCTGTCAAAGATGGAGCCCATGTCGAGAATTTTGATTTTCTTCAGACCGGAGAGAGTATAGGGCGTCTTTATGATGTGCCGGTGTTGACTGTCCAAAACCATTTGCTTGACATCAAGGCGCGCAAAAATGGTTACTCAAATTGGCGCGATTTGATTGAAAAGAAACTGTATGTCGAGCGCGACTATGGATTTTTTGACGGAATCTTGAAATCAAACGCGCGACGATTAGGTTTTGAAAGGGATGAATTTAGAAAATTAGCCGAAGAGGTAAAGTATTTTGAAAACCAAAACAAAGATTTTGTTGTGTTTGACACTACTGATCTACGGGTAGCCCCCGAGGAACAAATGCGCGAAATGTGCTCTCGACTAGGCATTGATTTTACTGCAGAGATGATTCAGTGGGGAGAAGAACCAGTTGACTTTCACACTGAACAAACAAAACAATCCGAGAAGCTTTGGTATGACACGCTTTTCTCAAGTAGCGGTATCAATCCTCCGACTGAAATTCCTCCGACTCTCGACGTGTTCCCAGAATTTGTGCGGGAATACTTGAGATCAGATAATCTGCCCATTTACGCCGAACTTTCAAAAAAGAAAGTTTTGAGGGGTAAGCTTCATCGCGAGTTAAGCGAACGGGAATTGAAAGTCAAAGTCACCGATGTGAATAAAGAATATTTGCATGAGCTTGGTGTCATTGATGATGCAGTAAAAGTTGGAGAGCAAACCATGGTTAAGTTAAAACATATTGACCCTGTTTATACCGTTACCAATGAGCCGAAGTTGATTGAACAGACAGAATTCCAAATGTGTCGAGGCATGTATGAAGATGAAATAAAAGTGGTATCCGATGTCGTGAAAGAAGGAGATGAACATACGCGAGAAATTAAAAGACAAAACAGAGAGATAAAATTTAGGTAATGCGTTCGCGCATATTAAAAAAGGCGTGCTAACCGTCAGTTACCACGCCTTGAGTACACGATCCACTTTTTCATCAAGCGTGTTTGTTGCTTGGAGGTCGATGATTCCCCATTGCGCCCAGTCAATGTCTGCTTTGTCTTCCGCGTCAAACTTGAGACGACGAGCGATCATTTCCTCTGTATCGCCGCGTCGGCGCATCCTCTGAATTTTTAACTCCTCTGTGATTGAGATGCGAACGATAGCGACATTTTCAAACCCCAGGTTGGCA
>CAZLVG010000043.1:5803-8087 GCA_964562905.1 uncultured Candidatus Saccharibacteria bacterium | reverse complement strand
GAAATCAAAGGACTGAATGGACGCTAACTGGTTCTAAAAAGCGTGCGCACCTCTTAAGATATAGAAAAGCTAATCAATGTTTCCAAAGGGGAAATGACGGAAGCTAAAAATAAGTCATTTTTTATTGGTCGAAGTTGTATAGAAAGCACCATAACTGCATTCAGGAGAGAGCTATGAAAAAAGCTATGTTAATAGTACTATTTATATCGCTATTGTTTGTTGTTCTTGTTGGACAAAGTTGCTTCCCTGGCAAACATCAGACCATAGATGGTCCCGAGGCAACAGATCTTGTCAATCAAGCCCACGGCTATATTATTCGGGAGTCCGGAAAAGAAACTGTTTTTAAGATGATAACCTTACCCGATCTTAAAGAACAATCACTAAGGATAGCATCGGACAAAAAAATTTTTTATGTAACTGGTCCAGATCAACAAGGGAGGATAGTTTACGTTAGTGGAGAGCTTTTTGAAAAAATTAACCTAGTATCAACTACAATTGAAGGGGATACGCACAATGTTATATTTTCCCAAAAAGGACATGTCCTCGATTTGCTTGGTTACGATAGTCCCATCGCTTTATCTCCTAACAGAGGCCGCCTGGCAATTTTAAGAAACAAAGCTCCCGGGGATATCATCAAACGCAATATTTTTATGGAGATTTGGGATATTGAAAAGAAGCAGGTTGTAACTACGTTTCCAGTGGATTCAATTTCTCGTATGCCATGGTTTCCAGAAGGAGAAAAAATAGCTTACACTAGAACGGTTAATCATAGCGATATCCCAGGATTCGATTCATTTCCTATAAAAGTTCAGGAACGATATTCTAGAGAAAAAATATGGCCAAAAGTCCGCGCTGTTTTTATTTTTGACTTAACTAACAATACACATACATTTTTACATACAGGAGAGCTTCCCGTTGTTTCATCTGACGGAAAATCTGTGTTGATTTATGATGTTGGCACAGGGCAAACATACGATTCAGTTCCTTATTTGGTTGATGTTAATAGCAGAGAATCAATACATGTTGATTGGCCGGGCAGGGGTGGTTTTGTCATTGCTTTTATTCGCTCAAACATAATTCTATACGCCGGATTACCTACTAGGGGTAAGAAGGTTAAAACTGTTGTGGATAGTCCTCTTTGGGGTCGGAAGTTTTTACCTTCTGTAAAGGTGGCGGATTTAACTACAGGTAAGTTTCAAACCATCATTGAAACAATTCATCCTTATGATGCTATTAGTTATGGCGATGTAAAGAAGTAATACATAGGCATCATTATTAATACACTGATTATAATTTATTTTTTTCCTGCCCAAGGTAAAGGAGCAGTTTAAAAAAGAGAAGATTCCTAATGCCTAAAAAAGGATCCCTAAGAGCACGCCTTCGCAAAGCCGGCATCCGCCATTACGACGAGCTCATCCACGACCAGCCCAAAGAGTGGCTTATAGAGAATTTCAGCCAGGAAGGAAACGTGGTCACCAACGGCCAGGGCAATCCCGCAATAAGAATCCGGGGCGACGCAGAGGTAAGCGGATAATGGGGTCAGCCACCGTTTTCAGGTCTCCCCGGAAAACCTGGCACTCAATGATCAGGTATAATACAGTATGCGAGCAGCCGCATATCGTAACGCTGAATGGCGTCTTCCAGAATTAATTCAAAAAGCTCGTAATCCTTTTTATCATCAAATATCCGTACCCGCGCATTCGCCCGGTTCAGCACATGATAGATGTAATTACCGGCATCTGTTCTAAGGACACGGGGCATGTCAGGATAATAGCATGAAATTAATGGTGGCTGACCCCATTTCCTGACCCCATTTCCACTTTTTTGAGCATAGCGTATGACTGTGTAATGATCGTCATAGTGGGAAGCGATTTCATTAAGGGTTAGTGTTAACAACCCCATTTTGAGTCGCTTTCCGCTTTCTTTGTAGAGGCGCTTTACCAACGAAAACGCCTGGGCACGGTTTAAGGAAAAGTGTGTAGTATCATCGTAGCCAAGGAGAGAAAAAGGTCGCTGCCAAAGAAATCTTTGGCTCGAACCTCGTTTTGGCCAACCGCGAGGCGCGCGTTAGCGCGCCGAGCGGCAAGGATTCCCCGCACAAAAACCAATGGGCGGCACTGCGTGCCGCCCACGAATTGGCCTCAAAAAAGCCGAAAAGTTTTATTCTGGTGGGGATGAGAGGATTCGAACCTCCACGAACAAATGTTCACAGCGCCCTGAACGCTGCGCGTCTACCAGATTCCGCCACATCCCCTGATGAAACTATACTTAAAGATTTTACAAT
>CAZLVG010000043.1:0-5703 GCA_964562905.1 uncultured Candidatus Saccharibacteria bacterium | reverse complement strand
GCCTGCCCCGCCTAGCTTCAGCGAAGCGGGGTCTACCAGATTCCGCCACATCCCCTGATGAAACTATACTTAAAGATTTTACAATGTTCAGCAGTTTAAACTTAAGCGCAGCGGGCTGCGCGCCTGCCCCGCCTAGCTTCAGCGAAGCGGGGTCTACCAGATTCCGCCACATCCCCGAGGCCTGCCGCGCGGACCGACAATTGACTGTTAACTTGCGTCTTTAGCTGACGGGCTGCCGGCGCTCTCATAGGTCACATATTAATTGTTACAGATCAAGGGCCGTCTTGCGCCCCCGTTGCTTTAATTTACATCTTTTTCCCTTATGTGCAATTGAATTGTGACGACTTCGTTGGCCGTTACTGATACTTCCGACGAGGTTTTTTGGGGTAGAGCGCGCTGTATTTTTTCTTTTGCAGCGCGAAACGCACGGCAGAAGCCCTTGTTGGACCACAAATTCCACTTCGCGGATAGTGTGCGCCGGGCAGTGCGCCATAGTCCAGCCACCTGCACTTTCGGCAAAAAGTTTCTGTTCGTGCGGGCAAGTAATCCGTTGTAAACGGCGGGCAGTTGCTCTTTCCGGAAGGGGCCCACTAGGTGAATTCTGTCGCGCAGACCGTGACGGCCCACAGCTCTTTGCAACGTGCCTTTGAGGCGTCCGTCGCCCGCCAGCAGCGCGTGCGCCGACTGGTTGTTTTTTAAGAATGACATAACTGACTTCAGCCAGAAAAACATGTTTTTTTCCTTACTTACGCGCCCCACGTATCCAGCCACAAAAGCATCGGATGGTATTCCCAGCCGCTTTCTTAAGGAGGAACCTTCGCTGTGCTCTTTGAAGAAATCCGCGTCTATGCCGGTAGGCATCGTTTCCACGGGAGCGGTAACTCCGCGTTGTTTCAGTGTATCGGCCACGCTGGATGTGGGGGCGAAAACGCAATCGCATAGATTGGCAAAGCCGGTGGGCAGATGCATGATAAACCGCTTTGTTCTTTTGGAGGCGGGCAGATAGTAGTGAGTGTAATCTTCATACATGGTGTGGTGGGTGAAAACCAGGGGTTTATGCAGGCGGGCGGCGGCGATGAGGGCGGTATCTCCCATCAGGAAGGGATGGTGCGCGTGGATGATGTCAGGCCGGAATTCTTTAATGGCCTCCATAGCCGGCCAGGCCGCCAGCAGGGGCAGGGCCACTTTGAAATAACTGGACACGGCCACAGAAGGCAGCTGCACCACGTTTTTCTCTTCGGGCGCACCTCTAACCTGGGGGTAAGGATAAGAACTTTATGCCCTTTTGCTATGTATTGCTCCGCGAAGGAGCGGACAGAGCGGGCTACGTCGCTGATGTGGGAATAATACATGTTGGTGGCCATGACTATGTTCATACCAGTGTTACCATAACGCGCTGTCAGGCGGCGGCAAGGTTTGCTGCTTGTGTTATGCCTGCCTTTACTTTTTGGAGGACGCGCAAAAAACCGCCAACGGAAGTTGGCGGGAAGGGCGCGGCTTTATAGCCAGAAAACGAGTTGGCGTTTGTCGGCGGCGGCGACACTTTGTGTCCGCTTCCAGTTAAAACAGCAGTCGCTTTAGCGAACGTCGGATTTTCCGGCGGTGTTTTTTAGGAGTTTTTTAAAGTCCTCCACGCCTTCCACCGGCACGGGGTCTAAGTTGTATTCCAGGGCCAGGTAATAGGTGGTCCACAGGCCGAACATGACCGCGGTCAGTATTTTTTCCAGTTGTGTTTCGCCCGAGGTATCAAAGCGGCTGACTTTAAGGCCCCATTTTCGGTAAAGCCCGGCCGTAATTTCCATGCGTGCCGTATTGCGCCGGTGGTCGTCTTCGCTGTGCAGGAAAACGGCGTGAAAGCGGCCCGGCCCCTTTCCTTCTTTTAACAGCCGGCTAAAACCCACCAGTTCGTTATGGTTCAACTCCGGGAAGGTATTCCAGAAAGCGGGAGCTTTGGCGTTTTCGTTAGTTTGGATTTTGAGGTTCTTGGCGGCAAAACCCAGCCGGCCGCTGCTGCTAAAGACCGGAATTTGCCCCTTAAGGCCAGCGGCCATTTCCTTGGCCGGCTTTTCCAGGTCCGGGATTTTCCTTGCCAGTGCCCGCGCGGTTTGCTTAAGATTGTTTTCCATGCCATCGTCCGCCAGTCCGCTGTTAGCCAGGGCGGCGGTTATGCCGGCAAAGGAGGCCAGCAGAGTATGGCGCGGTTGCAGGCCGGGGAAGTCGATGAGAGTAAGCGGCGCGCGGTCGCGCTTGGCCCATGCTCGCAGGGTGCCGCCGGAAGTGCTGACCAGCAAGGGAAGGTTAGCGTCTCTCGCGGTCTGGTAGCCGGTAAGCGTCTCCTCGGTGTTGCCAGAATATGAGCTGGCAATGACCAGTGGTTGCTTGAGGCCCATGTGTGACAGGTAATTTAGCGGCAGTCCGTAGTCGCGGTGGACATATAAGGGGACGCGAGGCAGCGACAGGGCATTCAGGAGGTCTCCCGGGTGTCCGCTGCCGCCCACGCCGCACAGAATGATGCTGTCAAAGTTGCCCCTTACCTTAACGTCCTTGTTGACTTTCAGGGTGTGGGTTATCTGTTGCGGCTGATCTAATATGACTTGGCGCATGGTCTCTCTCATGAAAGATAAGGCAATGAGAGATAAACTTCAAAGCGCAGCCGGGCATCCAGCTGCGGAAAAATCGCGAGCTCTGAAGGTGGATGCGGTTAGCCCGCCGCTGGCGGCCGCGGCCGGCCGGCCGTTGGCGTTATATGACCTGGTCATACCAACCGCATCTATTTACATCCACGGTGTCATGCCGGACTTGATCCGGCATCCAGCGAAATTAGCCTGGATTCCCGCTTTTGCGGGAATGACGCGGAATTAATCAGGTGTGGCTGGTATCACTCGTCTTTTTTCTTCCAGACTCGTTTGGTGTTCACGTGCCACTGTTCAATATTATTGAAACGCCCGGCCGGCAGCGCCGCCTGCCTGGCGTTAACGCCCAGCACGTCGTCGGAGGCGGCGAACAGATAATAGGGCTGGTACAAAATAATAGCGGGAGTCAACTCCAGGATTTTGTCCTGGAACTCTCGGTATTTTTCCTGGCGCTTGTCCTCGTCAAACGTCTTTCTCGCCTCTTCCAGGAGCCGGTCTACTTCTTTATTTTTGAGCAGTGACAAATTTAGTCCCGGGCTTCTAGTCTGGGTGGAATGCCAGAACGGGTAAGGGTCGGGTTTGGCGGGCAGGATTTCACCGAACAACAGGGCTTCGTAGTTGCGCGGCTGCACCACTGTCTGCTGGATGACACCGGCGCCGAAATGCTCCAGCTCTACGTCAACGCCGATCTTTCTCCACTGTTCCTTGACGACCTCGGCCGTGCGTATGTATTCCGGCCAGTCGGTAGTGGTTATCTTTACGATCAGTTTTTCGCCGTCTTTGTAGCGGAAACCGTCGTCGGCCAGCTTCCACCCGCTGTCTTCAAGGTTCTGGGAGGCGGCCTCAGGGTTCACTTCCGGCGCGGAAAAATCGCCCTGGTAGGATAGAATTGAGGGAGGAATGGGTAGGTGCAGCGGCTTGCCTTGCGACGCCAGCGCCTCCTTTACTATCTGTTCTCTGTCAGTGGCCATGGCCAGGGCAGAGCGAACGCCCGCTTCCGATAACGCCTTATTGTGCTGCTGGTTGAAGAACAGCGCGAAGTATTGAGGCAGCATAAGCTGGTGTATATTAACGGAACGGCCGCGGACTTTGTTCAACAGATCCAGAGACAAAAAGCTGATACCGTCCACCTTTCGGGCCCTGAAGGCTTGCACTGCCTCTTCCAGTGTCGGATAAAAAATGAACGAGATTTCGTCTAGATGCGGCTTCTGGCCGTAATAGCCTTCATGGCGCACTAGCTTGAGATTGGTAATGTCTCCCGTCTTCCGGCGGGTGGATATCTCAGTGAACCTGTAAGGGCCGGTACCGATCGGCTTAAGGGATTGCTCCGCCAGAGAAGCGTTCTGCGGCTCTATGGCTGACCAGACGTGTTTGGGGACAATGCCCACCGTCAGGCTGTGAAGGAAAGGCGCGTAGGGCTGGGGCAGGGTGAAGCGGACCGTCTGGTCGTCCACTTTGCTTACTTTAACTCCCCGGAAGGTTGAAGCCAGCGGAGAATTATAGCCGGGTGTTTGTATGCTGCGGATGGTAAAGATGACATCATCAGCCGTCAGGGGCTTGCCATCGTGCCAGCTAACGTCCTCGCGCAGCCGGACGGTGTAAGTTTTGTTGTCGGCCGATATTTCCACCTCGTCAGCCAGGTCGTTTTCCAGCTCAAGGCGGCCATTGAAACGGAACAGGCCGGAATACACCAGCCGGGTTATGTCCAGGTCCACGTCATTAGCGCTGGCCAGTATGGGATTGATGTTGCGAGGCTGGCCTACGGCGGCCTCGCGGTAGGTGCCGCCGGCTTGAGGGATTATTTCCGTGTGGCTTTTGACGTAGTTAACGGCGCTCATTAGTCCGGATGCAACCAGCACTATGGCTAGAACGGCCAAGGCCAGCCGTTCCGTTCTGTTCATAGCGCCGTAGAAACTGGCGGCCCAGGCAGGCGGGCGCCGGCGCACTACGAATTTCTTCATCTTCAATAGCCGTGTCTCCATATAGAAGTTAAGCCGTAATCATACGGGATAGGAGGAGAGTTGCGGCAACCAGCGGTAGAGCGTTCGCCGGTGGGGCTAGCCTCCAGCACGGAATAGAGCTGGAAGACGGCGGGGCTCCTCTTCCAATAGAAGTAGTTAGGACTTGTGTTATCAGATTTAGCAGCCACTTGTTGCCGCGGGGGAGCCAGCGGGTCGCGCGGGAAGGGTTTGTCGGGATTGGCGTATTTTTCATTTTGTTCGCGGAGAACTTTTTCAATCAAAGCAGTTACTTGCTCATTGCCCGGTGACGACAGTATTCCGCACCAGGTTGGCTGGTCATAAGGAGGGAAAGTGCCGTACCTGGCGCGGGCCGAATAGAGCGCTTGCTCTATGTCTTCCAGATGATGCTTGCGGGTGGTGTCTCTGGCCTGGGCGTCGGCCCGGTTAAGCAAGAACACTCCTCCGAGAAGCACAGTCGCGAGGGCGAGGGATAATATGGGGCGCGCCAGCATTGTTATATAAAGAGGTGGGCGAACGCGGTTAGTACGAACAAAGCGGCCAGAACAATAGTCAGTCTATAGATGGTTTTCTCGCTGCCGCGGCGTACGTGGAAGCCCTCCGCGCCTCCGCCGAAAGCGCCGGACATGCCAGCAGAGCGCTTTTGCAGCAAAACGGCAGTGATAAGGCCGGCACCCAGGATAATCAGAATTATATTAAGCCACAACATACAATGTCAGGTTATTACGGTAGGGCAAACGGCCGGGAATGGCAAGGCCTTGACAAAAAGGACTGCCGGTGCTTAAGCAAGGCAGGTTCTTTTTAGCAGGGACGCGGGCAAAGCAGACAGGTGATCCTGTTTATGTCCGCCCCGTAAAAAAGGAGGACTTGTCGTGAGTGCAACCCTTACCGGCGCAGTGACGTTATTGGAGGCGGTGTCAAAGAGCGGCCTTACCACGCGCCAGGTTCGCAAGCTGGTGGGGAACGCTGTCTCTCGGCTTGGAGCACCTCAATTTTGTTCGTGTACGTTTCTGAGTATTTACATATTCATTCAAAAAACACTCCCATATTACGTAATATGGGAGTAAAACATGGCTGAAATTAGGCATAAC
>CAZLVG010000042.1:0-8200 GCA_964562905.1 uncultured Candidatus Saccharibacteria bacterium | reverse complement strand
AGAGAGCAGGAGGCGCCCCGGGAGCCGGAAAACGCGGCAGCGGGCGAGGCGCCGCCGGAGCCGAAGACGCGCGAGACGGTGTTCGGCCGGGAAGGGTTTTCCCGCGAAGACTTAAAGGATGTCTCGCGGCAGGTAAGCGGCCTGCTGGGGAGAGAAGACGATAAAAGCGCTCTTAACGCCGCCGGCCAGCTGGCGCAGCTTAAGCGGGCGCGGGTGGGCGTGTCCAAGGAGAAAGAAGAGGCCGTTTTTGCCAAGCTGCTTAGCCACCGGGACAGGATGAGCGAGGGCGATCCGTACCGGCAGGCCAGGTATCTGACCTATCTTAAATACCTGGGGGCGATTGACGAGATAACCGACGAAGAAAAGGAGAGTATAGAGAAAGGGATAAAGGCGGGCGCGCGGTCCGGCCGGGAAGACCTGGACCAGATGTGCGTGCGGGCCAAGTATCTGGGCGCGCGCGGCGACTTTAGCGGCGAGGCGGAAGCGCTCAAAGGCAACTTTCTTGGGAAGGCGCGGCGCCAGCACGGGGAAGTAGAGGCGGCTTGGTCGCGGGCACGGCGTAAATATCTGGGGCTGGAGGACGATAAGGTCACGGAAGAAGCCGGCCGGCGGCTTCAGGCCAGGATTGACGAAAGGCTGGAGCGGAGCAAGGAGAAAGGGCGGTGGGACCGGTACGCGCGCTTGAAGGCGGCCTCGGACTACGCGCGCGGCCTCTCGCCGGTGGAGGAGCGGGCGCGGGAAGGGATGGTAAGGCACGTGGAAGCCGGGCGGCAGGCCGCGCGGAAAGCGGGTGACTGGCGCGCCCAGATAAATTACGTGGCCGACGCGGCCATGCTGGCCCGCTGGTCGGCGCGGGCGGAAAGAGAGCCGGGGGCGCCGGCTCCGTCGGGCGCGGACACGGCGCAGCGCCTGGCGGCGCCGGAGCAGGCGCCAGCCGCGCGGCCGCCGGCGGAAAGAGAGAAAGAAGAGGCGCCGGCGGCAGGAGAAACCGAACGGCAGCCGCCCGGCGGCGAGGCGCGAGAGTTTGTTGTTGAGGCGGCCCAAAGGGTTTCTAACATGACGCTGGAACAGGTAAGAAAGGCGCGGGAAGAGGTAAGCAAAAGAATACGGGAGCGCCGCGGCAGCGAGGATGAAACGGTGCGCCACCTTCAGGAGATTGTTGACCGCGGGATATCGCTGCCGCGCGGCCATTACGCGCGGAGGCTTGGCCGGGAAAAGGAGCGGCAGTGGCGCGAGTGGGTACTGAAACGCGTGGACGAGCTGCTCTGGCGGGAGGTGGGCGAAGTTAAGGCGAAGGACTCTAAACGAGGCGACAGACTGGATGACGCCGTGAATTTGTGGCAAAACGATCTGATGCGGGAGAAACAGGAGGACAGCGAAAAGATAATGGATCGGCTGTATGCAAAAGTTGAGCGGTCCTACAACACCGCCAATATGCGCGGGAAGGCGAGGCAGATGGAAGGGCGGCAGGATTTGACGGAGGCGTTGAGAAGGGCGGCCGCGCGGGACGATACCAGCGGCGAGCTTAAGCCGATACTGGCAGGGCTGGCGGACAGGTTTGAGCTGATGAATTTACGGGAGCGGGAAAGGCAGTTGCGGGGGGCGCGGAGCGAGAAAGCGAAGCCGGCCGGTCCGCCGCCGGACGCGCGGCCGCCGGCGGAGAAAGCGGAAGAAGCGGAAGAGGTACCGCCGGTCGTGATTGAGGAGCCCGCGGCCGCGGAGGAGCCCGGCCGGGCGGAAGAAAAGCCGCCGGAAGCCGCCGGCCCGGAAGAGCGGGAGGAAGCGGCGGCGCCGGGTGCTGAACCGGAAGAGAAAAGAGAAAAAGAGGAAAAGGAAGCGGGCAAAGAAGGCGCCGGGGAGGAAGCGGAGCCGCCGGCGGAAGGGGAAAAAGAAGAAGCGCCGGCGGCAGCGGCGCCCGCGCGGGAACCTGCCGGGGAACGGCCGGCAGCGGCGGCCGGCGAAGAAGGCGCCGGAGAGAGGGAACAGCCCCCGGCTCCGACTGCCGGGGAGGCGGAGGCAGAGGAGGAAGCGCTCCCCGCGGCTAAAGCTAAGCCAGCCGAAAAAAAGCCTCCCGCCGCCGAGCCGAAGCGGCCCGGGGCGGCCAGGCGGGAAGCGGACCGCATTGAAAGCGACATGAGGCAGGTGCGCCGCCGCGTTATGGAAGTAAGCAAGATGATAGAATCCGGCGCGCTGGACGAGCCGGCTCTGAAAGAGCGGCGGGCGGAGCTGGGCAGTTTAAGAAAAAGGTGGCAAAGGCTGCGCGAGGAGATAAGCGGCACCGGCGCGGAAGAGAAGGCGGTGGAGCTGGAAACCCGGGTCCGGCTGGGGAAGCCCATGCTGGACGCCTTGAGAAA
Source organism: uncultured Candidatus Saccharibacteria bacterium (assembly GCA_964562905.1). Taxonomy (GTDB): domain Bacteria; phylum Patescibacteriota; class Andersenbacteria; order UBA10190; family UBA10190; genus CAYSWF01. The sequence continues at coordinate 5,846 of CAZLVG010000042.1, read as the reverse complement.
AATAAAGGATCCAAGGGAATTGCCGCCGCGGCTGGCGAAGAAGTGGGACAGGGAGTGGTCCCAAGAACGGCGCGGCGGTAATGCCGGGGCAGGAGCAGACAACCCCGGCGCGGCCGGGAGAGCGGGGAAACGGCAGGAGAAAGGAGCCGGCATTAGGCGGGGCGGGAGACTTAAGCCTTTCAGTAAAAAAAGAGGAAAAGGGAAAGGCGGAAGGGATGACGCATGATGGCGGCCGGAGCATGGGCCGGATACGGGTAAGTTAAGTTTTGATAACGCGCTGGCGCTGCTATGCCGAGACAAGAGCGACAACCTGAAGAGCTGGAGACGCTGATTTTTTCCACGTCGGAGGAAGCCGACCAGTTCGTGGAGAGGGTTGAGGAGCGCTCGCGCCGGGAGTCAAAACCGGGGGTGGCGCGACGGCGGGAAGCGGTTAGCGAAGAAGTGGGCCGGGAATTGGAGGGACGGGGAGAGCCGGCCGGCGTGCTGGCGCGCCCGTGGGAACATACCAGGCAGGAGCACGAAGAAGTCCAGGGGCTGGTTAACACCGCTTTTGAGGAGGACATAGCGGCGGCCCTGAAGCGGGCGCGTGCCAGTCGCCACTATCCCCGCGTTATTGATCTGCTGCACGACGTGCTGACTACCGAGCTGTATGAAAGCATATTACAGCGGGGGCTGAACAAGCAGAAAATTTTTTCCTGGCCGACGAAGGCGGCGGTGGCGGTAATCGCGGTGACGGCCGTAATAATAATTGTTTTATTCCTCGTTTAATTTTTTAATTTTGCCATGTCTCTTGGTTTAGCCTTGGTGACCAGCTTAATACTGGCGGCGGCCGCCGCCGGGGCCGTGTGGGCGCTGTGGCGCAAGTTGAGAGAGCAGGCGCTGACGCGCCGAACGTTGGATATCGCGATGCTGCGGGTGGCGCTGCCGAAGGATGCCAGTAAGGAGGAAGAAGACAAAGGGATGACGGTGGACGCGCTGCGGGAAAAGATAGGCGTGGCGGAGCAGTTTCTAGCCACGCTGGCCCAGCTGCCCGTTACCTTTAAGGACCGCTGGCTGTACGGCCGGCCCGTGGTGGTATTTGAAATCACGGCCGGCAGCGACGGTCTTATCACTTTTCAGGCCGGCACGGAGCGCCGGTTTCTGGATCACCTGGAGAAGCAGATTTACGCCTTGTACCCGGAGGCCGAGACCAGCCAGGCTCCGGAATACACCATCTTTCAAGAAGGGGACATCGTGCGCGGCGGCTACCTGAAATTGCGGACTAAACACCACCTGCCGATGGCCACTTATAAAGAGATGGAAGCGGACCCCATGCAGGTGCTTACCGGCGCGCTGGCCAGACTGAAAAAAGGAGACGCTGCCGCTGTTCAGTACGTGTGCCGGCGGGCCGGAGACAAAACGCGCCGCCGGGCGCGCCAGGCGGCGCGGCGCACGGTCAGAGGCGAGCAGGAGGACGTAGGCAGTAAAGCCAAGCTGTTTGACGAAACGAGATCCCGGCTTACTTCATCGGAGCAGCAGCGGGAAAAGAAAGAAGACAAGGCGTCGCAGCTTACGCCCCGAGCGCAGCGGCGGGTAGAGCTGGTGGAAGAAAAACAGGCGCGGCCGCAGTTTGAGGTGAATATCCGCCTGGCAGTGGCGGCGCGAGAGAAGGAAGAAACCGACCGCGTTTATGAGGCGGTGATGGGGGCTTTTGCCCAGTACGATCTGCCGGATATGAACGGTCTGGCCGCGCATGGACGGGGAAGCTCTCGGAAGTTTCTGCGGGATTTGGTGTGGCGGGTGCCTAGAGAAAGAACAGCCAGCACTTTGTCCACGGGAGAGCTGGCTTCGCTGTTTCACTTTCCTTTGTCTACCACCAAGACGCCTAACATCTTGTGGCGGGGGGCCAAGGCGGCTCCGGCGCCGGCCCAGCTGCCGGTCGCAGGTGTGCGGCTGGGAGATAACGTTTACCGGGGGATAGAGACGCCCGTTTATTTCGCGGAGGACGACCGCCGCCGCCACCTGTATTCAATAGGCCAGACCGGCACGGGCAAGACCACGCTGTTTTTGAACATGGCCGTTCAGGACATAAAGGCCGGCCGGGGCGTGGGCGTGGTGGACCCGCACGGCGATCTTATAGAAGACATTCTGTGTCGGATACCGCCGGAGCGGGCGGAGGATGTGGTGTTGTTTGATCCGCGGGATCTGGAACGGCCGCCGGGCTTTAACATGCTGGAAGTGCGCGAGGAAGGGCAAAAAGACCTGGTGGTCAACGAGGTAGTACAAATATTGCAGAAACTGGCCGCGCGCTTAAATCCGGAGTCCATCGGCCCCATGTTTGAACATTACCTGCGCAATGCCTTACTGGCGCTGGTGGAGCGGGAGGAGTCCACGCTGGTGGACGTGCCGCGCATGTTTGTGGACGAGCAGTTCCGCGAGCGCGTTTTGAAAGACAACACCGATCCGACCGTACGCCAGTTCTGGGATAAAGAGTTTAAGCAGTCGCAGCGCGGCCAGCTTTCGGCTGATATGTTAAGTTATGTTATCAGCAAGCTGGGCCGCTTTATCAGCAACCGGACTATGCGCAATCTTATCGGGCAGCCCGCTTCCTCCTTTGACGCGCGGGACATAATGGACAACAAAAAAATACTGCTGTGCAATTTGTCCAAGGGCAGCCTGGGGGATATTAACTCCGACCTGCTGGGCTTTGTGCTGGTGTCCAAAATTCAGATAGCCGCTTTGGCGCGGGCCAATATGCCTGAAAGCCAAAGGCCAGATTTTTACCTGTACCTGGATGAGTTTCAGAACTTCACCACGGACAGCATCGTTACTATCTTGTCGGAGGCGCGCAAGTACCGGCTTAACTTAAATCTGACGCATCAGTTCGTGCAGCAGCTGGAAGATAATATAAGGGAGGCAGTGCTGGGTAATGTGGGCACCATGGTAGCCTACCGCGTGGGGCCGGAGGATACCGAAGCACTGGTTAAGCAATTTGAGCCGGTGTTTGGTGAATATGATCTACTTAACCTGGAAAGGTTCACGGCCGTGGCCAGGCTGCTGGCCGGCGGTACTCCCCAGCGTCCGTTCAGCCTTAAGGCGGCCCCTCCGCCCGAAGGAGAAGATAAAAAGACGGCTGAACGCATCAGGCAGCTATCCCGGGAAAAATACGGCCGGCCGCGGGAGAAGGTGGAAGAGGACATACTGCGAAGGTTTAATTACGGCGGGCGGGACACCCCGCCGCCGGATGACGGCGGCGGAGGCGACTACCTTAGCGAGTCTTTGTTTGATGTGAAGTAGTCAGTAACTACTAGTAACTAGTAACTGGTAACTGGCGGGGGCCTGTGGTACAATCTGCCCATACGTTATGGCAGAAGAAGAGAGTAACCAGCCGGCGGCGGACTTGAACAGAGTGAAGCTTAGCTCCGATCTGACCGCGGCGGCGGACAGTGGCGGTAATAATAAAGAAGGCAAAAGCATAGGCGGAAGATGGCCTCTGCTGGCCGGCGCGGGAGTGGTGGTAGTGATTGTACTGGTGGTGTCGCTGGTAGTTGTCCGGCCTCAAAGCGGGGTTGTCTCCCCGGCGGCGCAGCAGCCCGAAAATTTCGGAACACTGCCGGGAGCCGGTGAAAACAGGAACGAGTTGATGATAAGCGGCCTGTCGGGACGTTCCTGCAAAGAGGCGGACCGCCGGCCCATAGCCGTCATGCTGGCCTCGGACCCCATTACCCGGCCGGTTTCCGGATTTGCACGGGCGGATATGGTGTGGGAGCTGCCGGTGCTGGTCAGCGACGTGACGCGGCTGATGGCCGTTTACCAATGTGGGCGCCCGGACGATATTGGCTCCGTTCGCTCCGCGCGCCATGACTATCTGTTTCTGGCGGAAGGGCTGGACGCTGTTCTGGCCCACTGGGGAGGCAGCTACCACGCGCTTAACCGGATAGCGGCGGGGGAGTTTGAAACTATTAACGCGCTGACCAACCCGTTCGGAGCTTTTTTCAGGAGACAGCACCTGCCGGCGCCGTACAACGGCTTTACCACTTACGACAATTTGTGGAACGCGCTGCGGAAATTGGGCTACCGGACAAAGACTACTTTTGAGGGCTATCAGTTTAAGAATGACGCGCCGCCGCGCGAGCGGCCGGCTGGAGGGAGGCTGTCAGTAAACTGGCCGGGAGCTTACCGGGTGTATTATGACTACGACAATGAAACCAACAGGTACGGTCGGTACTGGAACGGCGTTAAACAGGTGGACGGAGGGGGAGAGAAAGAACGCGTGGCGCCCAGCTCGGTGGTGATAATGAGGGCGACTAACCGGTACGCGGAGGGGCCGGGCGGTTATAACAACGTGGGCGTTGAAGGAGAAGGAGAAATAGAAGTGTATCAGAATGGCCGGGTAATAAAAGGCAGCTGGAGGAAGGATAGATTGTACAAAAACGACCCCGTGCACTTTTTAAACGAGTCCGGCCAGCCCATCAGGTTCACCCGGGGGCAGGTCTGGGTTATGGCCGTGGAGCCGCGGGTGGAGGTGGTCTGGGAAGAGATACAGCATGAATCACCGGCGCCGAGCGCCGCGGCCGGCGCGCCGGCGGAGAAGCGGTAAAAGCGGCCGCCAGCCGCGTGGCTGACCAGCGGGCAATGCATTATTATTTCTACGGCGAAGACGCCTACCGAGCGCGGCAGGCGGTGGATAAACTGGCCGCGCGGCACCAGGCCAAGGTGCGCTGGCTGGATCGGCTGGATTTTGAAGAAAAAAGCGCCGGCGAGGTTTTAGGCAGCGGCTCCCAGGGGCTGTTCGGGCGGGAGCTGACCGTGGTGCGGGATGCCGGCAGCTTTCCCGCCGGATTACAGGAAGACGTATTGGCGGCTCTGGAAGGCGTCGCTTCAGCTCTGTGTGTTCTGTGGGACAGGGGGAAGCCCGACAAGCACTCTGTGTTTTACAGAAGGCTTAAAGAGCGGGGACGTCAGTTCGTCCTCTGGCCGTCAGCGCAGGCAGCCAGGTGGGTTGAAGAGGAAGCGGCGCGGCGCGGCGGCCATATCAACACCCAGGCGGCCCGGCAGTTGGTAGAGCGCGTGGGAACGGACGGCTGGAGGCTTTCCAATGAGCTGGACAAATTGTTGGTTTCAGGAGAGCGCATTACGGCGCGGATGCTGGACGACCAGGTGCCGGAGGCGGCCGAGGCAGAAATATTTTCCATGCTGGAAGCGCTGTCCAGGGGCGAGGGAGGACGGGCCCTGAAAAGCACGGAAATATTATTGGCGGCGGGGAATAGTGAGTTTTATATCATGTCCATGCTGGCTTATCAGTTTCGGACGCTGCTGGCCATAAGAAAAGGAATAGACCGGGGACTAAGCCAGGAGGCCATAGCCAAGCGCCACGGGCTTAAGCCGTATCCGGTCCGTAAAAATTACTCCTACGCCCGCCGCCGTCCCGCCGCTTACTGGCGCGCGGCCCTGACCCGCGTTTTGGCGGCTGACTTTTCCATTAAACAAGGCAAAACTGATCCCCGCACGGGCCTGCTGATGCTGATGCTTAATGTTACCGGTAACCAGTAACTAGTAACTGGTAACTAGTAACTGGTAACTAGTAACTAGTAACTGGTAACTAGTAACTGGTAACTGGTAACTAGTAACTGGTAACTAGCGCGGTATTATAGTTTCTCTTCCCTGACGGGAGAGGCCCCGCTTACAGTCCCTCCCCTTGACGGGGGAGGCTAGGTGGGGGTGAAGTAGTAACTGGTAACTGGTAACTAGTAACTGGTAACTAGCGCGGTATTACAGTTTCTCTTCCTTAGTTCCTCCCCTTGGCGGGGGCGGCTAGGTGGGGGTGAAAAAAAGAAAGCCAAATCACCCTCCCCTCGCCCCTCCCA
>CAZLVG010000041.1:2806-8292 GCA_964562905.1 uncultured Candidatus Saccharibacteria bacterium | reverse complement strand
AGAATTCCAAGATCAGGTAGTAAAAATGTATCGCTATAACCCGGCGGTCGATCTAAGCGACGAGCTTGATGCCAACGCCATGATCATTCGCGCTCAAGCGGCGTACGATGGTTTAGGCGCTATTAATGAGGACATCAAAGCTGCTGGTATCCCGGCCACAGAGCGATTAGCCCTGCAGGCTGTCATTACCCGCTCTCAAGATCATCTAACGGTACTTATTGAAGCTGCCAAAAGCGGTGATTCTGCGCGCATTGAAGCTGCCCGATTGGCATTTGCAGACCATTTCACTCAAGTTAAAACCGCTGTCCTAGTCGCCCAACAAAGTCTGATTACAGCGCATGGGACGGCTGCTAACCTCACCCAGCACACCAATTTGCTCCTGGCTTACAACTTCTGGCTGGTCAAAATCAACGAGCAGCAGGCTCAAATGAGACGTTAAGCGTCTATACATTGGTTATGCAGTGTTATAGACACTGCATAAAATGTGGCTTTATTGAGCGGGCAGTGTCGCAGATTCAGGGATTACTTCCGGCGTTGGGGAGACAAGAGGATCAGGTTCGGGACTAGGTGAAGGTATTGGTGTCGGAGATGGTGTTGCCGGAACAGTTTCCTTAAGCTCCTGCTCGATTTCCTCCTGGCTTACCGATTGCGGTTGGTTGGGTAGGGGCGAGGCAGTAGGCTCCTCGCTTGGCATAGGTTTGTCGCTCGGAACTGGCGATCCGGCGGGCGTCGGCTCCACCCCAGAAGTTGCTTCTGGAGTAGGTGAGGGAGAAATATCCAAAACTGTCGCAACCCGACTACCGCGGAGCACCGCTAGCTTACCAGCCAGCCCCTTTTCCACCAGCTCTATCGTGTTACTAACGAACATATAGCGCTCAGCGCGCCATGCTCCTCCATCATCTTTGCGAGCAAATAATACTCCTTCAGCCGTCACGTGCGGCTCCACGGCCAAGTCTGTCTGCGTCAGCTGGAAAGTCCGCACTCCATCAAAGAAAAACACTTGCCAACGGTCATTCACCCAGCGCTCCCAGGCCGCCTTGTTATCGTACAAGGAAGGATTAAGATTAGTGCTGCCGTGGGTCAACTGTATCGTTTCTTCCGTGGGGATATGATATAGGAAAATTTGCCCGGCGCCATTAATACTGGTCACCCATACCATATACTCCCCGTCAATAACCGGATCGTAGCTGTTCTGCTCTCCGTTAGTTACCAGCGTTTTTTTGCCATCAATTTCGTAATACACCTGCCGCCAGCCGCCAACAATCTCCTCACCGGCAGTTACGTTCTGCCCGGCCAGCTGGCGTGTCAGCTCTGCTTCCCGTTCGGCAATTTGCGCTAAGGTGGGCCGAACAACGGCAAAGACCAAAACAGCTATCGCAGCCGGCACTAACCAATGAGTCAAAATCGTGCGCATATCAATCCGCCCAGAAAAAGCCTTGTTCAACCCCATCGGCAAAGAAGTTGCCGTGGCGCAGCAGGTTGCCGGTACCCGGCTCGCTCGTCAGCGTCGGGCAGGTGGTATATCCGTCAAACACCGTGTCGTCTGATTCAAGAACCCGAAAGCTATACTGCGTTGCGTCCGCAAAGTCACTGCCGGACCCGATAATGTGAAAATCGTATTCAATATCCTGCCCGCTCGTCGCGCTGTTCGGGTTTGTCGCCGTCGGGTTAGCTTTAGCGTACACCTCCAGCACATCGGAGGCGGCCAGCTTCAGAGCCGTTAAGGTCGTGCCGTCGGTCACCCCGGAAGAAGCAAACTGCCAGGCGCTGGCCGCCACCGCTCCCACGTCCGTCCAGCTGCCGGTGGTGCAATCCGCGTCCGTCCCCGCTTTAAACTGCAGTTTAAACTGCTGGCTGGAAGCGGAAAGATCAGCCGTATTCACCGTGAAGTTCACCCGCAAACGCAGTTCCTGCGCGCTGTCCGGCGGGTCGTTGCCGGCCGGCAGCGGGGCAATAGCAGTATTCTCGGCAATATCCGGATTCCCCCATGGGTCCGTCACGTTTTCGCTGTCGTTGTCCACATACCAGCGATAGTCGTTGAGGGTAAAAGTAGACTCGTCCGCATCACATCCGGGATCTGCCGTATAGGTAAGCTTCACCCGGCCGGCCGCACCCGCGCCACCAGTTCCGGATGCACCTCCGCCGCCGCCTGCACCTCCCGGCGCTGTACCCGCTCCTCCCGTGCCGGATCCGGTTGTCCCGTCTCCGCCCGCACCTTCGCCGCTTCCTCCGGTGCCGCCGCTCCCGTTCCCGCCGTCAGCGGATGCAGTGGCCGAGCCGCCGCCGCCGCCTCCAACACGATTACCGGGAATGCCGGCGGTTCCACCGGCTGCTCCGCTTCCGCCGGAAAACGTAGTCGTGCCCACGCCACTGCCGGCTGCTCCGCCGGCGCCGGTCGTGGTGCCAGCTCCACCTCCGCCGCCGCCCTTTGCCATAACCGTGCTCGTATCCCGAAAAGATGTATCCCCTCCTACGTTTGTAGCAGATCCGCCGCTTCCGACAGTTATAGTTTCGGTATCATCCGGCGTTACGGAAATAAGCGAGCTGGAATACGCGCCGCCGCCGCCGCCGGCCCCGGCGTCATTACTCGCGCCGCTGCCGCCTCCGCCGCCAGCCCCCCACGCTTCAACGGTAACCTCACAGACATCAGTCGGCACCGTCCAGGTAGTTGAGCTGTCGAACGTCTCTGTAGTAGCGTATGCCTTGTGAATCTTTGGGGGGAAATTTAAAACCCGCGGCCAGCCGGAAAATACCCAGGCGATGGCCAGGAGTGTAATGAGGATATCGCGCCAGAGCCGCCTGTTTTTCTTTTTTGTAGTCATTATGTCAATTATAGCATGGCTAAGCGTCTATACGTTGCTTATCCACTGTCTATACATTCTAAAAATTATTACCTTTGTAAAGCTACTAGTCATTTCAGAAAGTTGCCAGGTAGCTGAAGGATATCTCACCCACCCGGGCAAAGTCACTCGCGTCAGCATCAAGCTGGATGCGGAAGGTCACAATATCGCCGGCAGTAATAGCGGTGCAACCCGTTTCATCACCAGTGAGAGCAGTCTGGGTCCACGTGGCCGTGCCGGTCGCCACATCCGTCGCACTCCCGCATAGAGCATCAGCATCATCATAGAGCGAGACAGTAACCGCATTAGTCGTGCCGTCAGTCCGCCAGCCGTACACCTTGATCGTGTCACTGGCGGCAAATGCTCCAAAGTCGCTCGGAATTTGGTAGGGAATCCAAATATCGTAGTCTTCACCGGATGTTGTCGTTGTCCAGCTGTAGTAGTTGTGAAGGTCGCCGGCGGTCGCACACACGCCGGTGTTGATATCAGGCGGGTTGGTGTTGCCGTTCGAACAGAAGTCCGATGTCATAGTGCCAGTATTATTCGCGCCATCGCCGGTCAGCACCGCGCCGGGATATTCCGGAATTAAGGTGACTTTCTGGGTCGGCCGGGCGGTGCCCACATAGGCTGGTCCGGAGTCCACGTCAAAGGTAACCGAGTTGGTGCCGTCCGTGTACGAGAAGGACGACCCGGATGTATCAACGCTGAATGTGTCCGTGCCGTCGGTGATAGCAAACGTTTCGGCGCTACTGATGGTGATAGTCGGCGTGGTGGCCGTCCACGTCCAGTCGCCGGTTGAAGCCAGTGTCGTTATTCCCGAGACCGCCCCGGCCGAACTCACCGTGAAGGCGGTACTGGCAATGGAGAAGGTATCCACCGAGTCGCCAACAGTGATCGTGTCGGCATCGGCATTTGTTGCCAGTGTCAGCGTATCGCAGGCAGTTGAATTACAGATAGAAACCGAGGTGGCAGTTGTATTACCCACTGCAAGCTCACCGGCAGCGGTGCGGTCAATACTGTTGCCCAATACCGAGCCGGTTGTCTGGATTGTCCCGCTACCTGCATCAAGTGAAGCTGCGGTGACATTACCCGAACCATCAACGTCAAAATTAGTGTAGTCAATCACGCCGGTGGTCCCGACAATCGCGTTCGCTCCCACATTCAGGGCGTTGACAATCTCGGCGTCCGAGGCGTCAATCGCGTCGGTTAACACCCCGGCCGTGGTGACCTTCAGCCCGTCGGCAATGGTTAAGTCAGCGTCCAGATCATCTAAGAGCAGCAGCTGGGCGGGATTGGCGGTGCCGGCCCCGGCGGCGCGGGTGATGGAGGCGGTGGAGGTGGAGCCGGTGGCGATTTGAATATCAAGGTTAGAATCGGTGGTGGTATCCGCCAGGGTGATGTCAATGTCCTTGGCGTCGGTGGTGGTAATGCTGCCGCCGGCGTCATACGCGTCCTGCAAGGTGGTAGCCCCCCCGCCGCAGCTCTGCCACTCAAAGTCGCCGGTGGTGGTCTCGTAAGTCAGGCACTCTTCATCGGCAGCGCTGTCCACCGCCTTCAGGTGGGATTCGAGCACTTTGTCAGCGCCGATGGTGTTAGCCGCCAGCGTGCCGGAGATATCGCCGGTTAAGTCGAGGGCCGCTTCTAAAGTCGCCTCCCCGGTGGCGTCAATGGCGTCCAGGCCGTTTAAGGTGCCGGTGTTGGTTAAGGTGAGAGTATCGGTGGAGACAATACCGGTAGTGGTGAAGTTGGAAGCTCCAATGTCAATCGCCCCAAAGCCGGAGGTAATGCTGCCGGCGTTAAGAGCGCCGGTGCCGGTGATGGCGGTCGCCACCGCGTCATCGATGTCCACCAGGGTGGTTTTGCCGTCCAGGAGGTTGAGCTCGGTGCCGGAAATCAAGGTGCCGGCGTTGTCGATGAGCGAGGTGAAGCCGCCGCCGGCGTCAATGAACTTGATGCCGGCTACGACCGCGTCATCGGCATCGGAGTTGTCGATGACGAGCGAAGCGTCCAGCCCTTCGGTGGAAGCGGCGTTGTCTAGATACAGGCCGTATTGCGCCGTGGTGCCCGAGGAGGTATCACTGGCGGTAGCGGTAATGGTAGCCGCGTTCTCGGCCGTAGCGTCCGTTAAGGTGCGGGTAAAGGAGATCGTCTCGCCGGCCGTGCCGGTGATGGTCAGGGCGGCATCCAGGGCGGCGGAATCAACGAACTGGGTGAAGTCCAGCGTGTCAGCCGTCAGGTCAGCCCCGTCAACGTTGCTTAAGGAGTTGCCGGTGCCGTTGGCGTCAAAGGCCACCCCGGTAATGGCGCCTGTCGTTGAAATATCCCAGTCGGAGGAGTTGACGGCCACGGTGCTGGAATTGTCACCCAGGGTGACCGCGCCGGTGGCGTCCAGGGTGGTAAAGGCGCCGGTGGAAGCGGAGGTAGCGCCAATGGTAGTGCCGTCAATCGCTCCCCCGTTAATGTCCACCGTGGTGGCAGTCAAGGTACCCGAGTCCGTCAGCTCGCCCAGGGTGATGCCGGCATCCAGCAGATCAAGTTCAGTTGAAGCGATGGTGGTGGCGGCCGTGACGATGTTGTTGGCGCCGATGTTGAGGGCGTTGACAATCTCGGCGTCCGAGGCGTCAATCGCGTCGGTTAACACCCCGG
>CAZLVG010000041.1:0-2706 GCA_964562905.1 uncultured Candidatus Saccharibacteria bacterium | reverse complement strand
CGCCGATGTTGAGGGCGTTGACAATCTCGGCGTCCGAGGCGTCAATCGCGTCGGTCACAGTCGTCGAAGCCGCACCGGTAATAACTAAAGCATCAGTGAGCGCTGATCCAGTGTCTGTGTAGTTGATGGTAAATGACTTGCCGCTATTATCAACTGTGACAGTAAGTGCGCTGTCGAGCGTGATGGCATCAGCTAGCTCTGTTCCGTCTATGGCATCAGCATCAATACTGATTGTTACCGTATCGGTTGCGGAAGCAGTTGCTGTTAAGTTACCGTCGGTCAAAATAGAGAGTGTGCTCCCCTGACTAATGGTCTGGGCAGAACCGGTATCCCCTTGAACACTAAATGTAGTTGCTTGCGAGATGTCGGTGGCAGAGATCGTTGTATCGGTAATTGAAATATTCGACCCAACCGTAAGCCAGGTACTGGCTCCCACTGAATCGTCCCAGAAAAGAATTCTATCAGCGTTGGGATCAGACAGACTTTCCAATCCCAGATGGCTTAACGCAATGGTGACCGTGTCAGTGGCGGAAACTGAAGCATTGATGCCAGTGCCGTCGGTGAAAGTTACCACATCAGCATCAGCGATTGTCTGGCTGGTTATACCATCTGTAATCGAAAATGTGTACCCGCCGCCGCCGGCCGCATCGGCCGAACATTCCCACACGCCATTGGTATCATCCCACTTTAACAACTCCTGATCGGCACACCCCTGAAGCAAACCAAGCTCATCACTGCCAGAGCCTTGAAACTCAAGGCCTGAGTTCGAAGAAGTAGAACCAGTGCCGTCAGTTGAATCCAGAAGATCAAGTGCAACGGTGAGAATATCCGTTGTAGTGGCTGTCGTTGTTAAGCCATCGCCTCCAGCAATCTCTAAAGTGTCCCCCTCTGCTAGCGTTTGGTCAGTCCCAGAGTCGCCTGACAGCGTTATGCTACTAAACGTCCCGCACGATTGCCACTCAAAGTCCCCCGTTGAGGTTTCGTAAGTTAAACACTCTTCATCTACGGCACTGTCGACAGACTTCAGGTGTGCCTCCAGTACCGCGCTATCTGCTATCTTAGACGCCTCTACGGCATCATCGGCAATGTCAAGAGCAGCAATCGTGCCGTCGGCTATCTTAGAAGACGTGACTGCGCTATCGGCTATGTCACTATTTTCAACTGCCCCAGCCGCTATTTTTACCGAGGTAATAAGATCATCTGCAAGGTTAGATGTTGCAATGGCGCCATACCTGATCTTTGCTGAGTTAACAGACGAACTGGCAATTTCATTAGCCGTGATAGCGCCCCGCGCTATATCACCTTCCCCGACTCCGCCATCGACAATATGGGTTGTGGTGACGCTGTTTTCTTCCAGTCCCGCAATGTCAAGTGCTCCTTCAGCAAGCTTCTCTTCTGTCACCGCACCATCGAGAATAGCTTCCGTGCCCACCGATGCGCTTACCAGCTGACCAGACAGCTGGAGGTTGCCATCATCATCCAAGAACACAATCTGACCTGCTTCTTGCCCGGGAACCCGTCCTTGCAGGCTCTCAGCGTCCAAATTCTCGATTGTGCTTACCGATAATCCCTCGAGAATCTGCAGATATGTGCTATCAGGCAGCTTAAGCTTATACAGAAGAGTTAAGTCGCCTTCCTCGGTTACGGCAAAAATATCTCGAATATCAGTAATAAAATGGTCGGGAACAGCCCTCGCGTACTTCTCCTCATCTATCACCTTCACTAATTGCAAGGAAATTTTACTAAAGGGCATAAGAGCGATTGAGAGGCCATTGCGTTTTTCTCCGTTTGATTGCACGCCAAGTACCTGTGGTTCTCCTTCTGACTGAACTAAATTAGAATCTTCAATCTCGCGATAATATCCAAAAAAACTGCCGATATCCTCCGGGAATAGTAAAAATAATACTGTCAATGTAGCTACGACCAGGACAAAAGTGGTGGTCAGGAAGAGCGCTGATCCAACCACATAATTTCGAAAGCGTAAGACTCCGGACAATGCCCGATCATTACGCTGGGAAATAGCAGCCAGAATCCTATGTTCTGATTCATCGTCCTCTTCGTCCTGATTCCTGCTTTCGCTCTCGTTTGTGTGTGTCTTTTTCTCAATATCGCCCTCCTGGCACTCAACGAAGGGTTCCAATATCTTTTCCTGCACCTTTCTCCGGCTCAACCAATATTCTGAGTTAACGAACTCTTCCAGGCAGTCGTGCGTATAAATCCGCTCCCCCGCTTTATTCCGCTCCGGCTTAATCACCCCCTGCTCCTCAAGTCGCCGCAGGGTGGTAGGAGACAAGCCCAGCTCATGGGCCGCCTCAGATATAGACAGTGGTTTGGCCAGCTTGACGGCTTCCAGTTCAGCTAACAAAAAATAGCGGTAGCGTCCTTGCTTCCCGCCTCTGCGTACGGCATTGAGTCTGCCTTGGTTGTCCCATCTCCGCACCGTAGCAATCGAAACGCCCAGGATACGGGCGGCTTCGGAGATGGGAACTAATTTGTCATCTTCTGGTGCCGAATCGGACATATATGTTTGTGTTTGTTTTTGTTGAGGGATTTTTTGTAACCTGTATACACATTGGTTAATCGTTGTGTATACAGTTCTGAAAGAGCAGTTTAGCTCATTGTAGCATATTTTTTGGGCCGCAGCAAGAAAAAGTCTTGTCTAACACAAGATGGGGCTGAAATGAGTTTCGGTTTCCAATACAAAAT
>CAZLVG010000040.1:0-8446 GCA_964562905.1 uncultured Candidatus Saccharibacteria bacterium | reverse complement strand
CCGGCGGGAGAGCCGCAAAGGCGCTGTCCGGATCTGTCCAAAGCCCGCGCGGAGCTGGGCTATAGGCCGGCAGTCGGCTTTCCCGAAGGCATTAACAGATTTGTGGACTGGTGCCGGACGCAGAAGTCTTACGTCGGCGGACGCGTTGTCAAAGAGGGACTACCTAAAGCTGGCACGGGACGGAGCAATTAAACAGAACTTACGCCACTCATAATTCGCCATCCATAACTCGTAATGCTTAGCCCGCTTTGAGGCGTGCGTGTTTGAAAAAATGGATTATTGGAAGTTTTATTGAAAATTAAAAATTCTCTGGCCTGCTTCCAGTGTCTAGATTACAGCCCCAGAGTAGACCTGTGGTTTGGGCCAGCCAGCAAGCCCTATAAAATTTTTTCTTGCTTGCTTTAATCCTGAACCTGGATTACATTAGTTGACTATGATAAAAGTCGCCTTGATCGGCGTGGGTAGATGGGGAAAGAATATCCGGCGGACCTTAGGAGAGGTAGACGGAGTGGAAACGGTCGCTTTCAACCGAAACGCTCCTTTGCCAAGAATGGTTAAAAAGCGGGGAATAGAAGCGGTGATAGTGGCCACTCCCGCCTCCACTCACGCCCAAGTGGCGCTCCCTTACTTAAAAGCCGACCTGCCCGTTTTTATCGAAAAGCCGCTAGCAGCCAGCCTCAAAGACGCCCGGGAGATCGCCCGCGCCGGCCAAAACACAGTGATGGTCGGACACATACATTTATACAATCCGGCTTTCGTAAAAGCCAAAGAGACAGCGGAAAAAATCGGCCCGGTAAGATACATCCGTTTTGAGGGCATGAACAACGGCCCGGTGCGCGAGGACGTGCCGGCCTGGTGGGATTGGGGGCCGCACGGAGTAAGCCTGATCACTGACGTGCTGGGCGAAAATCCCAGCCATGTGCAAGCGTGGAGCTTTCTGAAGCCAGCCAGCGGAAGAAAGCTGGAGGGCGCGGCGGAAGTCCGGCTGTTGTTCCCGGGAGGTGCGGAAGGACAGTTATCGGTCAACTGGCACTGGCCGGAGAAAAGAGTCAGGTTGACGGTAACGGGTGCCGAAGGAACAGTGGTCTGGGATGACACTGCCGACAGAAAGGTGACTTGGCATCACCATGGCAGGGCGCGGCATCCGCGCTACAGCCGGCAGCCTCCCCTAAAACTGGAGTTGCTTGATTTTATCAGGATGGCCAAAGGCAAAGTCCGGCCGCGGGCTGGATTGGAGGAGGGCCTGCAAACGGTAAAGATCTTGGATGCCGCGGAAAGGTCAATCGCCCTGGGCGGAAGAGCAGTGCCGGTGCCTAACTCTTAAATAGACAACCAGCTCAAAAAGCGGCCGGCTGCCTGCCCGCGGCGCCCAAGAGCAAGCAACACTTTGAAATTCGGGTCTTGTAATTAGTGGTTTGACTCTCTTATCCCTTTAACAGGGAGGTGAAAATTATCAGCGGTTATCACTTATGTGCTACCATGGACAAAACAGCAGAAAAGGATTATGATACTATACTTATGACTAAACCACGCCACAGGACAAGGAGCACCGTAAAGATAGCCGATCTGCTGTCCGAGCTCGGTTTGCCGGAATCCGCGCTGCGCAGCATCCTGCAGGAGGTCAACGTGCGACTGGAAGAAGGACAGAAAAACCTGGACGGGCAGGAAGCGGCCAAGGTAAGACAGTATCTTAGTGAACAAAGGCGGCGTGAGGATCTGAAAAAACAGGTGATCGCTCTGCCCTCCATTGTCAAGATCCAGGACCTGGCTAAAATGCTGCAGCTGCCGGTGGGGGACATTCTGTCGCAGCTGCTGAAGTATGGCGTCACGGCTACTTTGAATGACGATCTGGACTACGACACGGCGGCCATCGTGGCCTCCGACCTGGGCTACGCCACGGAAGAGAAAGTGGAAGAGCTGGAAAAAGGTGTTATGAACAGGGAAAAGCTGAAGGAAGTCTTAAGGAAAGAGGACCCGGATAAGCAAATTGAGCGCCCGCCGGTGGTGACACTGATGGGGCACGTTGACCACGGCAAGTGTGTTCACCCTGACAGTCGCGTTGCCCTGGCCAGCGGAGACACGGCCACAGCTAAGAGTCTATGGCAGCATTATTCCTCCCGGGGAAAAGTTGTTCGCGAGAGCAAACACGAGCAGGTTGTAGAAGTTGAAGACGGGCCTGAAGTGATGAGCTGGGACGGCAGCCGTATTACATCCGCGCGTGTTTCCCACCTATGGCGTCTTTCAGCCACGGAACCGCTTGTTACTCTTATTCTTAAGTCCGGAGACAGATTATCAGTAACACCCGAGCATCCCTGTTTGTGCGTTACGTCGTCCGGCGAGATGGCGTTTCATCCGGCTGGCAAGATTACGCCCGGTGACCACGTCGTCGTGCCGCAAACATTACCCTTAAAAAGCCTGGAGCTTGACGCTCTTAAAGCGGAAATCCTGCGGCGTTTAGCTGCTGCCGGTAACATGGTGGCATTTCTAGACGAAGCGGGTACAGCCACGATTCGCGGCTTGCTCAAAACATACAGCGCCCAACAGCTGCTGCGGGATGGCGTTCTGACTACCAGCCCCTCCACTACGCGCAGGAACCGTTTTCGCGTGGCTGATCTTCTTCATATGACAGAACGGTTTAATATTCCGCTTGATGAAATGTACAGCTCAATATCTCGCCTTAAGAACGCAACCGAGAAGTGGCGTGCTGGCCATACCAGTAAATCCATGCGCCTGCCTCAGACAGATGATGACTTTGCCCGGCTTGGTTACCTGCTTGGCGTCATTATTGGTGACGGTCATGTAGGATCCTGCGAGGTTGCTATTCACAACAACAATCGGGAGATAAAGGATGCGTGCAGGCATATTCTTACGAACGTGTTAGGAGTCTCCCCTGTTGAAAAACGCGGCCATACCGCGGATATGCTGTCCTGCGGCGCTTCCAAGACATTCGTGCGTTTTCTGGAAGCTGCTTTTGACCTGCCCGCCGGCAGTAAATCCGGGACGGCGCGCGTGCCTAGCCTGGTTAAGCGTTACAATCCTATGCGCCGCGAAGTCATCGCGGGTATTTTCGACACCGACGGATATGTGTCAAAGCTCAACCACAGCGCTGAACTGGTGACCAAAAGCACGGCACTGGCATTTGACGTGGCATCACTGTTGCTTGAAACAGGTACGCATGCCGCTATTGGCGCCGTACGCAAAGGTGCTAAGAAAAGCAGCTATGGCACGGTACGCATTGCCAACCGCCCGTACGTCTCTCGCTTTGCGGATCACTATCACCTGCGCCACCGAGGCAAGCGCCGGCGTCTGGAGCGAGCATGTCTTAAAGCGCGCACGAGCCGCGTGTTTGATTCCACGCCCATTCCCGGCTCTTTGCTTGAAGGTCACCGTATTCCTGAAAGTGTCCTACCCTACTTTAACGCGTACAAGTGCCATAACACCCTTTCCCGGCCATTCCTGACGCGTCTTTTCAAAGAGCGCGGAGATATCTTCACATCCTGCTTCGGCCATTCGCAGCTTAAGCCTCTGGTAAACCCCGGAGAAATTAGTGCCGTGCCGGTTACGAAGATTGAACGCACCCCAGCTCCCTATGTGTACGATTTTTCTGTTCCTGGATATAAGAACTTTGTCGCGGAGCGTACTATCATTCACAATACGACACTGTTGGATTCCATCCGCGAGGCGAACGCGGCCGCCGGTGAAGCGGGGGGCATAACCCAGGCTATCAGTAGTTACCAGGCTAAGCACAAAGAAAGATTAATTACTTTTATTGACACCCCCGGCCACGAAACTTTCCAGTTTATGCGGCGGCGCGGCGCGTCTTTAGCGGATATAGCTATCCTGGTGGTGGCCGCCGACGACGGGGTAAAGCCACAGACCAAGGAGGCGGCCAGTCACGCGCGGGAAGCCGGCGTGCCCGTGATAGTCGCCATCAACAAGATTGACAAAGTTGGCATCAACCTGGACAAAGTGAAAAAGGAATTGGCGGAAATAGGTTTGAACCCTGAAGAATGGGGCGGCAAAACCACCGTGGTGCCGGTTTCGGCCCTAAAGAAACAAGGTGTAGAAGACTTACTGGAAATGGTTCTGCTGACAGCCGACATAAATCCGCCTAAAGCTATCCCCGACCGGCTGGCCCTGGGCAGCGTCATTGAAAGCCGGCTGGACAAGCACTTGGGCCCCTTGGCTTCCGTGCTTATCCATACCGGCACTCTTAACGCCGGAGATAACGTTGTTATCGGCCAAACCACGGGAAGGGTAAGGCGGCTGCTGGATTTTCAAGGCAAGCCCGCGGCCAAGGCCCTGCCTTCATCTCCAGCTACTATAGTAGGACTGAACGACGTGCCGGCAGCGGGGGACGTAATGCAGGCGGTTACCGCCAGGGAAGAAGCGCGGTCCAAGGCCGGTCTTAGCCGGGCGCCGGTGAAAAAATTAAGCGACTTGGCAGAAGAAGGGGACAAGAGAGAGGTGCTGCCGCTGGTGATAAAAGCAGATTCCCAAGGGTCGCTGGAAGCCCTTGAACAAACGATAACGGCCATGGCGCCGCCGGAAGTGCGTTTGTCAATCATACGCATGGAAGTGGGCGCGGTGTCGGATTCCGACGTTTTAACGGCCGCGGCCGCCGGAGCGCTTATTTACACCTTTAATACCAATGTCAGCGGTATGTCCCGCAAGCTGGCGGAAAAAGAGCAGGTGCCGATTAAATCCTTTAATATCATCTATCGGCTGACAGACGACGTGCGAGAAGAGATAGAAAAAAGGCTGCCTGTTGCCACGGTAAAAAAGAGCTTGGGCAAGCTGAAGGTGCTAAAAATATTTTTCTCCACCCAAAAACACAAAATAGTGGGCGGCGAAGTGTCGGAAGGAACGGTGGAGTCCGGAGCCAAGATTACCGCTACCAGGAAAGAGGGCCGCGGCCGCCAGGAAGTGATGCGCGGGGAAATAGCAGAGCTGCAAAGAGAGAGACAAAAAATCACTCGCGCCGGACAGGGAGACCGGGTCGGCATAACCGTGGAAGGCAAAGGAAAAATCAAGGAAGGCGACGTCCTGGAGGTGTACAAAGAAGAAAAAGTGCGCCAGGAGATGCCGGCAGCCGCCAAAAGTTGACTGCTTTTATTTTTGCGTCCATATCAGTAAAACACTATGTCTCGGCGGACGGACCAGCTTAATGAGCACATCAAGCGTACATTCAGCAAGATCATTCAGAAAGAAGCGGAGCTGCCCCGCGACGTCATGGTCACAGTAACGGACGTTGAAACAGCTCCCAGCTTGCAGTCGGCTACTGTGTGGATATCGGTGCTACCACATAAACGATCCCAAGAAATAATACGCGGCCTGAAAAGGCAGATGTACGAGCTGCAAGGCTTGTTCAATAAACAGCTTAAACTTAAAACCTTGCCCTACTTAAATATTAAAGTTGATCATGGACAACAGCACGCGGAAAACATCGAGCGCCAGCTTGGAGGACCTGCTTGAGAAGCACCGTCCCACGGTACAAGGCATCCAAAACGCTTTACGGTCGGCGGACACCGTACTGATTTGCACCCACGAACATCCCGACGGCGACGCCGTAGGCTCGTCGCTGGCCCTGCTGTCCGCTCTGCGAATGCAGGATAAAACAGTAACCGCTTACGCTCCCGACAAGCCTCCCCACACGTTATCTTTTCTGCCAGGTTTTGAACGCTTGACCGTAGAAAAACCTGACGTCGTCCGGTACGACGCAGTGGTGGTCCTGGACGCCACCAGGCTTCACCGTACCGGCCTGGGAAAAGAACTGTCGCGGCATAACTTAACTATCTGCCTGGATCACCACCAGGGCAATCCAGGCGAGGGCAGATTTAACTTGGTCATGCCGCAGGCAGCCGCCACCGCTCAAATACTGGTGGAGTTTTTTAAAATGACCGATACGCCGCTGACCAACGACATGGCTACTTGTCTGCTGGCGGGGATATTTACGGACACCGGATCATTTATGCACGACTCCACTACGCCGGAAGTGATGAAAACGGCTTCCTGGCTAATGAGCAAAGGCGCGCGGCTGTCGCACATTGCCCACGAGACATACCAAAAAAAAGAACTGTCCGGTCTGCGAGTATGGGGACGGGCGCTGTCCCGGGTGATGGTCAATAAAAAAACTGGCGCTTCCGTTTCGGTCATCACGCCTGACGACCTTAAGGAGTGCCGGGCCGACCTGGAGGACCTGTCCGGCGTAGTTAATATGCTGAATACGCTGCCTGATACCAAATTCGCCCTGCTGCTAGCTGAATACGAGCCGGGCTTGATTAAGGCAAGTTTGCGTTCGGAGCCGCACAAGAACATTGACGTAAGCAAAATAGCGGCCAGGCTGGGAGGCGGCGGACATAAACTGGCTGCCGGTTTTGAAGTCCCCGGGCACTTAGTACAGTGGAACGGTAAATGGCGGGTGGTGGCGAAAAATAAGTGACTTAAGGCCAGTTACCATGACCAAAAAACTTCGTTTTCTTATTCTGGGCGACGTGGTGGGCCGACCGGGCCGGGAAGCGGTAAGCCGGGCTTTGCCTAAGCTGACCAAGGAATACCAGCCGCACAGTGTCATAGTCAATATTGAAAACATAACCCACGGACGGGGACTTACCGACAATACTTTTAAGGAAGTTAAAAAATGGGAAGCGGACGTGTACAGCCTGGGTGATCATGCCTGGGACAGCCCGCGGGGGTTCACCGTACTTGAAGATAAAAACACGGGAGTAATAAGGCCGGCCAACTATCCCGCGGGAGTGCCCGGCCGCGGCTACCATGTTTACACCAAAGGCGCCTTCAGCGTGGCCGTGCTGAATCTGCAGGGCCAGGTGTTTTTCAAAAACCATCCGCTGAATCCTTTTTACCAACTGGACGAGCTGCTGGCAGTGCCGGAAATAAGCAACGCCGACATCAGGCTGGTTGATTTTCACGCGGAAGCCACCAGCGAAAAAAGGGGGCTGGGCTGGCACGCCGACGGGCGGGTGGCGGCCGTGTGGGGTACGCACACCCACGTACCGACCAACGACGCGCAGATAATGCCCGGCGGCACCGGCTATATCACCGACGTGGGTATGTGCGGCAGCTATCATTCCATAATCGGCTCGGACATAGAGAGCCCCCTAAAAGGCTTTTTGACCCAAATGAAGATAAAACAAACCTACGAAACCGCGGGTCCTCTGGAGCTGGGAGGAGTGTTGTTGGATATAGACGCGCGCGCCGGAAAAACAACTGCCATTGCGCCCATCAGAAAAATTCTGAATAATTAGCTTTATAAAGCAGCCGCAACGCCAAAGGAGGTGAATTATTACCATATGATTAATAAAGATGCTCTCATAGATCAGGCGACTAACGCTACTCGTCTGCCGCGCAAGGACGTGGAGGAGGTGATAAGTACCTTCCTGGACCTTGTAATAGAAAAGCTGTCTTTGGACGAAAAAGTGAACCTGTCCGGCTTTGGCGCCTTTGAGGTCAAGGACAGAAAAGGACGCCGGGGAGTGGATCCGAGAACCTTAGAAGAAATCATGATCCCTACCGTCCGGGTAGCCAAGTTCCGTCCCGGCCGGACTTTAAAGGAAAGTGTTAAGTAGCCAAACTGGCCGCGAGCTCTAAAAAATGGAGGGCGGGTTTGACAGGCGAGCCCGGCGCTTTAGGTTGACTAGGCGGGGTGTAACCTAGTCCTGGATAGAGAAATCGGAACGGTAAAAGTCAAAAAAGAGAGCAATAAACGCTCTATAATACGCGCCAATTGTCATAGAATATTACACTGCCAAGAGTAAACATTATTGATCGGGGTGTGGTGTAATGGCAGCCCTCCTTCGCCAAGGTTTCGGAAGGACAAGCACGCTTATCAATTTGCTACGGGGTGTAGTGTAGTGGCAGCACGAGTCCTTTGGGAGGATTTAGCTCGAGTTCGAATCTCGGCACCCCGACCAATCTAAACATCTCGAATTTTGCGGGCAAACTCTTTCCCCTGAAAAAACGAAATGTCTAACTTGGTCGCAGTTACTGAACGCCGCTCGAACCTTTTTTGAACGGAAAATGCTTGATTAGATCCGCTCCGCGTTTCCACCCGCCGAAACTCGGCGAGCAAAGCAAAACAATTTTCTTTCAATTTTTTATCGCCCGCCCGCCAAATTTTTCTTAAAAGGAATTGAAAATTGTTTTGCGGCGCCTGTCCGCCGAATTGGCGGAATGTCTTGATACCAAGACAGCGGAAACGCTTCCCACCCCACAGCCGCGCCTTCGGCGCGGTGAGCAGGCGGGCCCCATAGCAATCTTTCGCTTCGCTCAAGATGCTACGGGGTAAAACCCGATAGTATAAATCCTTCGGATTTAACTACGGGTCAGGCAAAAATTCTCTTGCTTGCCGCGCTGTGCCCCGTAGTAAAACGAAGTTTTTACTATCGGGGTAGGAAGTGCGGAGCACTTTCCTTCGGGGCCCGCCTGC
>CAZLVG010000039.1:0-8579 GCA_964562905.1 uncultured Candidatus Saccharibacteria bacterium | reverse complement strand
AGGCTAGGTGGGGGTGAAGTAGTAACTGGTAACTGGTAACTAGTAACTAGTAACTAGTAACTAGTAACTGGTAACTAGCGCGGTATTATAGTTTCTCTTCCCTGACGGGAGAGGCTCCGCTTACAATCCCTCCCCCTTGACGGGGCTCCACTCTTTAGTTCCCTCCCCCTTGACGGGGGAGGCTAGGTGGGGGTGAAAGAAACGGAAACCACATCACCCTCCCTTGGTCCCCTCCCATCAAGGGAGGAGAAATGCGGCCGTTTTAAACTTTTCGTATCCAGAAAATACTGCCGTGGGTATCAATGCCTTTGAAGGCGGGATGGGAGAAGAGAGGTTTTGCCAAACTGGCTAACTCCGGGTCTTGGCTGCAAAACCAGTTGGGTAAAACTGTCTCAATACCGCGGCCGCCGCCCAGCAGCCAGCAGGCCAGCAGGTATTGCTCCGAGTAGTAATGGCGGGCGTAGGAAGGAGGGTAATCGTCCGGCAGCGTAATGTCGTGGATTCCCACCACCACGCCGGGTTTAAGAGCGGGCAGTATCTCCAGGAAGAAAACGGTCACGTCGGAGTTTTGAAAGGCCTGGTGGGAGTTGTCAATGAAGAGAATATCGTTTTTGTCCAGCTGGGTGAAGGTGGCGGGATGACACTGCTCCAACGGCCGGCGCATGGCGCGGTCGCATAACTTGTCAATGTCCATACGCGGCGAAGGATCGATAGATGTTATGACGGTGGGCAGCTGGTGGTCATCGATGGCGCGCCGCGCGAATCTGGTGGATGCTCCCGAGCCCACTTCAAAATAACGGCGCGGCCGCAGCTGCTTAATAAACATGTATAAGGTAGCGCCGTCCAGCGGCGGCAGCCAATCGTTGTGCCACATGGCCGGCGGTATGTTATGCAAGTAAGGCCGCAACCGGGACAGCTCTTGCAGGCGGCGGCGGTAGGCGGCGGTGTTGGAGCTTATCATCCGGCACAAAAGACGGTGCGAAGGCAGTCCGTATCCGTAGCGGGGCCGCGGGCGCAAGGGGTAGTCCGGCGCTATCAACTGCCGGCCGCGGATCAGGCTCAAGGCCGCGTGCAAGCGCGGCCGCTCTTTTAGCCGCCGGTAGAAAAAGTCGGTTAAGGTTGTCCTTTTTGGTGTGATAGTTTACATACTACAGCTATGGACGTGGCTTACCAAAAGCAGTGGCTTGTTTTGGCCGCTTACCTGGGCTTAACCCTGATTATGACGGCGCCGCTGGCTGGCCGCCTAACTTCCCATGTAGCCGGGACAGGAGGAGATCCTTGGCAGACCATGTGGAGGTTTGAGGAAAAGGCGCAGCTGGCGCGGGAAGCAGCCCTTGCCCCGGGCCGGGACGCGCGACTGGGTAATGAATTTTTCGGCCAGGGCGAGCCGCGGCTGGTCAACCTTTCCGTCTGGCCGTGGATGTTCCTGCAGCTGCTGCTGGCGCAGCCTCTGGCTTACAACCTGGTGTGGCTGCTGTCCTTTGTTTTGTCCGGATATGGCGTGTATTGGCTGGTAAAATTTCTGCTGTCGGGCGGCGTGTTGTCACCTGCCGGCCAGCCAGCAGAGTGGGCTGCCTTTTTGGCTGGTGGGTACTACATGTTTTTACCGTATCGCGTGGCTCATTCTATGGGGCACTTCGGCGCTATGCAGACGCAATGGCTGCCGCTCACTATCCTGCTGGGCCTGGCCTGGTTTAAGCGGCCCGGCATAGGAAAAACGCTGGGCCTGGCCGCGTTGTTGGCCGTCCAGGCCTGGTCGGAGCATCATTATGCGTTATGGCTGGTTTTGTTTATTTTATTGGCGCTGGCCTTTAACTGGCGCCGAGCCGCCAATTTCTGCGCGGTTAAAAAGTCAAAGGCGTATTTGGCCGTGTTGTCCGCGCTGCTGCTTTTCTTCGTGATCCTGCCCTACTGGCCGACCGTAAGAATGGCGCTGGATTCTAGAGGAGGCCTGGACCCGGGCCGGGAGCAGGTAGTACGTTTTTCGGCCGACCTGTTCTCCTTCGTGGTGCCGGCTGTTTTTCATACGGCCTGGGGCGGCGCCGCGGCGGTCCTGGCCGGCAACTTTACAGGCAACTTTACCGAAGCCACGCAGTATTTGGGTCTGCTGCCGCTGCTGCTGATACTGTTTTTCTACCAGCAGATACCGGACGGACATAAGCATTTCTGGGCCGCGGCGGCCGTCTTCTTCGCGGTGGTCAGCTTGGGTCCGCGCCTGCACGTTCTGGGGGCGGTAACCGGCCTGCCCCTGCCGTATGAACTGGTAAATGGTTGGCCGGTTTTCAGTTCCGTTAGAGCGGTGGCCCGCGCGGGGGTGCTTACGGGCTTAAGCACCGCGGTGTTGCTGGGCTTGGTTTTGTCCGTTCAATTGCGCCGACGCCAAGGCGCGGCGGCGATAGCAGCCGTCCTGCTGGCGGAGTTTTTGTTTTTCCCCGTTCCCCTCCAGTCGGCGCGGCTGCCGCGGGTTTATGAGACCGTGAAGGAAGCGCCCGGAAACTGGTTGATAGAAATACCGGCGGCGACCAATTACACGGCCGCTTCGCGGGCGCTGTACGCTTCGCGCCGGCACGGCAAAGGCACGGTCGGGAACATCGCGCTGGAAAGGGCGGGCAGGCCGGAGAACTTTGAAGAGATCCACTCCCTGCCGGCGCTGCGGCAGCTGCTCTATTTAAGAACGGGCACTTTGCTGGAAGACAGTCCGGAGTTTTTTGGCCAGGAGATGGCCGAGACGCTGCCGGACGTTATGCGCTATCTGGACGCCCCCCTCGTGCTGGTGCACACCGATTCCGTCTCTTCTCCGCAGCTGCGGGCCGTTAAGAGATTACTGGAGGTGGAAATGTCCCTGGAGCCGCGGCGATATAACGACGCGTTGTTGTATGAGCTGGGACCAAAGGCGGGCGGAGACGGAGTTTTTTTGGCCCGGGATGACCGCTGGCAGCATGTTGGTTTTGACGCGCGGCGCGGCAGTTTCTTCGGCGAAGTAAAACAAGAAGCGTCCCTGATCATGTATAATGTGGGAGAGAGTTCCAGCACTGTTCAGATGTCTTTTAAAGTTCCGCCGGAGTCCCCTTCCCAGCCGCAATTAATCCTGGAGGGGGAGAGGCTCACTCTTTCGCCGCGGCTAGACGGACGGATGGCGGTCCGGCTTGAATTAAAGCCTGGAAAAACGCAGTTGATTGTTTCATCGCCCGACCGGCAGAAAGCCATCCTCCAGAACCCCGCTTTTAAGGTGTTTTAAGCGGTAATGAAACTGCTGATTTTTAACTTTGAATACCCTCCTTTAGGCGGGGGCGGTGGCGTGGCTACTAGCCAGTTGGCGGGCGAGCTGGCTCGAAGGCATGAAGTCTGTGTGGTTACTACTTGGCAGGCGGGATTAAAGCGGCGGGAGATTTTGGACGGCGTCAACATACACCGCGTCAGAGTGATCGGCCGCGGCAGCCTGCCCACCGCTTCCCTGGCTTCGCTGGTAACTTTTGTTCCGGCTGCTTTCCTGTCCGGGTGGAGATTGTGCTGGAAAGTGAGGTTTGACCTCATTAACGCCCAGTTTGTGCTTCCCTCGGGTCTGCCGGCGGCCGCTCTGGCCAGCTTGTTTAAAGTGCCTTTTGTGTTGAGCTTTATCGGCGGCGACCTGTACGACCCCACCAAAGGTACATCGCCGCATCGCCACTGGTGGCTGCGTTGGATGATTCGCCTGATCTCGCGGCGGGCACGGGTGTGTACGGCTATCTCGCAGGACACCAAGCGGAAAGCCGAACAGCTTCACGGGGTTAAAAAGCGGGTGGTGGTAATGCCTCTTGGCCTTCCCGTAACGCAGACGGCCAACAGGCCCCGGGAAGCTTTGGGCTTGCCGGCCGGGATCTTGTTTGTGTCCGTCGGCCGCCTGATACCCCGCAAGGGTTACGAGGTTCTGTTGCAAGCGTGGCGGGGACTGCCGCAAGCCCACCTGGCTATAATAGGCGGCGGGCCCTTGCGGGAAAGGCTGGCTTCCCTGGCTGGACAGTATGGATTAAAAAACAGGGTCTGTTGGCTGGGGACCCTTAGTGAAGTGCGCAAGCGGCAGGTGCTGCGGGCGGCTGACGCTTTCATTTCCGCCAGCCAGCACGAAGGTTTCGGTCTCGTTTTTTTGGAAGCCATGGATGCCGGTTTGCCGATAGTAGCCGCTAATTGCGGAGGCCAGCTGGATTTTCTGCGCGACGGGAAAAACGCTATCCTGGTCCCGCCGGGGCGGCCGGATAAATTTCGTCGCGCTGTTATGCGCTTACAGACCGATAAACTTCTAAGAAAGCGGATGGGACGGTTAAACGCCCGTGAGGTGCGGCGGTTTTATTTGTCTAAAACCGCCGCCGCTTTTGAGAAAGTTCTTAAGGAAGCAGCTGGCTGGCATGAAAATAGCTATTGAAGCTCGGGCGTTGTCGGCCGGAGGCGGGGGAGTTAAGACTTACGCGCGGAATCTGATTGAGAACCTGCTGGAGCTGGAAGATAACAACAGCTACACACTGATAACCGATCAGTCCGGAGCGGGATGGCGGCATAGGCAGACGGACAGGCTGGACGAAAGGCTTGTCCCGTTGCGGCACAAGCTTCTGTTGCCGCTCTGGCTGCAGCATCAAGTGCCGGCAGTTTTAAAAAACATCAACCCCGATGTAGTTCACTTTATTAAAGCGGATGTCCCCCGGCGAAAAATGGTTCCCACGGTAGTAACTATTTTTGACACCATCCCTCTGCTTTTTCCTGAAGGGCAAAGCTCCGTAAGGCGCTGGTACTGGCCCCGCGCGCTGAAGAGGGCAACCGCCTTGAGTGAAGGTATTATCACCATATCACGGGCCAGTAAGCGCGATATCGTGAATTATTACAACGTAGACCCGCGGAAAATAACCGTGACGCCGCTGGCGGTTGACACCGGTCATTTCCGTCCGGGGCCGTATAGCAGCCGGACGGAGCAGCCGTACATTTTGTTCGTCGGCACACTGGAGCCGCGCAAGAATGTGCCGCTGTTGGTGCGGGCTTTTGCCCGGGCGGCAAGCCGCATACCCCACCAACTTATAATAGCCGGCCGGCCGGATGCCGATTATGAAAACATTAGGCGGGAAATTACCGCGCAAGGAGCTGGTGAGCGTGTGGAACTCAAGCAATTCGTGTCTTACAACGACCTGCCCGGACTGTATGCCGGCGCGGACTTGTTCGTCTGGCCTTCTATTTATGAAGGGTGGGGATTTCCTCCCCAGGAAGCCATGGCCTGTGGCACTCCCGTGCTCGTCAGCGACGGCGGCGCGTTGCCGGAAGTCGTTGGTCCGGCGGGAGAGATTGTAAAATTCACCACCCGGGATTTGCGGGCCCGCGCGCACGACGGCGCCTTTGAACAACAGTTGGCGCGGCAGATGCCGGCAATTTTAGCTAGCGAAGACAAGAGGGAACGAATGATCCAGACAGGCCTTAAACAGGTAAGAAAATTTTCCTGGAAAAAAGTGGCGCAAACGACCACCCAAGTTTATCGACAAGTGCTAGAGCAGACGGCGTAGCAACAACGAGCTTGGCACAGCACGCTATTTTTGCTATTAACAAGACATATATAGAGGCAACATTATGCCACGCCGCTATACTTGTGACGGGTTCTTATCGCGGCCCATGCGCCCCCACCCCGCGCCACAGTGGCTCCGGGGCGCGGGGACCCCGCGCGCCGCGCCACCCGTTTATTTAAAGAGTGGCATGGCATAATGTGATATCTATAGTTTCGATAAAAAGCAGTTGTGCGAAATGTAATTTTTTATCATTAAGGAAAATACTATGGCCATTTTTACACCAAGAGGACTAAAAATCAGATTACCGTTTGATTATGCTTTTGCCTTAATAGCGAGACTTTATCCAAAAGTTGACGCCTTTAAGGTTTTGAAAACCACGGAAGGATTGGAGTCAATTCCTTCCTGGGTAACTTTCGCAACTGGTTTAGTTTGTTTTTATTTGCACTTGCCAGCATTTGAAATCGGATTGTATGTTTTTATTGCTTCAATAATAGGATTTTTAATAACGTCATTTGGACTTTACATAATTCCCGGACTAGATCGCTTGGGAACATTTTATAGTTACATTTCAGGATTTGGCATTTTGCTAGTTCTGCTTGCGGTGTATGGATTTATAACGATTGGCTGGCAAGGTGTTGTTATCTTTTTCGTTGCGAAATTTTTAGCAGGAATTGTAAAAATGACCATAGAAACAATTCAGATGAAAAAGGTTCATTCAAAAACAGGCCTAGCTCTTACTGCATCAGAAAAAAACTTTTTTAACGCATATAGACTACACGCAAACAGATTAGGGAAAACAACTGATATAACTGTATCAGATGAAGAACTTAAAGAGGAAAACTGGAAGCCTGTTTTTGAAGACTTGGCTACAAAATGGCCAGAAGTAGTCAATAGATTTACAATGAATTGATAAAAAATTACACATCGCACAACAAGGGATAAAAGACTCCGACTTGCAGTCTCCGTCCAAATTTGCTCCACTACGTTCCGCAAACTTCTTTTATCCCTAACGTTATGTGAAATAAGCAATATTTATTTTTTAATAAAAATTTTCCTTTAATATGAAACCGAAATTGAAACTTGCCATAGACATAAACGCTGACACCCAAAACGCCAAATGGTTTGTTAATCATGGCGAATTCGTGGATTGGTTTTTGCCCCTAAATTTTCAATTTATAACCAGTAAAAAGTTTTCTCTTCCCGAAAGAAACAAAATTATATCTGAATACACGAAGCATATCCATACAATAAATGAGCAGGAAATTTTAAAAGGGGTTGAGGAAACAAAAAAACAATGGTCTAAAATTGAGAGCAAATTTTACAATCTTGTTGATAAAATTTTTCAAGGGTATGACTGGCCAAAGGGAAAATATATTGGATATGCTTCTGTGTATCTGATGTTTCCAAGAAATATCAAAGAGAAAACTTTTTACTTTCCATATTCCAGCAATAAATGGAGCCCGATTAGTACGATTGCCCATGAGATGTTGCATTTCATTTTCTTTGACTACATCAAAAGTAAATATGGAATAAATGAAAATGACGAATTTAGAGGCAAAAACCCAAAATATGTATGGCAAGTTTCGGAAACTTTCAATACTGTAATTGAAAACTGGCAACCATACAAAAAGATTGTTGGCTCTAAAAACGCCAAGCCATATCCTGGTTGCGAGCGAATGTTCAAGGCGATGACTAAGCAATGGTCTGCCAATCAAGATATTGAAAGTTTCCTAAACAAGTGGTTATTAAAGGAAAATTTTTAAGATTAGGAGTGAAATAAATATTACTTACATCAGATAACAAAGAATATCTGGTTCAGGAATTTTTCATCAATTAAATTCTTAAGGAGTAAAAAATTCCTTCAACCCATATTTTTATCTCTTTTTCTCATTTGAAATATAATAAGGAAGCGAGACAAAAACATCAGATATTCTTAAACATTAGGCAAAATCGCGGAGCGATTTTGCCTAATGTCGTCGGCTTCGCCGTGTTCTGTTCGTCGCTAAAGCGACTTCGCGTAACACGGTATATCCAAAATTTGCTTCCTAAAACTGACGTTTTAGTCGTAAGGTTTGGATATACCGACGGCTTGAACGTAATCAGTGGCGCGGCTATAAAGTGAAAGTCGTTTAGAGAGGTTTTTTAATTCATTTTTTGGTGGTTATGTCAGTCGCGTCCCGCAAGGCATAGCCGTAAAAGTCATGGTATTAGGGGAGGCTTAAATGCTTCGGGACGCAGGAGAAGAAACCTCGGGATACAGGAGGAGAAAAATACGCGCGGTTACGTAATTCTGATGTTTTTTAGTACTACCATACATCGATGTATGGTAGTATTTATAAGGAGTGTATGATAAGTTCAACGCATCGATGTATGGTAGTATTTATAAGGAGTGTATGTAAGTTTAACACATCGATGCGCGGTAGTATTTGTAAGAAAGAAGTGTAAGAAATGCATGGCTAAATTCGACTACCGGTCCTTAAAAGAACGAAAGCGAAAAAAGCTGGTAGACAGACTGGCCGATGCTTTTATAGACGTGAAGAATAAGAGGGATATGCGTGTCTTGGTAGAGCAGTTGTTTACGCCGAGCGAGGTGGTTATGCTGGGACGGCGAATAGAAATAGCCAGGCGTCTCATTCGAGGCAGAACCTACGCCGAAGTGAGGGGCGAACTTAAGGTGGGGTTTTCAACCATCAGGTCAGTTGACAGTTGGCTTGAGAATGGAGTGCCCGATTATCATAAACTGCGTGAACGTTTCAGGACATGGGGATATAAGCCGCTAAAAAAGAAGAGCCGTCGGAGAGGGCGGGAGGGAGACATATTCGGTTCCTTCGATGATATCCGGCACAGGTACGCCGGACACTTTCTGCTGTTGAACTTACTGCTGGACCCGGAGGATGATTAGTTGAACATCGGTAATTGAACACAGTTTTGGGTACTACCATACATCGATGTATAGTAATGTATCAGTTACTGAAGCATCCTTGCTAAAACGCTCAAACACCCACAGACCGTTTCGAAACTCCAATTACGCTACAATAAACACAATTAAGCCATAAACAA
>CAZLVG010000038.1:0-8664 GCA_964562905.1 uncultured Candidatus Saccharibacteria bacterium | reverse complement strand
CCTTCATTTTATCATCAACTTTGCCATCAGCTTTATCATCAACTTTGCCATCAGCTTTGCCATCAGCTTTATCATCAACTTTGCCATCAGCCTTGCCATCAGCTTTTTTGCTGTTGACGACTTACGCGCTTCAGAAGGAAATTAGCTATGCCTAAAACAAACGCTCTTTTAAGGTAATTTATCTGGTTAAGCTGTTGCGTGAGCTCAACCGCGAAAGCCGAGCTATTTATTTATGGCCGCACCTGGGTTATTCTTAAAATGTATGGACCCGCTTTTTAACACGCCTTTCTGGCAATCCACTTGGTGGGGCAACACGGTGTTTGACTATCTGGCCGCGCTGCTTGTATTTGCGGGCGTGGTTTTTGTGCTTAAGTGGACGCAGCGCATCCTCCTCCGGTACTTGGGCCGGATGGCGAAAAAAACGAGTACTGAATTGGACGATGCTCTGATTCAAGTGGTAGGGACAATAAAACCACCTTTTTATACTTTTATTTCCTTTTACGCCGCGCTGCGCTATCTGGAGATAACCGGCTTGGCCAGGAAGGTGGTGGACGCGGTTTTACTGATATGGCTGGTTTACCAGGTGGTGTTGGGCTTACAGATTTTCATTGAGTATTATATTAGGCGGCGCATGGAGCGCGCGGATGACAAGCGCGCTCATTCCATGAACCGCATGGTGCACAGTTTGTTGAGTACAGTGTTGTGGTCGGTGGCGGCTTTGTTCGTGCTGTCAAATTTAGGGATAAACATAACTTCGCTGGTGGCGGGCCTGGGTATCGGGGGCGTGGCCGTGGCCTTGGCGGCGCAGAACGTGCTGGGGGACTTGTTCAGCTCTCTGGCTATTTATTTTGACAAACCGTTCGTACCCGGCGACTTTATCATTCTGGGCGATTATATGGGCACGGTGCAGACGGTAGGAATTAAAACTACCCGCATAAGGTCTGTGAACGGAGAGGAGATTATTGTGTCCAACAATGAAATGACGTCAGCCAAGCTGCGCAACTATGGGCGCATGGAAGAGCGGCGCGTGGTATTCAAATTCGGCGTGACTTACCAGACCACGGCGGATCAAGTAGCGGAAATACCGGGGATGGTGAAGAAGATTATTGAGCAGCAGGAAAACACCAGGTACGACAGGGTGCATTTTTATGAATTCGGAGATTCGGCCTTAATGTTTGAGGGGGTTTACTACTTGGGCAGCGCCGATTACGTGGAATACATGGATACTCATCAGAACATACTGTTGGCCGTTACGAGGGGTTTGGAAGAGCGCGGGGTGGAAATTGCTTATCCCACGCGGACCGTTTATCTGAAGCAGGCTTAACAGGGCCATTAAGCTGGCAAACTGCGCCAGTCGGGATAAAGAAAAAGCCGGCAGGATTTTTAACTCTTGCCGGTTGGAGCGGGGTGCGTAAGGCGGGAAGAAGAGAAAGAGCACTAGCCCCTCTCGTAAACGTCCATTGGGTCTTCGATAAAGATAACTCCCAGCTTCTCCGCGGCAGTCCTGACAGACATGGTGACTGCTCGCTCATTCGGGCCGGAGGCCCGCGATCCCTTCAGCGGCTGCCGCTGGTCGTTAATGCTTAGGTAGCCAGCCCAGGCGCCGGGGCCTTCAGCTTGAGAGTGGTAGGCTTTAACCGCGGCTACTGTCTGGCATCCCCGGTAGATTATCTTTACCGGGTTTACTCTTATAGGAGTAAACTTGGTGGGGGAAGGCATAAAGCTCTCTCCTGTTGGGGGGTTGGAAAAGGTGCGGACTGTATCTTTTAATCCTATCATATGTACTGGCATTTGTCAAGGTTTCGGAACTGTAGCCGATAGGCCATAATTTGGGAATATGATACAGTTTTTGCCGGCGCGGGAAGTGGTCTTGAATCTGTTCGGCTGGCAGATCCGCTGGTACGGCATCTTGTATCTGGCGGCTTTCGGCCTGGCGTGGTACCTGCTGCCGCGGACGGCTGTTTTAAGAAAGCTTAAGCTGCCGCAGGAGCAGCTGTTGTACTTGCTAACCTGGGCTATAGCCGGCGTACTGGCCGGCGGCCGGCTGGGCTTTGTCCTGTTTTACGAGCCGGCGCATTTTTTATTCCATCCTTTGGAGATTCCGGCCGTGTGGCAGGGCGGCATGTCCTGGCATGGAGGGCTGGCGGGCGCGGCGGCGGCGTTGTGGCTTGCCTGCCGGCGCCTGAAGATTGATTTCTGGAAGCTGGCCGACGCGGCGGCCGTGCCGGCCTCGCTGGGCCTGGCGGTGGGGCGGCTGGGCAACCTGGTTAACGGCGAGCTGTTTGCCACGCCCCTGGCGCAGTTTTTGGCGGTGGCCGTTAATATAGCAATAGCCGGTGTAGTTTACTGGCATCTACGCCGAGAGAGCGAGACGGCAGGCAAAGCGGCGGCCGTGTTTCTGGTACTGGCCGGCCTGGCGCGCTTTGGTATGGAATTTTTGCGCGTGCATCACTATCCCATGATTTTAAACTTAACCCGCGGCCAATGGCTGGCCGTGCTGACTGTTTTACTGGGGATCGTTATCTGGCGGGCCAGAAGCAGCCGGCCTTTTCTTGTTGATCCAGGCTAGTCCTTCTTCTAAGGTGCCAAAGAAGGCCGAGTTTGTGGTCCGGCCACTGAACCGAGCCAGCAGGGTGACGATGCCCTTCAGTATGGGGTCCATTCCGACCATAGCCACTTTCTGCACTTGAGGGTGCGAGTAAGCTTCCTGGTAGGCTTGAAGGGCTTGGCGGGTGAGAAAGGGAGCGCTGGGCAGCGCTGAAGTGTCGTGAATAAAGTTTAGCTTCTGACCGGGATGCTTAGCCGTAACTTGCTTAACTTTGTCAAGATAGTGCCTGGCTTGACTGGTATTAGCCTCCCCATCCCTATAATAGTGGGTAAATTTCATGTGAAAGGTGCGCGGCTGTATTTCACTCACCGTTAGGCCGGGAAAAGATTCTGGTAGTGCGTTTTTCTCTGTCATGGTAACTGTTTTTATTATAGGGTAGCGGTGTAACATAAGGAAATCATGAGACAACGCCAAGTGGAAGTAAGGCCGCGCATTGCGGAGGAAACATTTAGGGAAGCGTACAGGCAGCTTAACAGCCGGCAGCGGGAGGCGGTGGACGCCATTGAGGGGCCGGTGATGGTGCTGGCCGGGCCCGGCACGGGTAAGACGCAGGTGCTGACCATGCGGGCGGCTAATATACTGCGCCGCACGCAGATGGATCCGTGGAATATTTTGTGTCTTACTTTTACCGAATCGGCAGCGGTAGAGATGAGGCAGAGGCTTTACGGCTTGATAGGTGAAGCCGCCTACCAGGTTAGGATTTCAACTTTTCATTCCTTTTGCAACGAGGTGATAAAAGAGTGGCCGGACAAGTTCATGCAACCGCGCGCTCCTGCTCCTGACGAGGAGGAGACAGGCGAGTGGCAGGCCTTATCGGACGTGGAGAGAGTGCAGTTGTTCCGCCGGCTGGTAGACCAGCTGCCGGCCGGCAGCCCCCTAAAACCCTTCGGGCGCCCTTATTATTATGTCAGGGATTTGACGGACGCGGTTAGACGGTTAAAACAGGAGGATGTCAGCTACCGCGACCTGAAGGAGGTACTGGATAAGACAGAACAATTTGTGGAGGCGGCTGCCGGCACGCTGGAACCCTTTTTCTCTTGGCCGGCGGCGCGTCGCACTGACGAGGCCTGTCGGCGGGTAAGAGAAGAAGTAGGTCGGGTTGCCTCTTCGCATGGCGCGGGGCGGATATGGCAGCCCCTGGAGAGTAGTTTCGTGGAGTATGATCGCAGCGTGGCGGGCTTGACTGAAAGAGAGGCCAGCAAATTTAGAACTGGACTTAAGAATGAATGGAAGAAATATTTTAACGCCGCCAGGAAGCAGCTTCCCCGACAGAGAGATATGGCAGAGGTGTATCGTGGTTACCAGGCGGAATTGGAGCGGCTGGGCCGTTATGACTTTGAGGACATGATAATGAAAGTGGTGCGCGGGTTGAAAAAAGACGACGAGCTGCTGGCTTACTACCAGGAGCAATTTCAATACGTGCTGGTGGACGAGTATCAGGACACCAACGGAGCCCAGAACGAAGCGGTGGATTTGCTCGGCAGTTATTACCCTAACCCCAATATCTTTGTGGTGGGGGATGACAAACAGTCTATTTTTCGCTTTCAAGGCGCCTCACTGGAAAACCTGCTGCACTTTTATGATAAGTATCAGGAATACGTGCGCGTGATATCGTTAAGCGACAACTACCGCAGCCAGCAGGTTATTCTGAACGCCGCAGCCGAAGTCATCGCCCACAATACAAGATCGGCGGCTCAACACATAGGGAATATCGAGATAAACCTAGTGGCCGGCACGGCCGCCGCGCCGGCCAAACTGCGGCGGGCGGAGCTTGATACGATGGAAGAGGAGGCTTATTTCACCGCGCGGGAGGCCAGACGGTTAATAGAAGACGGGGTTGACCCGGATCAGATGGCTATTCTTTACAAATACAACCGGGAGGCGGACGAGTTGCTGGAGGTGATGACGCGCCTTAAGGTGCCGGCCCGTCTGGAGGCGGGTGAAGACGTTTTGCGTGATATCAAGGTTAATCAATTCTTAAAGCTGTTAACTTACCTGTCGGATATAAAAGACGACGAAGCGCTGGCTGAAATACTGCCATATGATTTTTGGGGGC
Organism: uncultured Candidatus Saccharibacteria bacterium; assembly: GCA_964562905.1. Lineage (GTDB taxonomy): Bacteria > Patescibacteriota > Andersenbacteria > UBA10190 > UBA10190 > CAYSWF01. Next base: position 4,000 of record CAZLVG010000038.1, on the reverse strand, counting down.
TGGACGAACTGGACACGGTCAAAGTTTTGTATTACGCCGGCCGCAGGCGGTGGTCCGGGTACGGAGGGCGGCTGCCGGCCCTGGTCGGCCTGGGAGCCGTTATATCACAGCGACAATACCTTAAAGAGGCGGGAGTGTCGGACACGCGGCCTTGGCTGGAACTGGCCCGGAAACTGGCCCGATGGCGCGGGATGAAAGAAAATACGACCTTGCAGCATTTCTTCAGTCAAGTGTTGCAGGAGTCGGAGTTGTTGGAGGATGCTTTGCGGCAGGCAAACCTTCCTCTGCTGCGCAAGATAACAGCTTTGTTTGAGGAAGTGAGAAAATTAGGGCGGGAACAGCCCGGCGCCACGCTGGCGCATCTCATGCAGCGTCTTAAAATACTGGAGGAGAGCGGCCTGGCGCTGCGCTGTGACCCTTGGCGCACTAATGAAAAGGGGGTACGGCTGATGACCGTTCATAAAGCCAAAGGGTTGGAATTTGATTATGTTTTTCTAGTTAACGTGGTGGACGGGCATTGGGGTAATACGCGCCAGAAGTCGGCACTGGCGCTGCCGCCTGGGCTGCTGCGGCACGGATTGTCGGAAGGAGAACACGGCCATGAAGAAGAGAGAAGATTATTTTATGTGGCCTTGACCCGCGGCCGCCGCCAGGTATACATAACTTCGGCCCGGCGCGATAGGAACGGACGAGCCCGGCTGCCGTCCCTCTTCGCGCGGGAGATAAGCGCTGCCAACGTGGAGGTGGTGGAGATTCAACGAGAACAATCTTCCGAGGCGCTGGCTGTGGATCGGCTGGCGCCGGCGCGGAAAGAGGGAACGGCAGTTGATGTCAGAGCCTGGCTGGCGGCGAACCTGGAAAATTACGTTATGAGCGTGACTCATCTAAACAATTATCTTCGGTGCCCCCGTTTGTTCTACTACCGAAATGTGTTGCGGGCGCCTTCAGCCAAGACAAAACACATGGCTTTTGGAACGGCCGTGCACGCCGCCTTGAAAGACTTGTTTACAAGCTACCAGAAGGAAGGCAGGCTGCCGGACAGAGATTATCTGCTGGAGCGTTTCCAGAGGCATCTTAAGATGGAAGATCTAGTGGAAAACGAAAGATCTGAAGTACAGCAGCTGGGCCGGGGCGCCCTGGAAGCTTACTACGAAGCTTGCGGGAGAAGCTGGACCTCACCTTCCCTGGTGGAATACGATTTCCGTTCCCACGGAGTTAACCTGGAGGGGGTGGGCCTGACGGGTAAACTGGATAAGATTGAAATAAGAGAGGGCAATCAAGCGCGGGTGGTGGACTATAAGACGGGTAATCCGGACAGTGCTGGAGGCAAGTTGCGGGAGGGCGGCGACTACCGCCGCCAATTAGTGTTCTATAAATTAATAGGCGACTTATCACCGAGATTTAAATATGAAATAGTGGCTGGCAGTATACACTTTATACAACCCAGTAAGCGGACAGGCCGGCTGGTTAGAAAAGAATTTGGCATAACAGAAAGAGAAGTCAGCGAGCTTAAACAGGAGGTCATCCGTGTGGGGCGGGAAATCAAAGAACTTAAATTTCTGGACGCCGAGGGCTGCGGAGAATGCGAGTACTGTACAACACCGGGAGTTAAGGGAGTTAAGTACCGGGTGTTTCAGTGACGGTGTTGGCATGCTTGCGCGGCCGGGGGCACTGGTTATATACTAAGAGCAACCATGAAATTAGCCGGAATATTGTTGATAGCCGTAGTGGTAATTCTGGCGGCCGCTGGTATTTTGATGTATCGCTCTACGGCTCCCGAAGGAGACGTAGTGCCTGAAGGTACTCCCTTGCTCAAAGAAGAGGAGCCCAGGGAAGGCGCTTCGGGCGGCCAGTTTTTGAAGATGCTTCCTTCAACCACGCCGCCGGCAGGCGTGGCGGGAGAGGCGGAAGGCGCGCCCGCCGTGTCGCCGGAGAGCCGGGAGGCGCAAGAGGATGAAGAAGCGGCGGCCGGCGGCAGCGAACAGGAAGAAGCCGTGATATCCATGACTGACACGGGCTTTCAGCCGGAAACCCTGGCCGTGTCCGCCGGTACTACAGTGACGTTTGTGAATAACGGGCAGGCGCCGCATTGGCCGGCGTCCGCGGTGCACCCGGAGCACGAAGTATTGCCGGAGTTTGACGCGGAGAGGGGGCTTGCTACGGGAGAAGAGTATCAGTTCACTTTCACCCAAAAAGGCCAGTGGAGCTTTCATGACCATCTGCACCCACAGTTTACAGGCACTATTGCTGTTGAGTAAGACAGGCCGGCGACAGTGAAAATCACTTTTTACGGCGCGGCGGGAGGAGTAACCGGCAGTAAGCACATGGTGGAAGCGGACGGCCGGCGCGTGCTGTTTGACTGCGGTGTCTGGCAGGGCCCTTCGGAGAAGACGAGGGAGAAGAATAGCTGCCTTCCTTTTTCTTCCCACTTGCCGGAGGCGGTGATTTTGTCGCATGCCCATATTGACCACTGCGGCCTGCTGCCCTTGCTGGTCAAAGAAGGGTACGAAGGGCTGATTTACGCTACGGCCGCCACGCGGGACGTGACCAAACTAATGCTGGAAGATATGGCTGAAATTGAAATGCAAGATGCCGCGTATCGCCGCCGGCACAACTTAGGCTCGCCCAGAGAACGCCAGCCCTTGTTTGTAGTAAAAGATGTCGCCAGAGCCATGGAGCGTTTTGCTGAAGTGCCGTACGCCAGGCACGGCAGCGGCTGGCGGGATATCGCCGCCGGGGCAAGGCTGAAGTTTTATGATGCGGGGCATATTTTAGGATCGGCCGCGTGTCTGTTGGAAATAAAAGAGGGCCGGAAAACAAAGCGACTGCTTTTTTCCGGGGACTTAGGACCTAGAGGCCTGCCCCTTTTGCATGATCCGCAGGCGCCGGAGGAAGAAGTGGAGGTGCTGCTGTTGGAAAGTACTTACGGCAGCCGGGTGCATGAAGCTTCGGAAGGCGCTGAAGACCGCCTGGCCCTGAATATCAAAACTGTGCTGGACCGCGGCGGGAAAATGATAGTACCCGCTTTTTCTCTGGGGCGTACGCAGGGGATAGTGTACTTGCTGCACAAGCTGTTTGACGAAGGCAAGCTACCGCGCTTTCCCGTGTACGTGGACTCTCCCCTGGCCGTGGATTTGACGGAAGTGTACGGCCGCCACCGGCGGGAATACGACAAGGAGTCAAGAACTGACTTTAAGAGTCCGGACGACAAGCCGCTTAAGTTCAGCAACTTGAAGTATATTAGGTCGCAGGAAGAGTCCAAAAAACTTAACGATAAAGAAGATCCCTTTATGGTTATCTCCGCCTCGGGCATGATGTCGTACGGGCGGGTAGTACACCACTTGCGTCAGCATATCAGCAAACCCCAAAGCGCCATCTTCGTAACCGGCTATCAAGCCGAAGGCACTTTGGGCCGGCAGATCGTGGAGGGGGAGAGCGAAGTGGAAATATTCGGCGACCGCCTGCCGGTGCGGGCGCAGGTGTTTATGTTTAATGAATTCTCGGCTCACGCGGACCGCAACCAGCTGCAGCAGTACGCGGAAAAGATAAAGGGGCTCAAAGATGTTTTTCTGGTGCACGGGGAGCCGCACCAGGCGGATGACTTGAAGGCGCAACTTGAACAAGCTCATGCCTCCTGGCGGGTGGAGCGGCCAGAGGAAGGTATGAGTTACACGGTATGACTGGTTATCCGTAACTCGTAATTCGTAACTCGTAATTCGTAAGAAACTTCCTTATTTTCCCCTCCCTTGACGGGAGGGGATGAGGGGGTGAAGGGTTAAAATCCAAAGCTCCTGCCTGTGCGCCTGCCTGTGCCTGCCTGTGCCGTAGCACGCAGACAGGCGCAACGCGCGGGCAAGCTACGCACAGGCCGGCTTGAGCTTAGAGCTCAAGCCGGCAAGATTTGTTCAGCTCAACTGGCGCGGCCCAGCAGCCTTCTGGCTCCACAGAGCCAGAAGCGGTGAAATAGAGTACTGGGCTTAGACGTTAGCCTTCTTAAGAG
>CAZLVG010000037.1:0-8674 GCA_964562905.1 uncultured Candidatus Saccharibacteria bacterium | reverse complement strand
AGACTGCTCTTCCGATCTGGAGCGGGGCTTTCTGGTCATTAATTGCTCTGTCTCTTTATCTGCCAGCGCCTGGGCCGGGCCGGGAGCTTGGGTGTAGGCCGCTTCGGCCTGCCCGGGCAGCGAGAATGCCTTGCCCAGCCAAGCTAGGATCCGGCTAGGTGCCCCCCCGTAAGGATCGGGAAAAGCGGGCTTGGGTTGGCCGGGCACGGGCGGCTGACCGCCTTCCGTGTAATAGCCGGTACCCGGTTCGCAGAATTCCATATTGCCCTCCTTGACTGGCTTGATCTCACTGCAGTCGCAGGAGCAGTCGTCGGCCCACCAGGGGTCGCCCGGGCGGCCAGAACAGGCGGAGCCCAGCACGTACTTGGGATCAAACCGCACCAGTTGCTGGGGAATATGATCCCAAGGCTCTTTGTCGCGGTAGGGCTGGGGGCGGTCCACTGACACTTCTTCCTGCAAGGCGGGTCCACTTTCGCACCAGGTGAGCTCTACCGACCATTTAAGCGGTGGCTTCTTCGGGTCATCACGCTTCACTACTGGTGGCCCCCACCCGCCTATTTCCCGTTTTTCTTTAGCGCAACTGGCGGCAGTTCTCTTAGGCCCATAAAGCGCGTCTTCGTATGATCCCAGCCTTATCCTCTCGTAAGCTGATTTGTCTAAATCGGCGTGGTTCTCATAAGGCGCCATGATGGCGTAATCTTTCTTTACGGTATCTCCAGTCGGAGCGAAGGCATAGGACAGCAGAATACGGTGCTTGTCCACCCAGGCCTGGTTGATAAGGCCTTGCAGCTGGCCGCTGTCGCCGTTCTGGTAAGCTTCAAAAGCGTCCTGCCACTTTTTTTCCCATTCGTCCAACACCACCTCGTAGTTGCTTAAACTTTCTGTCTGGGTGTCGTCATAAGCGTTTTTTAACACTTCTAGAGCGTCATCGTATTCGCTTTTTACTTGCGGCAGACTGTCGGCCAAGCCCCCGTCGCCTGGGCTTTGGCAGGCCTTGCCAATGGACTCCTGGGCGTTACGTACAGCCTTACAGTTATACCTGTCAAAGGTATCCTGCTGGCAGATGGCCGGCCAGAAGTTGTCGGCTCTTTCTTCCTGGGTTGTGTTGGCGTAGTGGTCTTTGAGATCCGGCTGGGCATTTTTCATTTCGTTCAGCCAGTCGTCCTTTTTACCCGCCAGTTTGTTCTTTCCTTCGTCGGGAGTAACGGCGCCGCTTAGCACGTCGCGGGCGATGCCCACCATCTCGTTCCAGTTGTCGTTGTGTATGCTGCCCAGCGTTTGGCGCGCCAGGCCGTTGTGGTCTATTCCGGCCAGAACATTCTGCTGCACCAGTTTTTTAAAGTACCGGCCGTTGTCGTACAGCGGCTTCATAAAAGCCGCCGCCGGCTGGCTGCGCCGGCTTAAAGCGTCCACCAGATTCGGCTCCACTATTCTGTTGTCCTCCAGCGTCCGGCACGATCCTGGCACTATGTCGGCCACCGCCTCGGCAAAGCGCGGTCCGAATTGCGGTGTGAAGTCTTCGCATGGGGGTACCAGGCCCTGGCGCAGCTGCTGGTCGTACTTTGAGCATACCACCGGCCTGCGTTTCAAACTGCCCCCCAGTTCTCCTTTTAGCGCTTGTTGGTAGTTTGGCCCCAGCTCCAGTTCGCTATATGTCTCCTGGCAGTCCTTTTCGCCCGGGTCACACACTACCGCCGGCCGGGCGTCGTCTCGGTATATACGGTAGCCTTTTACCTGCCCGCTTGATTCGCACTGGCCGGCCAGAACGCGCTCGCTCATGGCCACGCGCATCCGTCCGTCTTCATCGTAGTAATACACCGTCACATTGTTCAGGTACATGGCCGCTTCCTCTTCCGTGTTTAAAGAAAAAGTGTAGGCGAGATACCCGCCCGGAGCCAGATCCTGTCCCGGCCAGGAGATCACCTGCTTTTCCTGGTCGTGTTCCGCTCCGTCGCTGGCCTGCTTGAGGCTGGTCCCTTCCGGGTACTGGTTCTGTACGGAGGGAGACAGCGCCGTCTCGTTGCCGTAGTTTCTTATCATCAGCCGGTAGTCTTGCCTGTCGCCCGCTTCCGCGCATGTGTCCTGGTTGAGCAAGAACACGGTCAGGAAAGGCCCGCCTTTCACCATGCCCGCGCCCATGGCTGTTGACTCGGTCCATTCCGCTGACTCAGAAGCTTTTCTTTGCTGGTAGGCAGATAAGTTATCCAAGCTGGTGGAAAAAGCGGCGCTGTTCAGCTGCTCGGCAATATATTCCTTGTACTGAACGTCCTGGGGCAGCGCTAGGGAAATAGGCTCTGTGGCCTGCACGAACGGTGTCACCAAAGCCGCGGTGAATATATTGGCCAGCGCCCACCAGGAGAGAGGCATAAGGATATTACTCTGCTAATGCTGCCAAGGAGGTTTTCTAGCGCCTCGTCCGGACGACTCGCCAGGCGGGCGCGGCCAGCTTACGCGGCAGTACTTTTTTATCGGCACGGCGCCTGACAGCGCTATCTTAATCGCTCCACGATATTCCGGTAGTCCTAATAAAGCTGCTAATATCATCACTAATGCCATCATAGCACAGCGACAGCCACAGTTTTGTTTTGTGTTTTATTTCTTTATTCTTTTATTCTGATTCTGGCCCTGCTGGCAGGGTATTCTTTATTCTCTCCAGGCGCTGGAATTCCGCTTTGATCATGGGATAATAGGTCCGGTCAATTACCTCCAGCTGTCTGGCGGCCACTTGTGAGCCGGCAGGGTCCTCCTCTTGGCGGGCGATGGCCTCAAAGGTGGCGGCCAGCGCTTCGGTGTGCCCTAATAGCGTTCTGTGCGCGTCCACGGCCGACTCCGGCACTCTGGTGCCTGACAGCTCCTGCCGGTAGCGGCGAACCTGCGAGGCCAAGCTAAGCATGGGGGCGGGGTTGTTGTTATTTTGCAGCTCGTACTGGGCGTTCATGTACAGGGTGGTGTTGGCCAGCGCGTTGTCATTGTCCGCCACCGACAGGTAGTGCTCTAGTCTGGCCGACGTGCCTTTTACTTCTATAATCAGGTCGTCGTCCGGCCGCGGCAGCAGGCTTTGCACGGGCTGCCTTTGGGTGAACTCCTCCAGCGCGGCTGGCGTCTGGTCCGCCGCCGCGTACTCTTTTTGATACTTGCTGGTCAGGTTCATGTCCGCGATTAACTCAAAGTCCTCCGTGAAGTATTTTTCCGCTTTCAGCGGCTCCGCCGGCAGGGGCAGCTGGCCCTGGCTTTTTTGAACGCTCTCCGGCAGCTTGTCGTTAGGGGCGGGAATGGTGGGATCATGGCCGGCGGCCACCTCTTCTCCGTCCAGGTATCCGTCGCCGTCGGTATCGGGATTGTTGGGATCCGTTTTCCACCTGACCTCTTCCCTATCCGTAAGACCGTCGCCGTCCGTGTCGCTATCTCCCGGCTGCCCTCCTTCTTCCGCCGGTTGCAGCTCGCCGAATTTACCCTCTTTTTGCTGCGCTGGGCCTGGTTGTTGTTCTGCTGGCGTTTCTTGGCCCCAGCGTTGGAATACCAAGAGAGCGCCGCCGACCGCCAGGCCGGCCGCCAGAACTGACAATGCGGCCACGATTAAAAACCTACTGGGCATCAATATTGAGAGTATACCACGCTGGCCAGAGCAAGCCACGCCTTAGCGCTTACTTCCTGGGGCCTCATAGCGGCATCTATACCCGCCTTTTCCAGCAGGTCCGCTGCCTGCCCCGCCGGCACGTTAAGCATATCGCGGGTGGACCTTCCCATCTGTTTCCTTTTTTGTTGAAAATATTTTTTGGCGACGCTCAAGGTCAGCTCTCTTTGTTTTCGGGGTGCCAGTGGCGGTTGGGACGGGTACAACAGGATCAGCTGCGAGTCCACTTGCGGTGGCGGCCAGAAACACTCGGCCGGCACGTTCAACAGTTTTTCGGCGCTACCCCATAGCTGCACAGCTGTGCCGATCAAAGAAAGACGGCCCGGGGCGGCCGTCAGCCGCTGCCCCACTTCTTTTTGAACTAACAAAATAGCCAGCTCTGGTCCGCGGTCCGTCGCTGGGGCAGTCGTTTCCGGCGTGGAGTCAAACAGCGTTAGTTTTCTGACAATAAAACCGGACAAGTGGTAGGGAATATTGCCAACTAGCAAGTAAGGCTTCCGCCAGGTCCAGTCCGCGCGGCGCAAGTCTTCTCCAAGTGCCTGAAGGCGATTTTTAAATTTACGCGGCGCCGCTTTTGTCATTAAATCGCACAGCGCCATGTCTTTTTCTATAGCTTTTACGTGGTAGCCGCTGGCTAACAGCGCTTGGGTGAGCGTGCCGGCTCCGGCTCCCAGCTCCGTCACGCGTGGCGGTTTCTCCGGCAGTGCCGTTAAAGTTGCTTCCAGCACCTCTTGGCAGACAAGAAAATGCTGGCCGGCTGAAGTCCGGGGACTTACTCCCGCGCGGTTTAAGTAGTGCTTAAGAACGGTTTTGTCAGCCAGGTTTTCCACAGCGTCATAGTGTTATTGGTTATTGACAAAATAGCCCGCGGAGCCCTCCGGCGGCAAGTGTTCAGCACTTTACTTTAACAAGAAAGTAATAAGGCGGCCATGTCAATATTGACCCTGAAGAGAGCCTGTTTACAATGTCAGCTTAACCCTTCCATCCGGCGTTTTGTATTGGCCGGGGGACGCCAAGGGGAAACAAACACCGCATACAAAATTGCCCCTTGAATTAAAATGCAAATGCAGGACGACGATAACGTTCCGCTTTTTAAAAAATACATTCTTCACGCCGCCTTTTTCTCGCTGATGGCGGGGGTGGCCTGGCAAGGACGGCAGGCCGCGGTTACTGACCGTAATTCTTTGCTATACAGCATTATCGCTGGTGAGAAGCTAGCCGAAGGCCCTTTGGATCCGGCCGCCTACGCCGGCACTGACACGCCGGGTATAGGCGGCGCTCGCCTGTCTGCCCTGGACGCCGATCCCAGCGTTGAGTTGATTACCTTTGACGATTCCGAGGTTGCTTTTGCTAATGTTTTGGGGGGCAACGCTGTGGTGGCTCCCCTAAATCCGCTGGCTCCGGAACCAGGAAGTGAAAAGCAACCTCCCTCCCGCAAAGCAAAAATTTATACCGTTCAGGAAGGCGACACGGTAGCCAGTATAGCGGCACGGTTTAATGTCAGCACCAATACCGTTTTATGGGCCAATGGTCTCTCCGGCGGCGACGTTATAAGGGTGGGAGATCATCTTACTATTTTACCCACTACCGGCGTGCTGCATACGGTGGGCCGCGGAGAGACTGTATTGGCGTTAGCTAATAAATATGACGCGGAGGCTGGCGAAATTATTGCGTACAACAACCTGGGCCAGGACGCCGGGTTGGGCATAGGCCAGAAACTGATTATCCCCGACGGCTACATACAGCCCCGTACCCGCGCGGTGCCCGCTGTGGCTCGCCGTGGTACGGCTATAGCGGAGGCAGACATACCTCCGCCGGCGCCGACCCGGAACAGTGGTTTTATCTGGCCCACCACCACTCGTCACATATCGCAGTACTTTCGTTGGGGCCATACCGGTATTGATATAGACAGTCGTTCCTATCCGCCTGTCTATGCCGTCTCCACCGGCAAGGTGGAGTTTGCCGGCTGGCTGGGCGGCTACGGCAAGCTGGTTATCGTTAACCACGGCGGCGGCTTGGTTACCTACTACGCCCATCTCAACAAAACATACGTAAGCCAGGGCCAGTCCGTGGGCCAAGGTGCCGCTGTCGGCCAGATGGGCTCCACCGGCCGCTCCACCGGCCCTCACTTGCACTTTGAAGTACGCCGGAACGGCCGGCCGATCAATCCTTTGTCGATGTACTAGATTCGTAATCCGTAATCCGTAACTCGTAATTTGTAACTCGTAACTGGTAACTGGTAACTACGACGACGAGCGGGTTGATTACCAAACCACTGGTCGCATTTATTCTCGTCAAGGGAGGGAAAGTTAATTAAGGAAGTTTTTCTTATTTGCTCCCCCCGTATCAAGGGAGGGGAAAATTGAGGAAGTTTTTACGAGCCGAATTACGAATTACTTTTTATTCATCCCCGCTTTTCTTGTTTATAAACGGCAGTTTGCTCTTCCAGCCCTTTTTGCGATGGTAATGTGCCGGCCAAAGTAAAAGTGCCAGGGCGGCGCCAAGCAGCCCTACGTCCCGTATCAATACGGCGCCTATGCCGCTGGTGGCCACAATGCCGGCCAGATGAACTGTGGCTAGCAGAGCGGCCAGTTTGGGCAGGAACTGGGCGATAAGCGCCAGTCCCACCAACACGTCGAAAAGTCCGTTGGCTCGCAGGACTGTCTCCCGCGGCAAACTGAACAGGAGATTTTCAGGCACGTAGCCGATCCACAGGCTGGGGTGGCGCAGGATGTCCACTCCTATCCACAGAAAAGTCAGTCCCAGTCCCCAGCGCAGAAAAAAATGCGGCCAGCCGTATCTGCCGTATCTCATAGAAAAATTATATCACGCCTTTGGCCGGGCTAACCACTATTATCACCTACCCGCCATCACAAGTTACGAATTACAGGCTGCCGATTGTCAGCACTGAGCATTTATACTACCAAATCCGAACCTATTTTGAACGAAATTGGTCGCCTCGCTTCGCTCGGCACAAAACCGACGCTCGGGCGGGGCGGGAAGGAAAGGGGTTTTAGGGGAAGGGAATTCTCGCCCCGCCCTCGCTTTCGCCGCCGCCGAATTTCGTGCCAACGAAGTTGGCGCGCCGCCTAAAATTTCTAAACTGTGAGTCCAACCAATTTAACTAACAACCAACAAATTACCAGAAATGAAATTGAAAACAGAGGAACAAATATAATTTTCGCCCTATCTTTTGGCTGAAATGACCACGATGAATAATTGTTTAATTTAAGCTGTTCAAACAAATTTCTATCTTCCGGTTTTATTCTTCTGATTATTAGAGAAAATACCAATACTGCGGCTGAAACTAATACTAATGTAAGCTGTTCTGTTGCGTAGAAATAACCTGGACCAAAGATTAAACTAGGAATGACAAAAAGAGAAATTAGCAAAAATGGCGAGTCAGCCAATAATAGAATAGTCGCGAGCCTTCTTTTCCAAACATAACCCTTTTGCTTTATTTCAGTAAGCACTGGTTCAATGCCTTCATCTTTTTCTCTCGTACTGACAAGTACAGTTGCTATCAACAAACCAAAAATTGATAAACAGTTGGATAGTCCAACGAGTCCCAGCTTAAATATGTTTTTTCTTAATGCCTTAAAAATAATCCAACCCACCAGAACCCCGGTTATCAACGAACTTATAATTAGTAAAAGTATCGCACCAATTACAAGGTGTTTAGCAAAAAATGTTGAGTAGTAAGTTTTTATAGGTGCAGAATTGCTAATCCACAAATCATCAGTCAAAAATTTTGAGGGAGCATTTATTTCTATTTTAGTGTATTTGACATTTTGAGTTTGTCCGCTGTAAAAATTTTTCAAATCATCGGTAAACCTGGCGTAGCTATCAATATAATATTCTGTTTTTGTGTAGCTTTTTATATCTTGAAATATATTCGGCGAAACATGGCCGATTACTCTAATTGTTGTCGGAACGATTTCGCTTCCGTAAACGCTTGTCGGTAGCATTGGATAATAAATATCTTTTGTTGGGAATGTTACAAACACACCTCTTTGCTTAGAAACAACATTTTCAGAAGAGCTTATCCAAGAAGCAACAAAAGAATATTCTTTGCCAATATAATTATCTAAGACCGGAATTGAACCGCTCTCAATTTTTAACCCCTTATTATTCAGATAATCGTAAAGACCAGTTGCGGTTTTGGCGGTGATAATTTCCGAAGTTATCCCCTCTTTCTCTAGATGTTCGTAAACTACAACGTCTGGCTCAACGCCTCTGCCAATACCCTTTGGTACGCCAAGAGTATCAAATCCTTCAGTTCTAGCTGTGCCTAATGTTCGGGAAGGAAATACAAAAGGAATCGTATAAATTTGGGTCATCTGTAAAAATTCTGTCGTATCGTCCAAATTTGATTTTGCTTTCTTTGAAATTTCTTCACCACTTAACCGAGGCAAATTCTTTACAATATCAATCGCCACTTTGTTCGGGTCGGAAGGAACGGGGAAAAGCCAAACAACGCCATTGCTATTTTCACTTTCAAGTCCAACGCTAATAATCATTTTTTGCAGGCCATTATCATAGTTGATAAATGCCTGTTGATTACTTTCGTTTGAATAATCCCAGCGGTCTGAATAAGGGTCGGGTCTAATCATCATACCGTCTGCTAATACTGATTTGGGGATAAAAGAAAATACCGCTAAAAATACAATTAACGATAATGTGATGAGAGTGGATAGTTTTTTCATAATTTTATTTTACGATTATTTTATTAAATCATCAACACCTACCTCAAGAGCTTTGGCAATTTTCTTGAGAGTATCAAGCGTTGGATTCTGGTTTTTACCAGCTTCAATTTTAATAATTGTATTGTTGGCGACATCGGCCAATCTCGCCAATTTTTCTTGGGAAAGCCCTTTGGCTTCCCGTAGTTTCCTTAAATTTTTGGTAACGTTTGACATACTAATACCAACTCCACCTAATCCCTTCTAACTCTTGTCTCCGCCTCAATCACCCACCGATGCCCGACACACTGCTTGAGTTTTGAACGGTACCGCGTAAAGTACCGGCAGCGCTCAATCA
>CAZLVG010000036.1:0-8791 GCA_964562905.1 uncultured Candidatus Saccharibacteria bacterium | reverse complement strand
TCCTCCATTAAAGCTGACGTTGGATCCACTGGAGGCCACACGCGCCCGTCAGAGAAGATGCTGTCTGTCTGCCAGGAAATTATCAGCAGCGCCATCAGCCCGCGGCATTATAATCGACGGCTACGTTACCTACACAGGCGACGATATCAACCTTATTCTCTCTCATGAGCGCGGCGCGGACAATCAAGATGTTCACATTAATGTCGCTTTGAAGGTCTTTCGGGAAGCTACCCGCGTCGCCCGCGGGCAAGGACTTTACGGAGCCGGACAGGACCTGCTTGTTGATGCCCCTTCGGGCAACGTCCGCGGCGCCGGGCCGGCCGTGGCTGAACTTACTTTTAAGCATAATCCCAACCGTCCCGGGACGGAGCGCCCCGCTGAATCATTTATCGTTTTCGCCGCGGATAAGTGCGGTCCCGGCGCTTACAATCTGCCCCTGTATCTTTCTTTCGCCGACCCTATGTACTGTTCCGTGCTTTTGCTCACGCCTAAAATGCACGAAGGTTTTACTTTCAATGTAATAGATATGGATGAGAGTTCGCATGATTCCATTATCGAACTTAACGCGCCTGAAGACAGTTATAAGCTGGCGGCGCTCTTGAGAGACAATGAACGGTTTGCTATTAAGTCGGCCTTCTCCCGCGCTTTTCCGGCACAACAAGCTCTTTCCATATCAGCTCAAAGGCTGCACAACATTGCCGGTGCCTACACCGGCAAAGACGATCCTGTCGCCATACTGCGTACTCAAGGCATATTCCCGGCACCCGAAGAAGTGCTGCAAACCTGGACTATCGGTCATTTTGTGGCTGGAGGCGCGCGCGGCAGTCATGTCATACCCATCCTGCCCGTCGCGGCAAAAACCGCCGTCACCGGTACCTGCGCTATGCCCCTGGTATCAGCTCTCGGTTTTTCCATGTCCGACGACGGCACGTTCAGTCACGACTGCGTGGACTTCTTCGATAATCCCGCCTGGGATAAAGTCCGGCTCAACGTCCAGCAAAAGGGAATGGATCTGCGCCGCCAGGGTTGGTCCGGCGCGGCTACGCTGCCCTACAGCGAGCTGGAATACGGCGGCATTAAAGAAATCCTCTCCGATTTAAAATCCCGCTTTAAGCCGCGCCTGCGCGCCAAGGACGCTACTGTCTCTGCTTCTACTCCAACGTCTCCAGCCCCGGGCCAAGCTCTCCAAACACAACCACATCTTCAACAACTACCGGCTCCTTGGGAATATCTTTGTCGTCAGTCTCTACCTGTGAGATCTCATCCACCACCTCCATGCCCGACTCCACCACCCCGAACGGCGTGTGTTTGCCTTCCAGATGCGGCAGCGCCTCGGCAGTAATAATAAAGAACTGGCTGCCGTTGGTGCTAGAGCCGGAGTTAGCCATGGCCACCACGCCTCGTTTCAGCAGCAGCGATTCCACCTTATTCGTGTATTGATACCCCTGCAATTCGTAAAATTCCTTCACGGTGAGCTTCCTGGCTTCCTCTGTCAACTGCTCCGCCTGCTGCGGCGGCAAGGCATCCACCAGCATCTTCTCGTGCAGGCCGTAGCTTTCAGCGTTAATCTCGTCCGGAAACTTGTAGTTATGCCCGCCAGTGCCCCACTCTGCCCGGCGCTCGGGCTGTTTTGACAAGGGGTCGCCTGCCTGGATCATGAACTCCGGTATGACGCGGTGGAACCTGGTTCCGTCGTAAAAATCCTTATTAGCCAGATGCACAAAATTTCCTACGGTTAAAGGCGCGCGCGTACCGTCTAAAACAAGCTGAATATCCCCTTTATTCGTTGCCAGTTTAGCCCGCACTTGCTCTCTTACCGGATCAAACTTTACCCCGCTGGGCCGCGGCGGCCAGGGCTGCGTATTGTCAACCGGCTCGGCCTCCCAGCTGGGAACAGGCGCCGTCTCCTGCAGCCGCATATCCGCCGCCGGGCGCACAGTGTAAACAACGCCTGCGGCTACTACCAATATCAGCACCGTTAACAATAGGTAAGTAAGCTTCATTTACCTGCAGCAAAGCATAGGTGGTTAATTTTCACAAATGGAAAGCGGATAGCCGCCCGTCAACCAAACAAAGCTCCAATCACGAATTACGAGTTACGGATTACGGATTACGGATTACGGATTAATAATCCTTCAGTTTGCGTGACTTGTAATGTTCCCTTATTCTTTCCAGCGCTTTGGCTTCAATTTGGCGTATGCGCTCACGGGTAACGTAAAACTCCTTGCCGACTTCTTCCAAAGTGTGGTTTATACCATCCTTCAACCCAAAGCGCATTCCCAGGATCTTCTGCTCGCGCGGCGTAAGGTCAGCCAGTATATCCAACACGTGTCCTTGCAGTATCTCCCGCCCGGCCGCCTGCTGCGGTGTTATGGCTTCTTCGTCTTCAATGAAGTTTTTAAGCGCCGAATCTTCCTCCTCATCGCCCACGGAGGCGTCTATAGACACTGTCTCCTGCGAGATACGCATAATGTGCCGCACCTTGTCCACCGGCAGGTCCATCTCTGAAGCAATCTCCTCCGGCATAGGATCGCGGCCTAAGTCCTGCAGCAGACGCCTCTGCGTCTGCGTGAACTTATTGATGGTTTCCACCATGTGCACCGGAATGCGGATAGTGCGGGACTGGTCGGCCAAAGCCCGGGTAATAGCCTGGCGTATCCACCAGGTCCCGTAGGTGGAAAACTTGTAGCCGCGCCGGTAGTCAAACTTTTCCACCGCGCGAAAGAGGCCGATGTTACCTTCCTGGATTAAGTCCAGCAGCGATAAGTTTTTGCGCCCGGTATATTTCTTGGCTATGGATACCACCAGCCGCAAATTAGCTTCCGCCAGCCGCTTGCGCGCTTCCGCGTCCCCTTTCTCTATCCTCTTGGCCAGCTCCACTTCTTCTTCGGCGGACAGCAGGGGCACTTTTCCTATCTCCCGCAGGTACATTTGCACAGAGTCGCTGGAAATGTTGCTGATATCTATGAGATTGTCCAGCTCGCCGTCCAGCGGCCTGCGCTCTCTCGGCCTGGTCGGCAAATCGTCCGGCAGGTCATAACCGATAAGGCTGTCCTGCGGTTCTTCCACCCTAATGCCGCGGTCATCCAACTCACCGTACACCACCTCCACTATTCCAATGTTTTCCTCAATCTCCGGAATGGCGTGCAATATTTCCTCTTCAGTGACGAATCCCGTCTGGCTGCCCTTCTGCAGCAGAGCGGCAATGACCGGCTCGGCCAAAACTTCCTCCGCGGAAACGGCCTTCTTTTTTCTGCTCCGGCCGCGCTTCCTGCCGGCCGTCACTTTTTTATGGCCGCTTTTTGTTTTTGGCCTCTTAGCCTGGGACCGGCGGCGGGTTGACGCCGCGGCGGAGGAACGCCGGAAGGAACCACGGCGGGTTGTCCTGGAGACCGCCTTGGCCCTGGACGTCTGGCGCCTGGCCGCCTGTTTCCCCGTCCGTTTTTTACCTGCCCGGCGGGCGACAGTCCGGCCGGCGCGCTTTTTACGCCGTGGCGCTGAGCGACGGCTAACTGACTTTCGGCGTGCTTTTTGACTGCTAGGCATTTATGTATGCGATAAGGTGAGTATAATATTTTTACTTTTTAGTTTCTATGCGCGCCAGCTTTTCCGTTATATCTCTGAATTTTTTCAGGGCTAGGCCGCGTTTAGCGGTATTTGTTTCGGCGGACAGCTGCTCCTGTAAGTTCTTAAGCCGCTCTGCAAGACGGCGGCGCGTTAAGATGTCAAGCACCAGCTGTCCTTCCTCCTTAGGAGTACGATGAGAACTGTTAAGACGTTCCTCCGCCAACACCTTGAGTCCCTCCGCGTATGACACAAGATGCTCCGGCAAACGCAGCCGTACCTCCTCCGGCGGCATGCCAGCAACAGCGGATTGGGCGTTAAACAGTCCTTGCACCGTACTGTACAAATTTCTCGCGTCTTTATCAATAAAAAAACTTTCCTTAAGCCCCCCCGCCAAAAGCCGCTGTCGGGCTGGCGGAGAAGCTATGATAAGCCCTAAAGCGTACTGCTCTGTCTTGAGAAAGCTTTCACTGGCTTCTTCGCGCGGCGGCCATTCTTCTTTCTCCACGCCTCTGTCCCCTTTTACCCTCCGCAGCTGCTCGATGATGCGCGCTTCCGGTACGTGCAAAGCCCGTGCCGCTTGTTGCACCAGCTCTCCCTGAAAGACGGGATTAGCCGCGGCTGCCACCAGAGGCAGCAGCTGCTCAAGATACTGTTCTTTTTCCCGCGGACTGGAAGGGGCTTCCAAGTTCTTTATCAACATAGAGATAAGCGACTGGCTACGGCTTAAAGTTTCCTTCAGTTTTTCAGGCGACTGCCAAGCCAGATCCGCCGGGTCCTGTCCCGGCGGCAACGGAACTGTAGCCGCGCGCAGCCCTGCCGTTAAGGCAGCTCGCGTAGCGGAAACCGCCGCGTTCAAGCCGGCGGAGTCGGGATCAAAAGCAAAGTGCAGGCTGCCGGTAAAACGTTTTATCTGCGCGGCCTGCTCCAGCGTAAAAGCTGTGCCCGAACTGGCCACCGCATTTTCCACGCCGGACTGAACTACCATAACCACGTCCATATAGCCTTCCACCACCAGGCAAGGCGTGCCGTGCCTCAAGTGCATTTTAGCCCGCTGCAGGTTGTATACCACGCGGCGTTTTTCATACAGCTCCGTCTCGGGAGAATTAACGTATTTGCCTTCGCTGCCTGTCTCATGCTGGGGGATTATTCTGCCGCCGAAAGCCACTACCCTGTTTTGCAGATCCCATATCGGAAATATTATCCGGCCGCGGAAACGATCATACAGCCTTCCTTGATCATTTTCTCCGGCCACGCCGGCGGCCAGCATCTCCCGCGGCGCGTAGCCTTTGGAACGCAAAAAGTTTTGCAGCGTTTCCCATTTCAAGGGCGCATATCCCAACTGAAACATATTCAGACTCTCTTCTTTCACGCCGCGTTTTTCCAGGTACTGGCGGGCCGGCCGGCCCGCGGGCTGATTGAGTAATACCTCATGATAAAAACGGGCCGTCAGTTCCAATAAATCAAACAGTCGCTGGCGCCTGCTCTGGACTTGCTGGAAGGCCGGCTTGGTGTCCAACTTAACCCCCGCTCTGTCGGCCAGCAGCCGCAGCGCGCCGGGGAAATCAACCCCTTCTATTTTCTGAATGAAACTGAAGACGTCGCCTCCCTCGCCGCAGGCGCCGAAGCAATGCCAAATACCCCTGTCGGGACTGACAATGAACGAGGGAGTTTTTTCGTTATGAAAAGGACACAACCCCTTGAAATACCGGCCGGCCCGCTTGAGCTGCACATACTCACTCACTACCTCGGCTATGTCCAGCCGCTCTTTAATTAATTCCGTGTCCGCGCTCATCGTTATTATTATTATTAAACCGTCTGTCCCCGCCTTTCAACGTTATATCTCTCAACAAATTTCCGCGGATCACGCCACCACTTTTTCCTGGTCCGGCCGTCCCACCAACGGGCGTAGCCGGGCAGAACCCTGTCTCGCCAAGGGCCGGTGTAGACGGCGAAGTGCAGGTGGGGCACCTTCCACCAGCCGTTTTCTGGCGTTTCCCCTTCTGCCACCACCCCCAATGGCTGGCCGGTCACCACTTGCTGTCCCGCTTGGACTTGCAGATCCTTCATGTGGCCGTAAACGGAGTAAAAGAAGGTGCTGGCTTGGCCGCGCGGTGCCGGGTGCTTCTCTGTTTGTGCCCCGCCGCGGCAGTGTCTTATTACCACCATCCCTCCCCAGTTGGGACGGCCGGGGCGGCCGGGGCGCACCTCGCTCCAGACCGCCTCACCATGCCCGATGGCTCTGACACTGTCACCGGCGGTGCCGACGTCATCGCCCAGATGCGCTATGTGAAAGATAAGGCGTCGACGCAGGCGACTGCCAAACCTGTACCCCGTTACGCGGTAAGGCTGTACCGGCAGCACCAGCTCATCGGCCGCGGGATAGGACATAACTTACTTTGAAGCCATCTGAAAATTGCCATGGCGAACCCGCCAGTACGGCGGGCGAAGCGATCTCGCGGTTAAGCCCAAAAGATTGCTGCGCCTCGCGACGGGCTCAAGGCTTGCGATTGACGGCCGGGCACAGCTTTCAGACGGCCTCTTCAGAAAGGTTGCGGCCTTTTTAGCGGCGCCACTCGCGGGCCGCCTACTTGATACCAACAGTGCCAATAACATATCTGACCACCATAATATTACACCTGGCAGGCGGGGCAAAAACTGGCGCCGCGCCGGTTTATCTTAATCTTGTTTATCACCGCGCCCCGCCGCCGGCAGGCAGCGCGGCGGCACTGCTTGCCTTCCCGGCCGTACACTCGCAACTTCTTTAAAAAACTCCCGCTGCGTCCCGCTGTATCCACGTAGCTGTTAAAAGTCGTGCCGCGGTGTTTAATGGCTTGTGTTAAAACCTGCCCGATGCCGTGATGCAATTTTTCAATCTGCCTTGGAGTAAGGCTGCCGGCTGGCCGCGAGGGCCTGACCCCACTTAAGTGACAAGCCTCATCGGCGTAAATACTGCCCAGGCCTGCTATCTTTGACTGATCTAACAGCACGTTTTTGAGCGGCGTCCGGCGCCCTCTCAGAATTTGTCCCAACTTACCCGGCGTAAAGTCGGCAGAGGTGGGCTCCACCCCAAAACGGCCTAAAGCCGCGTCCTTTTCTTCCTCGTTTGCCAGGGCCACGTATCCGAACTGCCTGGCGTCATTAAATAACAGCCGCGAGCCGTCCCGGAAGTAAAGAATGACGTGAGTATGGCGGCCCGGGCGCCCCCGGGCCGCCGATCCATCCGGTTCCCCGTGGCCGCCAGCCACTATTCTGCCACCGGCTACATAGATAAGCTGCCCGGTCATTTTAAGATGTACAAGCAGGTAAAGAGGAGCAGGCGCAAGCTTTGTTACCAGCAGCTTGCCTCTTCTGTTAATTGATACGACGTGCCGGCCGGGCGGCTGCCGCTCGAAAGCGGCCGCGCTGCCCCGGACCAGCTTGGCTTTGCGTACTTTAACGCGGGCAATTTTCTTGCCTTTCAGGCGGGCGTTTAAGTCTCGCCTTATAGTTTCAACTTCCGGCAGCTCTGGCATACGCTTACCTTAACCGAAATACGGCTTATTGCCAGCGCTTTCCCAAAACAGAAAACTGTCAGCTTTCCAAACGGTCTATGTACAGGCGCTTGGTCAAAACGGCCGCCGCGGCCACCAGCGGCGAGGCCAGCATCACCCCCAGCGGACCGGACAGGGCCGCCAGCAGCAGCTGCGATCCGATAGTAACCACGGGCGGCAGGCGGATTGTCCTTCTTTCAATTAAGGGGGTTAGTATGTTGCCTTCAATAAACTGCACGGCCGCGAATACGGCCAGCACAATCAGTACCATACCCAGGCTTTCGGTAGCCGCTACCAGCACGGCCGGAACGGCCGAGAGGAAGGGACCTATGTAAGGAATGACCGCCAGTAAACCGGCCAGCAGCCCCAGAACCAGGGCCAGGGGAACACCAAACGCCAGCAGCGCCAGTGTGGTCATGATCCCGATAGCCAGCATAGCCAGCGCGCGTCCCAGCAGCCACCACCACAGCACGTCGCTCAACTGGTTCAGGATAAGTTCAGCCCGCCCCCGGTGCCGTACGGGAACCAGGCGCAGTATACCTTCACGGTAATATCCCGGTTCAAAGGCGCCGTAAACACCCACCAGCAGCGTGACGAACAACAGGACTGCCAGGGAACTGATGCCGGAGAAGACACTGCCCGCCCGCGACAGCACCGGTGCCGTACCGCTGATAACGGACTGGCCGAACTGCCGCAACTCGGAAACATTCTGATCTAATATTCCCGCGTCTCTGGTAAATTCAGTAATCCGCTGCCAGGCGTCAGGTATGCGCTGGAAAAGACCGCCGAATTGATCGATGAAAGTCGTCGTAAACAAAGTGCCGGCGGCGGCTAAAAGTAAAACCAGTAAAATGATTACTGTTACCACGGCCAACTGTTGAGGTAAGGGTAGGAGCCGGCGCAGCAGACGCGCCAGCCGGTGCAGGAAAACGGCCAGCAGGATGCCGGCAAAGAGCGCCAGAAAAACCTGGCGCGCTACCCATATTACAAAGAGGATAGCCAGCGCCGACAGTAAACCGAAAACAATTGACAAGCGCGTCATTTACGCCAATTATACCACGCGCGTGTACCCACGGCTATGTAAACAGGGGGTAACTGCTACCTAATCGGGAAAGCAAAGCCTTGTCATCGCGAGCCCCGCCCTGGTGGGGCGAAGCCTGCCTACGCGCCCGCCCGCTTATTGAAACTAACGTCGTCGGTATATCCAAAGCTCACGACTACAGCGTCAGTTTTAGAAAGTAAATTTTGGATATGCCGTATTACGCGAAGTCGTTTTAGTGACAAGCAGAACACGGCGAAGCCGACGACGTTATGCAAAATCGCGGAGCGGTTTTGTATAACGCGCGCGGATAATCCGGAGTCTATCGTAGCACATCCCTCAAGGGTGTGCGGAGAGAAATTTCGGATATCCGCTGTTATACGGAGTTCCGCGAAGGTGAAGGATTAAAAAATCTCTGCTGTTATATTAGCGGAGATTACGTTTGGTTGGTATTAGTTCGGATTTTTTCCGCTGGCGACGAGAGAGGATTCGCCCGCTATTTCAGCGGGCCCGAAATTCTCCGGGCAGGCGCCCGCCGTGCCTGCCCGCGCACTACGCGCAGGCGGGCTGGCGGGCAAACCCCTTTCGACAACAGGAAAGATAATACCAACCGCATCTATTTACATCCACGGTGTCATGCCGGACTTGATCCGGC
>CAZLVG010000035.1:0-9254 GCA_964562905.1 uncultured Candidatus Saccharibacteria bacterium | reverse complement strand
CTCGACTTTCGCAGTTGACCAGTACTGAGACATAGCACCACCACCTCACGGTGATGAGGTTCTGTTTCAGCAGTGGCAGCAGCAGTCTGACTTACGGCAGTAATTCGTACAGCGGATGGCTGGTGGCGAGCCGGTCGGCAATGGCTGTCCGCAGCAGTTGCTGCTTGGCTTCGGGGTAGGGGATACCAGCGGTTAAACGATACCGCTCCAACCCCAGCAGAGTGCGGATGGCGCTGAACAGATGGGCGCGCGTGACTGGTCGCCGATGCCGCGGCACACTTGCCCGCGGCGGCTTGCTGTTTTAAGCCCTGATGGTACTCCTCAATCCGCCAGCGCAGACGGAACAGTTTCTGTGCCGCCTCCTTTAACTGAGCGTGAGATCACTGGTACCAAGGTAGACGATGCTCGCGTCTGCGCGAGTCACTCGACATACCGTGACGGTGCCGTAGTCAGGAAGGTGAACCTGCCAGGTATTCTCGTTGGACGGCAGTTCTTTCACATGGAGACGCCGGTGCTGGTAAAACGCCACGCGGTTACTCTTGAACTGGCCGATCCAGCGCCACCCTAAACTGCGTAGATGAGCCAAATTAGCCACGTTGGTGTACCAGGTGTCCATGAGCGCGTGGGTTGGAGAGAACCCGCGCTGCTTGGCGGTTGCCGCCATTTCTCGCATCCCCGCCGAACAGGCGGTTTTTTCTTTGAATAGCAATCCAGTCGGTAGGGTGTAAATTGCCAAGCTGCCTCCATACATAATCACCTTTTGCGTTAATGACCCGAATACGTTGCGTTGGAGTGCCTTCGATCTGATAACCATCACGGGTAACTGCGGTGATGGTTTCCATCTCTCCGTTACGAATCCATTGTCCAATTAGGAGTTGGTGAAATGTCAGTCTTTATCAGGTCTCCTTTTTTCACGAAGGACAGTCCTTTAATTTTTCCCAGCCCGTGCTCTGTGTTGATGATACTATCTCCGGCAACGCAAAAAGCGCCCCCGCCGTGGCGGGACCAGCCGCCGTAGGTGTCCACGATTATCTTGCGGCCGGTGGCTCCCGAATCACCCGCCGGGCCGCCGGTTACAAAACGGCCGGTGGGATTGATATGGACTTGCATGTCGGGCGAGCGCAGTTCAGGGGGTACGACTTGGCTTACAACTTGCTCAAGTAAAGAAGGTTTAATTTCCCGGTGGCTGATTGACGGCGCGTGCTGGGCCGACAACACGATGGTGGTTACGGCTTGGGGATGGTTGTTCTCGTATAGCACGGTAACCTGCGACTTACCGTCGGGCCGCAGCCAGGGCAGCCAGCCGCTTTTTCTTACTTTGGCCAGCCGGCGGGTAAGCCCATAAGCCAGGCTTATGGGCAGAGGCATCAGTTCCGGACTCTGGCGGTCGGCGTAGCCGAACATCATCCCCTGGTCGCCGGCTCCCAGCTCTCCCCCCTTCCGGTCAACTCCGCGGGCGATATCGGGTGACTGTTGCGACAAGTACAGATGGACGTTGGCGCTGTCCGCGGAAAAGCCGATAGCCTCGTCGGTATAACCGAGGTCAGCTATAACCTGCCGGGCGACTTCTTCCGGGTTTATGTCGGCTTTGGTAGTTAGTTCGCCGAATAAAAAAACTTCGTTATCTTTTACTCCAGTCTCAACGGCTACGTGAGATTGAGGATCCTTGCTTAAGGCAGGCGTCCAGGACAGCGTCAGAGATTTGATCGCAAATCTTGTCGGGATGGCCTTCCGTAACGGACTCGGAGGTGAAGAGGAAAGTGCCTGAACTCACAAGTTCAAGTCATTTTCCAGCTCTTTCAGACCTTCCGGTCCCTTTTTCACGGCGTCTTCCACTTTTTTGCGCACATTCTCCGGCATGTTTTTCAGCATGCTCTCCATAAGATCTTCCGCCGTAACCGAGGAGTGGCCTCGGGAGCGGGCCACATCTTCCGCCGATTTCTGCAAGCGTTTTTTTATCTGCTTCTTAAGCAGGCCCGGCGCGGGAGCCTGCTTCAAGGACTGTTCCAGGGCTTGAGTGGCCGCCGCGTCCCAGGCCACTTCTTCTACTTCCCCGGAATCCTCTTCTTTGGAATCCTCTTCTTTTTTATGAAACCAAAACACATATTAACTGTAGTGGGATATAATAATTACCTCAAGTGTATGGATGCAATTATTTATGGCTGATTTTAACTTGCCGGCTTACACGGTGCGGCGCAGCCGCCGGGCTAAGCACTTGCTGCTGCACGTCGATTTGTCCGGCGCGGTGGAACTGGTGGTGCCTTGGCATGTTTCTTTTGATGAAGGGCGTAAGTTTGTGACGCAGCAGGCGGACTGGCTGGAACGGACGTTGCGCAAGAAAACTTGGCAAAGGGCCAGTGTTCCGCGCCGGCGCCTGATAACAGGGGATAAACTGCCTGTGTTCGGGCGATGGTACGAGCTGGAAGTGAAATGTGAAGAAAAAAGAAAGCGGACGCGACTGCGCGAGCGGCCGGACGGGGTGCTAAGCCTTAAAGTACCAGGCCGGGAGGAAGTAAGGCCGGCCCTTAGGCGGTGGTACCAAGAAAAGGCCAAGAGTTACTTCGAGCGCCAAGCGCAGGATTTCGGCATACGGCTGGGTGTGCACGTCTTGAAAGTCGTGGTTTCCGACGCCCGCTCGCAGTGGGGAAGTTGTATAGAGAAAAACCGGCGAATTTCCTTGGGCTGGCGCTTGGCCCTGGCCCCTCATAAGGTGGCGGATTATGTGGTGGCTCATGAAGTGGCTCACCTGCGGGAACCGGGCCACGGGCCGTCGTTTTGGCGGTTAGTGGCGCAGGTTGACGGTGACTTTGTCGTCCACCGCCGCTGGTTGAAGCAGCATGGGCACACCCTAGTGCTGTAATGTTTGGCGGGAGGAGATAAAAAAGCACACCTTCCGCGTCTGAAACATCTGCCAAGGTGTGCTAAAAGTTAGTGTTGGTTAAATTGCTCGCTACTGCCTTTGACGCCTTAAAGACCCGGTGTCTCTGGTTCTTCCGGAGCAGGAGTTTCCGGTTCGGTGGGAATTCCCGGCTCCTCCGGAGCAGGAGTTTCCGGCTCGGCTGGCGTTTCCGGCGTGCCTTCGGTTTCCGGCATCGTTGGCTCTTCTGTTGTCTCTTCCATCATACAAATCACCTCCTTAACTTTGGTTACACTGTGAAGGATAACTAAAGGGCTTTATTAATGCAATTTTTTTCCGGGCCAGGAAGGCGGCGGCAGCCGGCTTGCCTTAGCCAGCCTCGCGGGAAGCAGGTCCGGAAGATCCACTCCGCCGCGGGCTTCAGTTAACTCTTTTAAGAGGCCAGCCGCTGGCGCGGCGGTAGCGCCCGCCCGCTACACGCTTTTCAGGTGAGCAGAGGAGTTACCGCACCGTTTTTTTTTGACATTTTTACATTTTTATGATAATAGTTATGTCACTATGGCGAACAGCAGTCTAATTACTTATCTGATGGCCGTCTTGGTAATAATGGCAAGTGTTATGGCATTGGCCGCGGCTGATACGTACACGCAGATTGACATTAGTGCCTTGCCGGTATTGCGTTCCGGGAGCAGTAGTAGCGGCTCGGGACAAGGAGTAGCTGTGGATGGAGAAGAGATGGGCAGCGAAGCGGAGGAATCCTCAAAAGAGCAGGTTTTGAGCAGTCAAAAAAAGCTGCCGGAGCGATACGTAGATTATCCGGTGGCCAGCGTAAAGAGGCAGGACTTAAGCTTGTTTGCGCCGGGAGCCAGGCGTGCTTATTGATTATGTTGAGTCTTAACAATATCCGTAAAGGCATGGTTGTGGAGCTGGACGGGGAGCCTTACCTGGTAACTTCCGCTGATTTTCTTAAAAAACAGCAGCGCCGGCCAGTGGTCAGAACCGTGCTAAAACATTTAGTAGCTGACGGCCGCACCAAAGAACACACCTTTATGCAGTCGGACCGAATAAAGCCGGCCCAAGTGGAGCGCCGACCGTACCAGTTTTTGTACAGAAGTGAAGGCAAGTGCGTATTTATGAACCAGGAAACCTTTGAGCAGGTGGAACTGGCGGCCCGCGCGGTGGGGGAAGCCGATAAATTTTTGCTGGAAGGCCAGGAGGTTACCGCGCTGCTGTTTAACGGGGCGGTGGTTGCGGCCCAGTTGCCGGTAAAAATTAAACGGAAGGTGATCACGTCGCCGCCGGGAGTGAAGGGGAATACCTCGACTAATGTTATGAAAGAAGTGGTCGTTGAAGGAGGCGTAACCATAAAAGCCCCGCTTTTTATCAGAGAAGGGGACAAGGTATATATTGATACCAGGTCGGGCCGTTACGCGGAAAGAGCGTAGGGAGGGTTCATAATCCATAATCCGTGATCCGCAGTCCGTAACTCGCAGTTATGACTATTGCCGGTCGGGAAGAGCGTATTTATGGCCTAAACAAACAGCCGGTTCGTGGCAGTTGATCTTGAGTGAACAGCCTTACCATGCTATCTTTACAGGGGAAGCAAAGAGGGTTGGAGTTGTAATGCTACAATGCTGGCCTTTTGGTTTAATAAGTAATCACTTTTTAATGCCTTTAGTTTATGAAGGAGCGTTCCACACTACGCCAGTATTTGGGTGATATTGGTAATACGCCGCTGCTTACCGCGAAAGAAGAAGCGGAGCTGGCGCGTCGCATTCAGGAAGAGGGGGACAGGGAGGCACGCCAGCGGATGATGAAAGCTAACTTGAGACTGGTAGTCAACATAGCCAAGCAGTACGCCAAGGGTAGCGACCCGGATGAGCTGTTGGACCTTATCCAGGAGGGAAACATCGGCTTGATGAGGGCGGTGGACAGGTTCAAACCGGAGTTCAGGACCCGTTTTTCAACTTACGGGGTGTACTGGATCCGCCAGGCCATTCTGCGGGCGTTGAAGTCGCGGCGCTTGGTGCGCCTGCCGGAAAACGTGGTGGACCAGGTACTGGCGGTGAAGCGCGCGCGCCAGCGGTTGTATCAGGAGCTGGGCCGCTGGCCCATGTCGGAAGAGTTGGCTCGGGAAATGGGAATATCGATGGACGTCTTGAACCGCCTGGAGGAGGCCAGCGTGGATATCATGTCTTTGGAGATGCCGGTGCGTAGCAAGGAGGGAGACGACAAGACGCAGTTGGGAGATTTACTGGAAGATACTGAGGTGCTCACCCCCGGACAGGAAACACAGCGGGAGCTGGCGCGCGGTGATATCCGCCAAGCGGTCAAGACGCTGCCCTCGCGGGAAAGGAAGGTGTTGGAAATGCGTTTCGGTCTCAAAGGGGGTCATCCTTGCACGCTGGAAGAGATTGGCCAGGAGTTTGGGGTGAGCCGGGAACGGGTACGCCAACTGCAGAATGTGGCCCTGGAGCGCCTGCGTCAGCGGCGGACGGTGCAGCGCGCGGGCGGATGATTAGTAATCAGTAATTAGTAACTCGTAACCAGTAACCAGTAATCAGTAACTGGTAATCCGTAACTCGTAGTTTGAAATTTGAGTTTTAATCTCTCACTCTCCTCTAGCTTCGCTAAGGAGAGAAACTATAAAGGAGGCGGCCGGCGGCTTGTGGGGTCCGGTCCTCGGTCTCCAAGGGGGGCAATCATAACACCTATCATAACACCTACGAGGTGTAAGGACGAGGTGTAAGGAGTGTAAGGATCAGAGATTGCTTCGCCCGCCATACCGGCGGCCTCGCAATGACGACATTAGAACATTATACCAACCGCATCTATTTACATCCACGGTGTCATGCCGGACTTGATCCGGCATCCAGCGAAATTAGCCTGGATTCCCGCTTTTGCGGGAATGACGCGGAATTAATCAGGTGTGGCTGGTATTATTTAAAAATTTAAAATTGAAAATTTGCCTGTCTACTTCCAGTCCCCAGGGTAGGGCCGGCGCGTAAGTCATGTGTTACACTTCCGGTTATGGAACCTTCTTTTTTGTGGGGCGCGGCTTTAAGCGCCCACCAGGCGGAAGGCAACAATACGCTTAACGACTGGTGGCAGTTTGAACAGGAAAATCCCGAGATAGTCGTCTCCGGCCGGGCGGTCGATCATTACCGTCGTTTTCGGGAAGATTTCAAACTGGCCGGGCAGCTGGGACACAACGCCCACCGCCTGTCACTGGAGTGGAGCCGGATTCAGCCGGAAGAAGGCCGGTGGGACGAGGACGCGCTGGCCCATTACCGCGAGGTGTTGAAGGAGCTGCGCGGCCTGGGCCTTAAATCCTTGGTTACGCTGCACCACTTTACCAACCCTCTGTGGCTGGCGAAGCGTGGAGGCTGGACGCGGCGTAAAACAGCGGACCTGTTTATCCGTTATACGCAAGTGGTATGCGACCGCTTAGGAGAGCTGGTGGATTTTTGGATTACCGTAAACGAGCCGCTCGTCTATGCTACCCAGGCTTACTGGCACCGGCGCTGGCCGCCGCGGAAGAAAAACCCGTGGGCGGTGTGGCGGGTGGTTAGAAATATGGCGGCTGCCCACGGAAGAGCTTACCGGATTATTCATGACAAGTATCCGGACGCGCGGGTAGGCGTGGCCAAAAACCTTATCGCTTACCGTTCCGGCGGACTGAAAGATTACTGCTTCAACCGCTACTTTCTGAACCTTACGGCCGGCGACAGCGACTTTATCGGCGTAAATTATTATTTTGCCCCGTTGGATAAAAAGTGGAACGGCCCGCGGTCTGATCTAAACTGGCCCATTTATCCATCGGGACTTAAGCAAGTCTTGTTAGAAGCCAAGGATTACGGGCTCCCGTTGTATGTTACCGAAAACGGCCTGGCCGACGCCGACGACAGCCGCCGCCCCGATTTTATCCGGGGCCACCTGCGGGCGGTGGAGCGCGCGCAAGCGGAGGGAGCGGACGTAAGAGGGTACCTTCACTGGTCGCTGCTGGACAACTTTGAGTGGGATTTGGGCTTCGCCCCGCGCTTTGGCTTGGTGGAAGTTGATTATAAGACGATGGAGCGCCAAGTCCGTCCAAGCGCGTGGGTTTACAAGGCGATAATAGAAGCGGCGAAATCCCCCATGTACACCTCGTAGGTGTACATGGGGGTGATGCTGGCGGCGGCGGGCGGTGGATTTACGCGAGGGGCTGGGTTAGACTGGTATTTATATGGTGTTTAATAACGAGCAACGAAAGAAGATGGAAAGAATAGCCCGAAAGTATGGCCTGGCGTTTTTGATTTTGTTCGGATCGCAAGCGCGCGGCGGCGCGCACGCGGGGAGTGATGTTGACGTGGGTTATCGGGTGGCGTCCGGCCGGGGGGCGCTGTCCGCGCCGCGGGAGCAGGAGCTGGCGGAGGCGTTAGGGAAGGCGTGCGGACGGGAAGTTGATTTGCGCTCGCTGCATTCGGAAAATCCTTATTTTCTGTTTTCGGCGATGAGAACGGCGTGGTTCCTGGCAGGGGATCACACGGCCTTTGCCCGTTTTCAGGCTTACGCTTTTGCCTTGAGGCACGACGCCAGGTATGATCTGGACCGAATCAGGGAATCGTTCCGGCGCAAGCGGCTGGCGGCTTTATGACAGACGAGGAATACATCCGGCAGAAGGTGCAGGCTATAACGGATGACTTGGTGCTGTTGGCTGACTTTGAACGGAAGTCAATAGCGGAGATTTTTGTCGATCCCATACAGCACCACGCTTTTAACAACATCATGCAGCAGATTATTCAACGGGCGATTGATATTAACCATCACATAATTGCTGAGACTGATCCGCAGCTGCTGCAGTCCCCGGCCAGCTACCGGGAAACTTTTGAGCTGATGGGTAAGCTGGGGGTGTTAGAGTCGGCGCTGGCGGCCGATATAGCCGGCAGCGGGGCAGTGCGCAATGTGCTGGTGCATGAATATGACAGAGTGGACGCGAAGCGAATTGATGACAGCAGGAAGAAAATTCTTGAGCTGTACCCGCGCTACTGTAAAGCGGTTTTGTCGTTTGTGGGTGAATAACGGGGTGTGCCCATGCACACCTCGTAGGTGTGAATGGTCAGGCGAGGAACGGGCGTGGATAACTGATGCGGGGGGGGGTGCTATACTGGAAGGCATAAATTAGATTCATTGAGAGGAGGGGTAGCTTATGACAAACGGAAAACGACCGTCGTCGCTGACGGACAACCCTTGGCTTTGTTCCTGCTGGGCGTGGGTATCGTGCTGATAGCGGTGCTGGCGGTGGTGACGCTGAAGCCGGGCGGGCTGTTGAGAACGGGTGTTCCGGGTTTGTCTCCCTTGGCGAGGGGGCATGTTTTTTTGCGGGTGATTCTGTGAATGATTCCGATTACGGCGACTACAGGCGCGGTTACCACAATGAGTGTGTCTACACGACTGAAAGAGGTTGTCCTGGTAAGCGAAACATCTTTGTCGCGGGCTTGGCTTGTCCTAGTCCTTTTGTGGGTGTAGATGAAAGTAGGTTTGGGTGGGGCAGGTGTTCTGACGACGTAGAAGATACTGTCAGTGGGGAAACAGTTGGTGAGTCTCTTGCTGATGAGTGTAAGGATTCTCTGCGGGAGGCGATAATTGATAATGAATATCCTGGGCTGGGGCTGGGGTTGGCAGGTAAATTATTTCCTCCTCTTTGTTCTCTCGGATCAGCGCCCGTCACTGTAGTACAACCTGTTGTTGTTTATACTGCGAGTTACCCCCCGGGCGATACCACTCACTACAGTGCTGGTTGTGAAGTGGGTTGTGCGGCGATTGTGCAGTGTGTGGAGCCTACTTTTTCTCCTTCTCCTCCAGTCCTTTCCCCATTCCGATGACCAATAGCCAATGCCTAATGGTCAAAAAAGCCAGGCGCGAGGCGGGTGTGGATAAGTGAACACCTCCAAAAAAACGTGCTAAATCCAAAAATTAAAACACAAATTCAAACACCCGATGTTTGAATGGGCTTAATACAGCATCTAGCCTCAAAAATTCAATACTTCATGTGGTGGGTGGCTCTGGCAACAAAAACAGTGGCGCGCGGGCGTCGCGGTTGCAGCCGGGGATGAAAATCAGCGCGACACCGACCGCTCCAGGCGGCTGATTCTGGCGGGGTGGGTCTTATGTTCGCGCAGTTGTACGTCTATTGATTGCACTACTTTGAGAATAGCTTCCTGGCTCTCCTTGAGGCTGCTTACGTCTTCCTTTAACCCGCTTACATCTCCTTTTAACCCGCTTACGTCTTCCTTTAACCCGCTTACATCTCCTTTTAACCCGCTTACGTCTTTCTTTAACCCGCTTACATCTCCTTTTAACCCGCTTACGTCTTCCTTTAACCCGCTTACATCTCCTTTTAACCCGCTTACGTCTT
>CAZLVG010000034.1:0-9395 GCA_964562905.1 uncultured Candidatus Saccharibacteria bacterium | reverse complement strand
TAAACTCTTAATTTCTTTTTTTATTTAAATCAGTCATTGCCTGTTATGCTCCCTTTGCGCCAAATCCGGCTGGCGTAGTTTACTTCCATATTACGTAATATGGGAGTGTTTTTAACCGCCGCGCCTTAACACTACCCGCTTAGACACTAGTTTATTTTTTCTACCGCCACTGTTATCCTCCATATTACGTAATATAGAAGTAATAAAGAGTGACTGTGTCAGCTCTTTATAGAGCGGCTCATAGCTTTAGAGCGACTTATGGCGGCTGCGGCCGATTGTTTAACACTAACTGGTTAAAAGTCATCCAGTAACAAGCGAAATAATATAAACCGTGAGTCAAAACGGATAGTATGCCGCAATTCACGCGGCATAGTGCTGGATGAGTGCTGGCGCTTGGCGCTGCGCCTGCCTTCCCGCACTTTCTTAATAGCCTCTCGCTGATAGGCCCTGATTTGCTGATACTCATAAGCGGCGTCTGTCAGCCAGCCGTCAATGGAGCGGATAGTGGACATTCCCGCATTGAGCTTCCTCTGGATCTGATCGTACGTTAAGCCGCTAACCAGCATTTCGGCGACCTGCAGACGCCGGATAAGCATGACAATTTCGCTTTCAGTAAGCAGACGCTCCAGAAAATAGCGTGCTTCGTCTTTCTTTCTTATAGTAGCCACAATCTCTGCCAGCCGGTCAAGAAACTCACGCTGTTTTTTGGAGCTAAGCTCTCTGTAGTTAAATCGCGCCACAGGTATACGTCACTTATTATAACAGCAAGCGACAGTTATTACTACTATATTACGTAATATAGTAGTATTTCTTCCTATCCTCCCTGTCTCTTACGTGACAACTTACGCCTTTCAGAAGGAAATTAGCTATGCCTAAAACAAACGCTCTTTTAAGGTAATTTATCTGGTTAAGCTGTTGCGTGAGCTCAACTGCGAAAGTTGAGTGCGTGTTTATCCGCACTGAAAACAAATAGCTGTTTTGTGTTTCTATTCCGCTTTTCTTTCCTGCTGTAATTGCTGGTAAAGCTTGGCCGCGCGGCGGAAATCTTCCGGCTCGTCCAGGTCAGTGCTGGTGCGCGGGTCCAGCACGTACCCGTGCAAATTCTCGCCCCACACATTATCGTACTTCAAGCACTCCGGCCGTAGAATAAACCGGCGCCGGGTAACGTCTATCTGCCCATCCTGAAAATATACCGGGAACATCTCCTGTACTTTCTGCCGCGGCTGGTCCGGGCCGCGCGCGCGGCGGTAGTCGCTGTCAAAAACCGGCTTCAGCGGCCCCGCCTCGCCGACGGGCCGCGATCTTTCATCATCAAACTGCCACATCTTATACGGCAACAGCGGCGCCGGAATGAGACTTTTTACGCCGTCCGCCTCCGGGTGGTCCAGCATATACTCCACCATCCGGTTAATGTCATCGGAAAATCTTAAGGGACTGGTCGGGCGCAAGTTAACCAGCAGCTCCGGCTTCCAGCCGTGCTCTTCCTCCATCCACTGAACGGCGTGGTGATAAAAACCTGCGTCCCCGCTGTCCGGCCGCGAATATTCCGCCGGCCGCGGGGCAACCAGCGCGCCCAGTTTTTCGGCCTCTTCAGCAGTGCGCTTATCTTCCGTTGACACAATTACCACGTCAACCTTATCCGCCGCCAGAGCCACTTCCACCGCCCAGGCCAGCAAAGTTTTCCCGCCCAGCTCCTGTAAATTCTTGTACGGAATACTTTGCTTCCCGCCGCGGGCGGGAATAATAGCGGCCGTCTCCACCAGTGCACGCTTCGGATTTCCGGCTTGCTCTTCCACGACACCAGCTAACCACTCCTGGACAAAAAAGGCAAGCGTGGGCTACTGTTAAGCAAGCGTGGTGTTACTGCCCCACGTCATTACCCGAAAAGAAAGGATAAAGCCATGCTCTTTGGAAACCTTACAATTACCGAGTCCTATCGCCACCTGCTTAAAGGTTCGCCCTGGGAGGAAATATTGGACTGGTGCAGCCGGCAAGTGGGCCAGGACCCTATGATTGCCAGTCCGGAGGGGGAACACGAAATCCAGGGGCGCGACATCTTTGCCTCCGTTCAGACTGTCACCGCCGTGCCCCGGCAAGAATGCCGTCCCGAATCACATCGGCAATACACCGACTTGCACCTGTGCGTCAACGGTCCGAGCGAGAATATAGAATGGTCTCATCCCATTCCCCTCGTCAAAGGGGGCACTCCCTACGATGAGGAAAATGACGTTATCCTCTACTCCCTGCCGCAAGACAGAGGAACCACTTTGCGCCTGACCCCCGGCTCCATCGCCGTCTTCTTCCCCGGAGAGATACACACTCCCCGTATCAGCACAGAATCGGAGAGTTATCAATTAACGAAAGTGGTGGTCAAGATCAGAAAAAACCTGTTCCAATAAAACAGGCCCGGTAACGGATAAGCTTCTATAAAGAAAGTTCACTCCGTCCCGGGCCTTTTTTCAATTCCTATCAGGAACGCGCCTGTAAAGATCAAAAGACTGCCGGTCAGCAGATAATCTGTATTGGGTTGCCTGCCGAATACCAGCCAGGACAGCACCACCGCCAGCGGCACAAACAAGCGTTTCAGGGCTCCCACGTAAGCGGCCATGAGGTAGCGGTAAGCGGCTGCCTGCGCCCAATTGCCGACAGTAAAAAAGGCGATCAAAAGCCCGAATAGCAAGTATCTGCCCCCAACCGGAGACAAGCTGCCTATAACCAGTCCTTCTTCAACAATATGGCGAAATAACGCCCAGGCACAAAATGAACTGCCCAGTATAACGCCGGACGCCATCAGCGGATTGGTCATCTGAACGCAAGGCTTCATGGCCACAATAGCCACACCGGCGCCCAGAGCTATGCCGACGGCATACACCAGCCACATTCCGGACAGATTTTCCCATGCCGACAAAAAACCGTATGTCTTACGCGGGTCCCAGTGCAACAGGTAAATCCCGGCCAGAATAACTATTACTCCGACCAACCCGCTGCGGCCCGGTTTTTCTTTTAGCAATCTCCAACCGACGAATACCGCCACTACCGGCGCCAGTCCCATCGAGCAAGCTCCCAGCGCG
The DNA here is from genome assembly GCA_964562905.1 of uncultured Candidatus Saccharibacteria bacterium. Classification (GTDB taxonomy): domain Bacteria; phylum Patescibacteriota; class Andersenbacteria; order UBA10190; family UBA10190; genus CAYSWF01. The sequence goes on along the minus strand of CAZLVG010000034.1, from coordinate 6,324 downwards.
GCTCCATATTTTTCCGTCGCGCTTATCAGACATTCAGCGATAAGCACATTGGTGCTTACCACTATCAAAAACCACTTCCAGGAACTTCTCGGGGGCAACGTACCTCGCTGGATCAGTGAAATTGCTATCAGCAGCAAACCGCCAGATCCGGACCAGAACATTACCGCATTCTTGGACGCCCCGGCTTTGAATAGCGTCTCCTGGACCACGCACCAGGAAGCGAACAATAGCGCGTACAGCAGAATGTAAATGTATCCGGTTAGCTTCACACTGTTATCCTTTTTGTATAAAGAACACATCGTGATACCCTTACGGCAGCAGAGGCCTGCTTTAAACACCGATAAAGAGTTAACTTTGTCTTAGCGGAAACACAAGCAAATGTCAATGAGCAAACAGTTGTACGGCACCGGCCTGGAAGTTTCTCTTATCGGTCTTGGCACCGTGGAAATCGGGCTGCCTTACGGCATCGGCGTACACGACCTGCCTTCGGACAAGGAAGCGGAGCGTATCCTGAAAACAGCCCTGGAGCTGGGCGTCACTTACTTTGACACCGCGCGCGGTTACGGTGTGGCCGAAGAGCGCTTAGGTAAATTCGGAATAAGCAAAACAGAGGGGGTGCTGGTGGGCACCAAGTGCGGGCAGTTTCTCAAAGAAGAGCCGGAGCTGACGGGTCCGGAGCTGGAGCGACGCCTCCGCGAAGAAGTGGATTTGAGCCGCCAAAACCTTAAGCTGGAGACCTTGCCGCTTCTGCAATTGCACCTGGAGCTGCCCGACTACGACAACCTGGACGAGTTACTGGAGATAACGCGTAAACTGCGGGCGGAAGAGATTATAAGCCACGTCGGCGTGGCCTGCCGGGGAGAGGAGATTCCTCTTGAAGCCATGGCGAAAAACGCGGAGACAATACAAGCCGCCTACAGCATTCTGGACCAGCGCCTGGGCAAAAATGTCCTGCCCACCGCCAAGAAAAAAAAAGTCGGCGTCATCTGCCGCTCTGTTCTTCTTAAAGGGGCCTTAACGCCCGCCGCCTGGAAACTGCCGCCCGAGCTGGACCGGTTAAAAGAAAACAGCGCCCGTGCCGCCTCCCTGGCTAAAGACACGGGGACCGACCTGCCTTCGCTGGCCATACGCTTCGCCGCTTTTCACCCCGCCGTTTCCACCGCGCTGATTGGCACCGTCACCCCCTCGCACCTGCGCACCGCGGTTAGGGCCGTTCAGAGCGGCCCCTTGCCGGCGGACGTCTTGTCAAGACTGGAAGACCTTGCTATAGATGACCCGTCACAAGTGGACCCCGCCCGATGGCCGAAGGTGTAGACAACATGTTCTCTCTGCGAGGCAAAGTTATCCTGATAACCGGCGGCCGCGGTTTTTTGGCTGAATATTTCATCTCCGCTCTGCAACAGGCCGGCGGCTCCGTCATCTCCGCCGATATTAGAGAAGGAGCTGATATAAACGCGGATGTATCAGACGGCAAATCCGTAGCCGCCGCTTTTACCGAAGCGGTCAAAAAACACGGGAAACTCGACGTCATTGTCAACAACGCCGCCATTGATCCTAAGTTTGACCGGTCAGCCGACAAGAACGATCGGCTATTTGAGAATTACCCTGAAGAGTTGCTGCAACAAAGCTTGGACGTAAATCTTAAAGGCTACGCCCTGGTGGCGCAGCAAGCGGTAAAACAAATGCTGAAACAGGGCGGCGGGCACATCATTAACATCTCTTCTATTTACGGCCTGGCGGGTCCCGACCAGCGCCTCTACCCAGCCGGCGCCCAGAAGCCGGTTGACTACGCCATTACCAAGGGCGGAGTGAACATGTTGACCAAATACCTGGCCTCTACTTACGGCAGCCGTAATATACGTTCTAACACTCTAACCTTCGGCGGAGTTTATAAAAATCATGACGTGGAATTTCAAGAAAAATACGGCGAGCGCACACCTTTAGGACGCATGGCCCAGCCGTCAGAAGTCGGTCCGCCGCTGGTCTTTTTAGCCTCCGACGCCTCCTCCTACATGACCGGCGCCAACCTCATCGTCGACGGCGGCTGGACCTGTTGGTGATCATCGGACCGCCGGCCGGTTCATGGCTCCAGTTCCTCTTCAATGGCCCGCTTAAGCTCTTCTACCGAAAAGCCGCCCCGGTACTGGACACCGTTAATAAAAACGGTCGGCGTGGCCCGCACTCCCAGCGCCCGCGCGTCGCTGACGTCCCGCTGTACTTCTTCCCCGTACCTGCGCTCGTCGAGCGCCGACTTGAACTGGTCCATGTTCAGGCCCAGCCGGACGGCGTACGACTCTAAGTCTGGCCGCGCCAGGGCCTTTTGGTTAGTAAACAGCAAGTCGTAATATTCCCAGAACTTATCCTGCGCCCCCGCGGCCAGCGAAGCCTCCGCCGCCAGGCGCGCGTGCTCGTGCTGGGATAAAGGGAAGTGTCTAAAAACAAAACGGACTGGCTTGTCTCGGTACAATTCTTTTACTTCCTTCATCACAGGATATAAGGCGCCGCAGGCCGGACACTGAAAATCACCGAACTCCACCACCGTCACGGCCGCGTCCCGCGCGCCTAACACCGCCGAATCATCTCGCACCAAGCGGTTAGCTTGGCTGGCGGGAACCGTGGCGCCTTCACTGCCGCCCCGCCCGGCCCACCAGGCCCCGCCCACGATAATGACCGCCGCGGCCGCCAGTAAGCTTATGGTGATTTTCGCTTCAGGAGTAATTTCCATAGGTATTCCTTGCCGTACATGTTAAACCACACGGCCCAGAACGCAACGGCGGTCAGTACGGCTGAAATTACGCACCAGCTGCACCACGCTGCTATGACAAAGGCTTCCAGGTAAGTTAGGTAAGCCGAAGCCGTCAGCCCCATACCGGTCAGCAGCGACAGCGACCAGGTAAGCAGCCGCGCCTGCGCCGGCGTCCACACCGCCGCCATTACGCCCAGGACCAGATAATAAGCCAGGCCGTATGAGGGAGTGGGCAGGCCGAAGAAAGAGGAGAAACGGCTGGCCCGCACCGTATCGCATCCCTGTCCTGCTAAGCACACCATGGGGCCGGCCGACTGGTATTCAATCAACAAATGGCCGGAGATGGCCATGCCCAGCACCGCCACCGCCAGCAGCAGCTTATGCATCAGTCTCTTTCCTGGCCACCACCACCAGGCCGGTAGAAGCCACCCAGGGTGAAACGGCGTTAGCCACCGCTTTAACCGCGCGTCCCGGCGCGTTCAGCCGGTAGGGCTTTTTTCCTCTTAAGAAAGGAAAGTCAGTGTACAAACCGTAATGGCTGTCCTTGTCCGGCAGCTCGTGAGGAAGCAGCTCCTTAACCTCAAACCCGCGGTCCGCCAGCATTTCTTTTAATTCTTCCTTGCTAAATAAGTAGTTGGAGAAGGTGGCCTTTTCCCCTCTTCTCGTCCTGATGATTTTCTCAATCTTTTTGAGAGGGATATATACCAGCCGTCTAAGCCAGTTGGCCGCCGGCACTTCCGCGAAGAAAAGACCGCCGCTTTTCAGTACCCGATTTATTTCCTCCAAGGCCCGCGGCACCTTGCCTTCCACGTATTCCAGGGTGCCGATAGCCAGCACTCCGTCCAAGCTGGCGTCAGGGTAGGGGATGGCCGTTATACTGGCCACTTTGACTTTAAGGTCGCCATCATATTCCGTCAGCGCTCTCACGGTGCGGGCCGCTATGTCAATGCCCTCCACGTCGTATTCCTGTTCTTTTAAAAACAGGATCCAACCGCCTATGCCGCACCCCGCGTCCAGGTACTTGCCGTCCTTATTCAAATCCAAATGCTTTTTCAGCAGCGGCCAGAAACCCTGTTTTTGAAACTCGCCGATGTTCTTGCCGGCTATGTGCTCCCGCGCGTACTTATCGTCCCAATATTGCCGCGGGTTAAAGCCTTGGGGGTAAAATTTTTCCAGTTCATACATAGTTAAAAGATAATTTGAAAATTAGAAATTTTAAAATTAACGCTCTCATCACGTCTCATTTCATATACTGCTTAAGGTGCTCCAAGGCCTGCAAAAATCCTCTTCCTCCGTGCAGATGCCCCTGCCAGATCTCCGGCACTACGGTCCCCTTAAAGCCGGCTAAGGCCGGCATCACGGCCGCCCAGTCAACCTTTCCTTCACCTATCTGTAATCCTTCGTCGCCAATACCGGCCGCGTCAGACAAGTGCAAGTGGCTTATGAAAGGCCCTAGCGTTTGCGTCATCTCTTCCAAGTTAAGGCCGCTTACATTACACGCCAAAGCGGCGTGGGAGACGTCAAAGCACATGCGGCTGCCCGCATCCTGCAGAAACTTTTTGATCTCTTCCCCGCGCAGGAAAATATTGCCCGTCCACTCCCCGCCGAACACCCACGGCCGCGGGGGCAAATTTTCCGGCAGAATCTCCACTCCTTCAGCGTCAAGACGTTGCAAAGTATCCGCAAAAATGTCCAGAAGCTTCCCGGGTTCGGCTGCCGGACGTAGCGTGATGCCCCCAGGGTGCACCACCACCTTGGGCGTGCCGGCGAACGACTCGCCCAGGCGGCGCGCTACTCTTGCTGTCCGCCGCAAAGTTTCAAGGGCGACTTCCCTTTCCTCTTTGTCCTCCGCCGCCGGATTAAGATACGTGCGGTGCATATACTCGGGAGCGTGGACTATAACTTCCTGCGTAAAGCTGCCGCGGGGAATTTCTTCATCCAGGTCTTTGTCACTCAAGTGGAACTCAAACACTTTAGGCTCGTATTTAAGATACTGCCTGAAGTCATGCCAGCGTACGACAGGGCCCCACCGCCAGGGTATAGTACCGCCGTCGAACTCCTTGACTACGCTTTCCGCCTCTAAGTCATCCTCCGTCAAAGGCTCTCCGGTAAATATATCACGCTGGACCGTTACCCCTTCCAACTCGCTTATTCGCTGGGGGGACAGGCCCTTAGCCGGACTTCTTACCGCCAGCATATCCCGCCGTATGACCGCGCCGTCCGGAATAAAAGTGGCCGCCACCACGCTTTTGCCCAGAATTTCCCTGTTCATTACCTCCGCTCTGGAAATCCGTTTTATCCCGTCGCCGAAAGCCAGGCCCGCCTGCCTAATGCCATCCACCATGGCCCGGAACTCATCCGGCTCCAAACTGGCCCGGTGGTCCGGCCCTTCCAGCTTCTTATCCATCGTTATATGCCGCTCTATTATACACGCCCCGCGGGCCGCCGCCGCTATGGACACGGCTATACCCCGCTCGTGGCCGGAGTAACCTACGGGAGCGCCGTACTTTTTCAGCTTGCCCATATATTTTAGGTTTATCTCGTCAAAAGGAGCTGGATAGACATTACTGCAGTGCAGCAGAGCAAGTGATGCGTTAAGGCGGCGCAACAGTCCGACGGCATGCTCTATTTCCCGCTCCTCGCTCATGCCCGTCGACACGATCATCGGCTTATTGAAACCGGCCACGTATTCCAGCAGCTCGTCATTGGTCAGGTCCGGCGAGCCGATTTTGTATAGAGGAATGTTTAGCTGCTGTTCAATATCCCGCGCGCTGACCTTATCCCACGGGCTAACCAGGAACATGACACCCTGTCCCGCGGCGTATTTTTCCAGCTGTTTGTACTCCCCGTCCGACAGCTGGAATTCTTGAAGCAGGGGAATAAGATACTGGTATTTTTGTTCTCCTTGATTGGGATGGGCCAGAATGCTTTTTTCATACACGTGCGCCATGTTGCGTCTTTGAAACTTGACGGCGTCCGCTCCCGCCTCGGCTGCCGCCTTTACCAGCCGCCGAGCTACTTTTAAGCTGCCGTTATGGTTGATGCCCGCTTCGGCGATAACAAACACCGGCTGGCCCGGGCCGATGCTTCTGTCCCCCGCCCGCAGCAATCTCGCTTTTGGCATAATCTAGCTCTACACTATAATTAAAGCAGCGTCAATTACCCGCCATCCAACCCGTATGCCAGACATATACTCGCACCTTATCCTGTGGACTGTGTTCTTTGTGGTCGGCCTCATGACAGGTCTCATTCTGGCCTATGTGCTGGCCGTATCAGGTAAAAGCAGGTTATGAGTCCCGAGGAAGCCGCGCGGTTGGCCGCCTTTGTTTTATTTTATTTTACTATCGGTTTTGGACCTGGTTTTGTGGTCGGTCTAGCCATAGGCAACTTTTTCGCCGCGCGCGACGAGAGCACCATCAGGGACAAACAGTGGGAGGACGTGAAAAAAGCAACAGCCCACAATAAACAGTGGGATCCCAGCCATGAACGATGGCAGAGCCGGCGCTAATAATCGACAACTCCCGCTCAACCTTCGCGGTTGCCACGGTGAATTCGCTTAAGCACAGTTCGGACGCGCT
>CAZLVG010000033.1:6524-10549 GCA_964562905.1 uncultured Candidatus Saccharibacteria bacterium | reverse complement strand
CTATGCCTAAAACAAACGCTCTTTTAAGGTAATTTATCTGGTTAAGCTGTTGCGTAAGCTCAACTGTGAAAGCCGAGATCTGGATACGGCAAAGACGTGCTAGTATGGTGTTGTGTCTATGAAAGTATTACTGCTGGCGGAGAACTGGCCGCCGCGGGTGGGCGGCATTGAAAATTACTTGACCAATATCGCTCGGCATCTGGAAGGCGTGGAAGTAACGGTAGTAGCGCCGAAGGCGCGCGGCCATAACCAGGCAACGGGGCTTAAGGACAGGGGCGGCGTGTTCAGGAAGCGATTTTTCTGGCCGCTGGTAAGGCCGGCCTGGCTGCCGCTGTTTGTTTGGCTGCACTGGCGGGCGAAAAAAGAAAAATATGACGCGGTGCTGTGCGGTAAAGCTTTATTTGAAGGGCTGGCCGGCTATTATTTAAAAAAGCGCCTGGGCATCCCTTATGTTGTTTTTACTTACGCTATGGAAGTGGAAAAGTGGAGCCGGACGCCCCGTGAGAGGAAGAAACTGATAAAAGTTCTTAAGGCGGCCGACCGGGTGGTTTACATAAACGAAGTTACCAAACAGTCGTTGCGGCGGCTGGGCGTAAAAAAAGGGCAGCTGCTCAAGTTGTGGCCGGGGGTGGCCGCCCGCTTCCTGCGGGAAGTGACGGAAGAAGAGGTAAGCTCCGTGCTGGACAAGTACGGCCTTAGCCGCCCCTACTTATTTACGCTGGCTCGCCTGGAGAAGCGAAAAGGAATGGACCTGCTGCTGGAAGCTTTCAGCCGGCTGGACCAAGCCAGATTTGGCCATGTCAGCCTGGTCGTCGCTGGAGAAGGGAGTGAGAAAGAACAGTTGGACAGCCAGGCCGGTTATCTGTTCTTGGGCGACAGTGTCAAGTTTTTAGGCGCCGTGCCGGACGAAGACTTGCCCGCGCTGTACGCGGCGGCGGAGCTGTTCGCGCTGACGCCGCGGGAGGCCCAAGGTGAGCTGGAAGGCTTCGGCATCGTCTACCTGGAGGCGGCCGCCTGCGGCACGCCGGCGCTGGGGACAGACACGGGCGGGGTGCCGGAAGCCGTCCGAGACGGGCATACGGGGCTGGTGGTGCCGCCGGAAGACGCGGTTGTTTCGCAGAAAGTGTTGACGCGACTTTTGTCGGACAAAAAGCTGCGAGAGAAACTGGGACAACAAGCCCGACAGAGAGCCTGGCGGGAGTTTGCCTGGCCGGCGCGAGTTAAAAAGCTAAAGCAAGCGCTGGAGGCGGTGACGGGTGCCTTCAGCGAGACAAGGTGACTGCGCCGTATTATCCGCAGCGCGGTCCCTAGCGGTGTGCTATAATTAACCCTATGTGAAAACGGGACCCGGTAAGGCGGACGGTAAAAAGACCGGCGGCGGCAGAGGGGGGAAGTGGTCGCCGCTTGCCATCTTTGCGGCGGGCAGTGTTTTAGTGGTCGTCGTAACGGCGGTGTTGGTGACGTTACAACTGGGCGGCTTAAGCGGTTTTTTGGGCGCCGGTTGGCCAGGCGGCGCTCCGGAGGGCTATCCCCATGCCTGTTACTATGAGGGAGGCTGTGCTCAAGCTCGATCCCACCAGACGGCTAAAAGCTGCGACTTGCTAAGAGGGGGAAAGAACCACGCTTATTATTGGGTGCCAAACCACCAGTGCCTGCCCAAGGACGAGTATGCTCTCTTGGTACAGAGAGTGGCAGACGATAATTGTGGGCTTTTTAGTACGCAGAATTCCTGTAGACAAAAGTGTAAAAGTGAATGTAAAAGTGAACTGGAAAAAACCCTACGCGAAGACCCGTGCCTGCCAGGATACTTCCGACCCTCCTTTATATCAGTTCAATCTACCCATGCCGAGAGCTACTACCCGCAGTGGAATTGGAAGGATGCTTGTAGGGCAACGTGCACGGTTCTCGATTACTGCTTTAAACTACCAACGGAAACTGAAGCCCCCGTCTCCGTGCCGGACGTGTATGTGTCAATTAGTGACGCTAAGCCGCAGGTGGGGGCGGGTTTCAGTAAGTCTATTTTTACGCTCCGAGTGCATGACCAGGACAACAGGCCAATGCCAATCCATGGAGGCTTAACGGTAAAATATCACACCGAGCAGATCAAGGATCCTACTATTCTAGGCGAGGACGCGGCCCTAGAGGGTAAGGACTACGAGGGAGTAAATACGTCTGTGGCTATACCGGACGGCACGTTCCTAAAGACGGTGAGCGTCAAAATATTAGATGACGATGAGCCGGAAAACATCGAGGCTTTTATGGTAAAGTTGGACGGCGTAACCAAAGGGAGGGGCCAAATAGACCGGCCAATCGGCTACGGCACCATAACTGACAATGACGGCGCCTCTCCCACGCCCACGCCGACGGAAGAGCCGGAAGAATCCGCGTTTCCCGAACCAACCAGTACGGCCAACCCGACACTGGAAGTGGTCAATGAGGCACCTAGCCTGGGAACGGTGACCACGTCGGACGGTTATATTGATTGCGGCCAGTCCTGCTCCACTACTAGCTACGAAGAAGGGGCGGAAGTAACTTTGACCGCAGATGCAAACGACGGTTACGCGGCCAGTATGTGGACGAACGTGAAGAATTGTTTAGGCTGCTCCACGCTGGTAGGAGAAACTTGCATGGTACTGTTGCCGCCGGACGGGGCGATGTGCGGCATATTATGGAAAGAAATATAGCGAGGCTGTCTGCCAACTGCCGGCCAAAGAGACATCGTCATTGCGATCCCGCCCTCTGATTATTATTTCAAACTATAATTTTATAGGTTAGTTAAGTTTTATTTTCTCATCTTTAAAGCAATATCGAGAAGGCATAGAGGGCGGGATCGCAATAACGAGCGGGTTGGGAGATTCTGTCGCCGCGAACGCATGACCGAATGAGATTGCCTGTCCGTAGGACGCAGGCAGGCGGGCTGGCGGGCCCGTGGTGACAGTTTCTTAATTCTGTAGATACTTTGCGGCAAAGTTGACAGCGGCGAGTTAAAAAGGTTTTATTGCCTCATGGATCTGGGGCGCGTACAACTTTTTTCCTTGCTAACCAAAGCGATAACCACGGCTCTGGGCGTAGCCCAAAGTATTATTGTCATCAGAATTTTGTCGCCGGCGGAATACGGGCTGGTAGGCCTGGTAATGTCCGTCGGCGGCGTCATCGGCGTCTCCCAGCACCTGGGCGTGGTGGACGGCGCCATCAGGGAAATCGCGGTGCTGAAAGACAAGCGGGAAGTAAGCAAAGTATTCTGGGTTTCCCACCTGGTGCGCCAGGCGGTCACTTTGCCGCTGTCGGCCGGGCTGCTGCTGCTGGCCGGCTTTATCGCCCAGCGTATTTACGGGCGCCCGGAGATAACCGTGCTGCTGCAAATCTTCGCGGCGGCGCTGGTATTACAAGGTCTGCAAGACGTTTTGGGCGCGACGCTAACGGGCATGAAAAAATTCATCCCGCTTTATACGGTACAAATTGTAACGGCGGCCGTTAACGTGGCCGCTTTTGCCTACTTCACTTGGCGTTTCGGGATGGCCGGCTTCTTCTGGGCCGTTATCGCCACCACCAGTTTAATGGTAGCGCTGTATGCCTGGTATGTGGGGCGAGGACTGGGCAGTGATCTGGTCTGGCCGACAGGGGCGGACATACGCCGCTACGCTAAAAAAGTCATGCGCATAGGGGCTTACATGTACGTGGCCCGCATATTCTTTATCGTCTGGCAGCGGGTGCCGCTGTTGATACTGGGCGCGGCTTTGGCCGCCGACGAGTTGGGTTTTCTTAACGTTTCGCAAACGTTCGGCTCCAAACTGACCATAATTGCCATGGCGCTTTCGGAAGTCAATCTTTCCTGGATGAGCTCGCTGTACATCCACAACCGCGGACAATTCCGAAGGGTGGTAGCCCGCAACATGCAGCGCGTGTTGATATTAATGGCCGGCATAACTTTAACGCTGCTGTTTTTCACCCCGGAAATATTAAGCTACGTGATCGGCAGCGAGTATCTGCCGGCCTACCCCATAATACTGGTGATGACGCTGGGA
>CAZLVG010000033.1:0-6514 GCA_964562905.1 uncultured Candidatus Saccharibacteria bacterium | reverse complement strand
GGATATAGGGACCAGCAGCGTGTTTGTGCCGGCCGACCGGCCGGGTTTGCGGGCGGCGGCTTACGGCCTTATGACGGCCATAACGGCCGGGACGGTAGGCGCCCTTTTGCTGCTGCGCCCCGATCCGCTGCTGGCCGCCTTCGCGGTGCTGGGAGGCGCTGTTGCTTCGTATTCGGTAATGGCGGCCGTGGCCGTAAAAAAATTCAACATCAACTTTATAAGCCGCCAGCTTGTTATTATCCTGGCCGCGCTGGCCGCGGGAACCGGCTGGCTTTACCTGGAGCCGCCGCTGCTGTGGCGGGCTGTAATCTATACACTGCTGGTCTTGCTGATTGGACGTGAAGCGCGGCGGGCGGATCTTCTGCCCCGTTTTATGAAGCCCCAAAAGATATCCGGACCGGCGATTATCTGCTTCTCCGGAGCCTTTTACGACCAGCCCACCTGGACCAACCGCCAACACATATCCTCGCGCGTCTCTCAAAAATACCCCGTTTTTTACGTGGAGCCGCGCGTTTGGATCTTGCGCTATCTGGTCCGTAACTGGCGCCGGCCGCTCACAATCGCCGCTTACTTAAAGCGCCTGGTGTGGTACAGCGAGGTAAAAACTGGGAACCGCGGGGACGCGGCCGGCAAACTGTACCTAAAGTCACAGTGGAATTTAATTCCGGGCTCGCGGGAATATAAGTTGGCGGCCAGGTTCAACCACTGGCTGAACGGATGGTGCGTGCTGCTGACCGCCCGCTGGCTGGGTTTTGATCAACATAATCCGGATACAAAATTGACCGTCTGGATATATGACACGGAAGCCGCGCAGTATCTGCCTTCATTTACTCAAGCCAAAGTGTTGTACGACTGCGTGGACGACCACGCCGCGCAGGCGGGACCGGACAGAAACCCGCGGCGGGTAAAAGAAGAAGAGCAGACCATACTGAAACGGGCCGAGCTGGTTACGGTAACGTCGCGCCGGCTGCTGGAGCTTAAGAAACCGTACAGCAACAACGTACAATTAGTATTGAACGCGGGGGATACGCGGCTGTTTGAAGAATACGGCGGCAAGCCGGCGGAAGAATTAGCTAATCTGAAAAAGCCCGTGCTGGGCGTGGTAGGCGCGCTGGACGGGTATAAGATTAATTTTGATCTGTTGGCAAAGGCGGCTCGCGCCAAGCCTCACTGGAATTTTGTGCTGGCCGGCGCTCCGGTAGTAGGGTCGGGGCGGGATCTTGACAGATTAACCGCTCTGCCCAACGTGCGTGTCACCGGCCTGGTGCCGCGTGAGCAGGCACCGTCTTATGTGAGCGCCTTTGACGTGTGCCTTATTCCTTATAAAAAAAGCCGGTATAACAGCGCCAGCTTCCCTCTTAAGTTTTGGGAGTTTATGGTTACCGGCAAGCCGGTCGTGGTAACGGGCCTGCCGGAGCTTAAGAATTACGCGCCGCTGATCGGCTACGCTGAAGAATATGAGGAATTTATGCGGTTGTGCCGGTACTGGCTGGATAAACCCGGTCAAAAAAGAAAAGAGAGAGTTGCTTTAGCCCGGGAACACAGCTGGAAAAGACGGACGGAAAAATTGTTATATAAGTTAGAGAACATATTATGAACATATGAACATTGGTTTTGATATATCAGACTTGTGTACTAACCGGGAGGACGGCACTACCAGGTACACCAGGGAGCTGGCCAAGAGGTTGCCCGTTTGGGGAAAAGGGCATGAGTGGCTAATGTACGCGCCCTGCTCATCTCCCAAAATTACGCCAGGCCGGGGGAACGCGCGGGTTATACCTTCCCCCTGGCCCAAATACTGGACGCAAACGAGACTGCCGCTGGATTTATACAGATATAAGCCGGACGTTCTGCTTATGCCCATCCAGCAAATTCCGTATTTCCGTCCGGGTAAAATGAAAACGGCGGCCGTTGTGCATGACCTGGCCTTTCATTACTATCCCCGCCAGTTCCGGCGTAAAGACTGGCTGCTGCTGCACGCCTTTACCGCTTACGCGGTCCGGCAAGCAGACGAGCTTATCACAGTATCAAAGTCCACGGCCGATGACGTGGCTAAATTTTACAATCGTACTGCCAGTGTTCACGTAGTGCGCCACGGAGTTGACAAACAAAAGTTCCGGCCGCCCTCCCCCGAAGAAAAAGAGCGCTCCTGGGAACAGCTGACAAACAAATACCCGCGTCTTAAGAAGCCTTACCTTGTGTATGTCGGCCAGTTGCAACCGCGCAAAAATCTGGCGCGGCTTATCCGCGCGTTTGAAAAAATAAGCGAAAAAAACAGGAACCAGCGGCTGGTTTTGGGAGGCGGGCACGGCTGGCTGAAACAGCCTATTATTAAAGCCGTCAAGAACTCGCCGGCGGCCGATAACATCCTCCTGCCGGGTATAATACTGGACGAGCTGCTGCCGGCACTGTACTGGCACGCGGAAGTGTTTGTCCTGCCTAGCTTGTATGAAGGCTTCGGTCTGCCTATACTGGAAGCTTTTGCCTGCGGCTGTCCGGTGGTAACTTCCAACGTCTCTTCCCTGCCGGAGGTGGCTGGGGACGCGGCCGTCCTTGTTGACCCCTCAAACACGAGCGGCCTGGCCGAAGGTATAAGCGAGGCGTTAAATAATAAAGAAATGCTGGCCGCCAGGGGCTTGCGGCGGGCCAAGCAGTTTGACTGGAACAGCACCGCGCGTCAAATATTAAAAGTGATCACATGAGAAAAGTTGATATTATAATCGTGAACTGGAACACCGGCGACTGCCTGGCGCGCTGCTTGCGCTCGCTGCAAATACTGCCCGAACAGGAGCGATCTCTTATCGGAGAAGTAGTGGTTGTTGACAATAACTCCGCTGACAATTCACTGGTCAAAGCGCAGGTAGCGGTCGGGGAGAGCATTAATAAGCCGAAAGTGAGGTTTTTAAGAAGAGATCAAAACGAAGGCTTTGCCAGGGCCAACAACCTGGCGCTGGAAACGCTGCGCGGAAAAGGCGGCCCGCCCGGACACATTCTGCTTTTAAATCCCGACACGGAAGTAAGGCCGGGCGCCCTAAGCGCGATGGTCCAAGCGCTGGAGCAGAACCCGCGGGCGGGGGTGGCAGGCCCGCGCCTTTTGAACCCGGACGGCACCGGGCAGCCGTCGGTGCGCTCGCTTCCCGATTTCAAAGTCTTTTTGTGGCTGACGCTAAAGCTCAACAGGCTGGCACCACACGCGGCGTTGTGGCGTAAGTACCTGCGGGATGATTTCGACTATTCGCGGGAGAGCGCAGCGGAACAAATCATGGGAGCCGCCTTTATGATTAAAGAAAATTTGCCGGCCGAGATCGGTTTTCTGGACGAAAACTTCCGGGTGTGGTTTGAGGAAGTGGATTATTGTTACCGGGTCAGGCAGGCCGGATACAAAGTCATATACACGCCCCGGGGGGAAGTGGTCCATCAAGGAGCCGTCAGCTTCAAACAACTGGTCGGGTTTAAAAGGTCCTGGCCGTGGCTTAAAAGCATGTTGCGTTACGCGGATAAGCATATGAGACGCCGCCAGCGATTTATCCTGCGACTGCTGCTTCCGGTAAGCCTGTTGTTGGTACTGCCGGCGGCCGTTTTTCACTTATCGGACAAATGACACCCGCTGAAGCCCCGCCATATCAAAAAGCACCCGCTGTCAGGCCGCAGCTGTCCTGGGCGCTGATTGTGGTGGCCGCTGCCGCTTTTATAAGCTTCTTCTTAAGTTTTCAGGCCGGCATCTTCGTGCTGGTGTTCGCGGTAATCGCCTGGTGGGCGTGGCAGCACCCGGAGGAGGGCTTCTTGTTTTTGATAGTGTTGGCGCCCCTGCTGCCGATGCTCAAAATCACTCACACCATAGACACGTTCACTCTCGTAAAAGACGTCATTATCCTGACACTTTTTACCAGGCTCTTTCTGGTGCCGCTGCTCCGCCAGGCATTGCCTTACCGGCGTAATGTTTTGTGGGCTCCGGCACTGGCGTTGTCGGCCTGGACGGTACTGGAGGCGTTCAAAGCTGACGAGCTCTTGCTGGGCCTCCTGCGCGCGCGGGATATCATTCTGTACCTCTTGTTGTATTTCGCCGTGCTGTATTTGCCGCACAGCCAAGCAAGGATGAAAGAAAGGTTGAGGTGGTTTGTCTTAAGCCTGCTGGCCGTGCTGTGGCTGGCGATTTACCAGTGGTTTTGGGCGGCCGACAGCGCCGTGCTGCGTTTTGATCCCGCGCGCGAAATATGGATACCGAGAATTTCCAGCATTATGGCGCATCCCAGCATATTGGGCCAGTACTTGGTTATGGCCGCGGCTTTGCTGGCCGCCACCACCGCTTACGTCAGAAGGCGCCGCGCCAAAATGGTGTTGGCCGGACTGCTGGCGGCCGTGCTGCCGTTCATTTTCCTCACTTATTCGCGGGCGGTGTGGCTGGGACTGGCCGCGGCGCTGGCCGCCATGGCCGCGGTGCTGGCAGCACGATTTTTTCTCTCCGGCAGGCCCGCCGGCAGCTGGTGGAGGCAGGCGGCGGTGGGCGCGGTGCTGCTGGTCCTGGCCGCCGTGGCGACGCTGCGGCTGACGCCGGCCGGCACTTTTGTGCGTTCCTCCTTTGATCCAACCTACGCCAGCAACGAAGAGCGTCTTATCTTTATGGCCAGGCTGATAGCGCCCATGACAGGCGGCGAGGCGCTGGTAGGCCGGGGGCTGGGAGATGTAACGCGGCAAAACTTCAGGCGGATAAATCTGGAAGCGCACGACATAGCGGCCGGTTCGGCGCGCGCCGTGCAGGCGGCCAAGAACCGCACCCTGGTTGACAATCAACACCTTAAAACGTTCGTGGAAATGGGGCTGGCGGGTCTCATCATCTACGGCTGGCTGTACTGGCGCGTTTTCAAAGCTGGGATGAGAGCCACAGCCGGGAAAACGGCGGCAAGGAGGACGTTGGGACTGGGGGCGGTAGGGTTCCTGGCCGCTTTCATAACACAAGGATTTTTTATAGATATTTGGGACATCTTCCCCACCAACGCCGCGTTTTGGACAGTAGCGGCGCTGCTGTCGGCAAAAAGCGGGGCATTAAGGAAGCATTGCTCAAAGCGGCGCGTTGTGTCAGGTTCCGCAGCAGCAGAACACTTTTCAACCCCAGGCGTGTACAGGAGAACTGCCGACAAGCACTGAACCGGAGAGAGGATTAGAAAATATATGACGGAACGATCCGGCTACGGTTAGATTATTATAGAGGTAACATTATGCCATGCCACTATCCTTGTGACGGGTTCTGGCACGGCCCATGCGCCCCCACCCCGCGCCACAGTGGCTCCGGGGCGCGGGGACCCCGCGCCCCGCGCCACCCGTTTATTTAAAGAGTGGCATGGCATAATGTGATATCTATAGTTGAGGGAATACGGGGTGGAAACTCAGACTAACACCAGTATAGGCCAGCGCCATTTTTTTGAACGGGCGGCAATGAAGTGCCGCTGGCGTTAGTGAAGGCAGGCGAATGTGGTATGCTACAGTCCATGCCGGATAAATATACGGCTACTTGGGTGTCGCATTCTTCCAGCGGAGACTTTCTGCGGTGCCCGCGAGCGTATTTTCTGAATAACGTGTACAAGAATCCGGCCACGGGACGGAAGATAAATCTAGTTACGCCGTCACTGGCCCTAGGGCAAGCGGTGCACGAGGCGCTGGAAAGCCTCCTGTTGCTGCCGGCGGAGAAGAGGTTTAAAGAGCCTTTGCCAGAGAAATTTGAGCGGGCGTGGTCTAAATTCAGCGGACAAAAAGGCGGCTTTGAAAGTGAGCCGCAGGAAGAAGAGGCCAGGCAGCGAGGCTTGGCCATGGTAAAGAGGGTACAGGACACCCCCGGCCCGTTAGCCAACAAGGCGGTGCGTCTGAGCCAAGACCTGCCTTATTACTTCTTGTCGGAAGAAGACAACATAATACTGTGCGGCAAGATTGACTGGCTAGAGCACGTACCGGAAGATGACAGCGTGCACGTGATTGACTTCAAAACGGGAAAAAGGGATGAGAAAGGCGATTCTCTGCAGCTGCCCATCTACAGTTTGCTGTTGAAAAACTGTCAGCAAAGGCGCGTCAGCCGGGCTAGCTATTGGTATCTTGACCGCGACGATAAACCAACGGCAGTTAAGCTGCCCGACGTTGAACAGGCGCGCCGGCAAGTACTGCAAGTAGCTCGCCAGATTAAGCGGGCCCGTGAGCAGGAAAGTTATGCCTGCCCGCGGGGAGAACAAGGCTGCTTTTTCTGCCGTCCTTTAGAGGCCATTGCGGCCGGCAGGGGGAAGATGGTGGGGATCAGCCAGTACGGACAAGAATTATACGTACTACCGGCGGGTGAGCGGGTGCGGCCGGCTTAATCTCCGTGCCAGCGGGCCGTGGCGACGTTGAATTACAGGAAGAGCTGCCGGCTCTGCCAGAACTTAAAGACTTACACCTCGAGACTTACACCTCGTAGGTGTTAGACTTACACCTCGGGACTTACACCTCGTAGGTGTACACCTCGTAGGTGTTATGTCGTAGGTGTTAAGAC
>CAZLVG010000032.1:0-10664 GCA_964562905.1 uncultured Candidatus Saccharibacteria bacterium | reverse complement strand
AAGCCTAACGAAGTATTTAATCAACTCGTTGCGTTAAAAGGTTGAGACCGCCTTAATAAAAACTGCTTTATATTTTCTTCGTCTATTTTTTCTAAATCAAATTTTTTAAAATCAAAATATTCCTTCAGACAGCCCAAATAAGCCTTTATAGTTTTAAAGCTATAATTTCTTAATTTTAATTCCCATTTTGTTTGTTCTAAATATTTCTGTTGCATAATTATCAAAATGGGTAAAATGAAGTTAGTTAAGATTATTTAGTGATTTAATTATACATTAAGTTCGTATAATATGCAACAAAAGGTCGATATTAAGCATTCAATTCGTATAGAAACGAGTTATATTCAATTAAAATGAACTCTACAAGTTATTTTTTAATTAGTAGATTGTCGCCTCAAACACACATGTTTTTAAAAAGATTAACATTTCCAATTATAATATGACTAAATTCGTTGACATCGAAACCCCTTATTCGGGAAATAGCGAAGAAATAATCAGAAGAAATCTTCTTTATGCTAGAGCATGCGTTAGGGATAGTTTATTGCGTGGAGAGGTGCCTTTTGCTTCCCATTTATTTTACACTCAGCCCGGAATTTTAGATGATGATATTCCTCGAGAAAGAGACATGGGAATTAATGCTGGAAAAGAATTAATTGAAGCGCTTCCAGATATTGTAACTATTGTTTATCGAGATTTAGGAATTTCTCGAGGAATGCAATACGGAATTGATAGAGCTATGCAGAATGGAAGAAATATAGAATATAGAATTCTTGGTGACGGTTGGGAAGCAAAAGAACTTGAGATTGCACGAAAACATTCGCATGCTCTTCTTTGGGGTTTCAATGGACAATAATTCTATTAATCGACGACAATCTAAAACTTATTATTTTACTACGAGTTCACTTTAACTCTGAAATTTCCCTTCGGGACGTTGCACTAAATTTCAGCCCTACGGGGAATATAACAAGGATTATGAGGTTACGAAGTCTTGCAGACTTCTCCACCCAAATTGCTCCCTACGGTCGCAACTTCTCATAATCCTGACGTTATGTGCAATCCGCCTCCGCCCGCCTTAAAAAGAAAGTTATTTATACCAATATAATTTAAGATACATATTATGAAAAAAACATTTATTATTGCAGGAATAATATTTACTTTCTTATTTGCAGTATCAATAGTTTATGCTTGTGAGCCTTGTCCTTCAACATTGACTTTTGAAGAGACTGTAGAAAAATCTGATTTAATAATCATCGGTCAAAGAACTGATTTTTCTCCTAATGAACAAGATTCATTTGAGACTCTTCCTGATTCTATCAATGTGAAGATAATTGAAATTTTAAAAGGAAATACCAACCAAAATCAAATTACTGTAAACAGTTGGAATAGCATGTGTGGATATGGAATAGTTGTGGACAATAAAGAATATGTGATGCTTCTCCAAGAAAGAGATAATATGTATGACGCTGTTGATTTTGGTTGTTCTGTAAAGACTTTTTCTGTTGATAAGGGTTTAGTTGATTTCAATGGAGATAAAATTTCAATTGATGAATTTACTAATAAATTAGGCTCACAAGCAGACAGACAAATTTCAGTGTTTTATTATATTATTCTTGCAATTGTTATTCTTATTGTATTATTTTTCATAATATTAAAAATGAGAAAGAAATAAACGGCGGGCTACGGCGGACTTTCTCGCTAACGCTCGAACCACGCTGCGCTCTCGTTCCGCTGCGCTCCACTCGGGGCACATAACAAGGGATATACGGTTCAGCCCTCGGCTCGGGCTTCACCCAAATTTTTCTTCCACTTCGTTCCAGAAAAACTTCGTATATCCCTGATGTTATCTGTAATTTGGTTCGGGCGCTGATGGAGCGGGCTTTTCAAAAGATTAATAAATCATCAATTAAATTAATTAACTATGGCAAAAATAGAAATTGTTCAAGTCAAAAATCACAAGTTTTTGTTTTTAGATGATTATTTATGGATGTGGGATCTTCCTCAAGAACAGGAGCTTCAAAGAGATATCGCCAATCAAGCATTTGGAAATGTTTTGGTTGCTGGTTACGGTTTTGGAATTGTAAATAAGTATTTGTTGGATAACCCAAGAGTCACATCAGTTACAACTGTTGAAAAATATAGAGAAGTGATAGATAAAATGAGCGAATTCGGTAAAATACATGGTGAAGTTATCATAGGTGATTTTTATGAGCATCCTGAAGACAAAAAATATGACTGTGTGATTGGCGATATATGGGCAGAAATAGACAGAAGATTTCTCAATGATTATCGCCGATTTAAGGAAAAAGCACTAAAACTTGTGAAACCAAACGGATTGATTTTGGGGTGGGGTAAAGATTATTTTGAATACTTGCTTGAACAAGAAAAGCCCGCTCATTAACTATTAGCGCCTTCACCAAACTCAAAATTTCTTTCAGAAATTTTGCCACGCCTTGCAGGCTCTCGCCTTCGGCTCTGGACAGATAACAGCGATTATCTGGGATTTTCCTGCGAAAAATCCCCAAATTTCACTTCGTGAAACTTCGGTTAATCGCGATGTTATCTGAAATTTTATCTGCCTAATTCAAACCACATATTCATATGTCTAAAAAAGAAAAGTTTAAACCATACGCCGCCACCTATCTTGTGCTGATTAAGGACGGGCAAGTTTTACTTCTTAGACGCTTCAACACTGGCTATCAAGACGGAAATTATAGTTTAATAGCTGGTCATCTTGATGGAGGCGAAACTGCCAAACAGTGTATTATTCGAGAGGCTGGTGAAGAAGCTGGAGTAAAAGTAAGTCCGGAAGACCTCGAGGTTGCCCATGTCATGCATAGATTGTCGCCTGACAGGGAGTATTTTGATATCTATCTCCGGACTGAAAAATGGACAGGTGAAATCACCAACATGGAGCCAGAGAAATGTGATGAGTTAAAGTGGTTTAACATGGACGGTCTTCCGGACAATATGTTGCCAGAAGTAAAACTTGCCCTTGAGAATATTAACAAGAATGTCCAT
The DNA here is from genome assembly GCA_964562905.1 of uncultured Candidatus Saccharibacteria bacterium. Lineage (GTDB taxonomy): Bacteria > Patescibacteriota > Andersenbacteria > UBA10190 > UBA10190 > CAYSWF01. The sequence goes on along the minus strand of CAZLVG010000032.1, from coordinate 7,649 downwards.
TATGGCGAGTTCGGTTGGGCGGCTTAGTGATTCTAACAAGGACGGCAGACAAAACATCAGATAACACGGCATATTCGGTTCAGAAATTTTGCACTATAATAGAACAAGGAAAGCAAAATTTCCTCACCCAAATTTTTGTTCCGCTATCGCTACACAAAAACTTCAGATATGCCGGAACGTTGTACGAAATAAATTTGCTCTACTAAACTCAGAAAAATATGACTTCACTCGATGAACTAAAAAAAGAAATAGACTCTATCAAGGCTCGCAATAAAAAAGTCGAAGCTGATAAGGCGTGGGAAACAAGTTGGACTCGCAAGTTACTGATTTTAGTGCTCACTTATATTGTAATCGTCATATTTTTCTTCGTTTCAAAACTACCGGATCCATTTGTGAATGCTGTTGTGCCATCAGTAGCATTTTTACTTTCAACAATGACAGTGCCCCTTTTCAAAAAATGGTGGCTAAATAAGATTCACAAATGAAAAAGGTCGCAAATTTACATCGTACAACAGAGACTAGGCGGTTTCGTTCAGTCGCTTCACTCCCTCACTACACCCATATTTGACGGGTGTACGCCTTTCGGCGTATTTTACACCCGTCAAACATCGCCTAGTCTCGGACGTTATGTGAAATTGTGAGACAACCTTTAAATAATTCTTAATCCGCTTTTTTCTTATGAAAGAATACAATAAGTTAGTCCGTGATAAAATTCCGGAAATAATCAAAGAAGCTGGCGAAAAGCCAATCACGCATACTGCTGAAGAAAAGGAGTATGTGGAAGCATTGACGCGCAAATTTCAGGAAGAAGTTGCTGAGTTTTTAGCAAATCCGTCAGTTGAAGAAGCAGCTGATGTTCTTGAAGTTATTCAGGCAATTTGCGCTCTCAAGGGCATCGATATAAGCAAGCTCGAGGAAATTCGCCAGAAAAAAGCGGATGAACGTGGTGGCTTCAAGGATAGAATTATTTTAGACAGAACAGAAGAATGATGAACGGTTGCCTCACAACTCAAGCCACGCTGCGCTCTCGCCCGCCCTTTTATTTTCAAATAATAAGGATGGGCGGGCTCGGGTCAGCTAACAAAGAATAAAAGGAAAATGCCTCGGCTCGGCATTTTCCCAAATCCCGCGTTGTGGTAAAATAGAGCCAATCGCAATTTAAAAAGTTTTGAGAATAGAATAAGTTTTATACCATTAAATATGGCGCGGGACTTCTTTTATTCTTAAACGTTATATGAAATTGAAACCTTGCCCCTCAAATGCGAATCTTTTTTAAACAATTAAGAATAATTCCCAAGTATATGGAAACAAATCGTTGGAACAATTATCGCAAAGCGAATGATAAATTTCCAGAAGTTAGAAGAAACGAGCTTCAATTGATGCTCACAAAGGTCAATCCTAAGAAAGGTGAGATTATTGTTGAGGCAGGAACCGGAAATGGTTATCTCACCTTTCCGATAGCTCAAAAAGTCGGCAAAGATGGGAAAGTTATTACTTATGATATTATTCCTGAGAATCTTGCTGAAGTTAAAGATTTGAATAAGAAGTTTAAGTTACCTATTGAGATTAGACAGCAAAAAACTTCTTATGATTTTGAAGGGCAAGTTTCTTCAGTTGACAAAGTCGTATCAATTGCTTCTTTTCATCATTACGATGACCGTTCAAAAGAAACTGGTTTTTCTGGCAGATTAAGAGCGTTAAAAGAATTTGCCCGAATTTTGAAAAAGAACGGCAAATTGATTATTGGCGATGTTGGGAAAAACACAGTTTCTTCAAAATATTTTGACGCAATTGATACTCCCAAATATTGCTTTCCCAACGGACACCCACACGACTTTTTGAGCAAGAAAGAAATTCAAGACCTTTGTTCGCAAGCAGGTTTTACAATTGAAGCTCATGAAGTTGTGCATGTTCCTTAACGTTTTTTAAAAAGGCAATTTCAACCTCTTTTTTACCCAGCAATGTTTCCAGCTGCTGAATCTTTTTCTCCAGCTGCTTGGTCGTTGTCTTGGTGGAGAACAGCTCGGGGCCGTGCTCCAAGACATGGTTTTTCCAGGCTGTCACTGATGTTGGATGGACATGGTACGTCTTGCCCGCCTGTCCGGGTTGTTTGCCCCGCAAAATTGCCAAGGCGGCCTGCCACTTCACCCGCGGGGTGTAGCGGCGGGCGGTCTTTGCTTTTTCATTTATGCTCATACGGTCATTATCACCTCCCTCGGTTAGGAGGGAAAGACCGGTTACTTAAGAACTATGGGTGGTAACAATTTTGTGGAGCACCGCCAATAGACACCACCATTCAGATAAGTCAAGTCCGCCTCGCCACGTCGCGTTGTGGCGAGGCAAAAACCGTCCGACTTATTTTCAATATTGTCTATCTTTCGTACCGCCTCCGCCAGCAGGCGGAAGGTGGGGGCTTGCCCAAGACAAACTTTGCACTTGTTTCGACAGTCTGATTTACACAGTTTTAATTGTTGGTTATGCTCTTAAGCACAATAAAACCGGCCGTGGTAGCTCAGTGGTAGAGCACCTCGCTGAAGCCGAGGGTGTCGGGTGTTCGATTCACCCCCGCGGCACTGCACATTGTTATTAGGCGGGTGTCGTATAGTGGTTATTACATTACCTTGCCAAGGTAGAAACGGCGGTTCGATTCCGCTCACCCGCTCCAACGTGAAATCTTTTGCGCGGCTGCCCCCCGGCCGCTACCGGCGCTCTGGCTGTGTTGCCCTGCCGCAGGGCGCTGCTCACCTCCCTATACTTTCAAGTGTACTAACCGGGCGTCTGGATTGCGACCAGGCGGGCGGTTTAGTTTGACTTTTTTAACGTTGAGAAATTACCCGGTCGCCACAGAATAGAATCAGTCAATAAGAGCAACCTAACAGAGCCGGTATATTGCCATCGGTGAGGTAAAATCTGGCCTTGAAAGCAGGAAGTTTCGCGCCGCCTTTGAATTAACAAAACGCGCGGGGATTACGCGTACCCCATATTGCCGACGACTTCGGTACCCTCTTGACAGTAGACAGCAAGTGTTCCTTGACATAATTAAGCCTTTGTGCTAGGTTGGCAGGTTCCAGTCTGACAGATGATTTTCTGTCAGGCTTTTTTGTTGCCCTGTTTCTGCCCTAAACAGCAGTAAAAGCGGCGACACCGCCCTCGTGGACTAGTTCCAACCGTGGCGGTATTACCCTTAAATGCCCTAATCTATGCGTCTTTGGCGTCAGTTAGGACATAAACAGGCTCACAAACATATAACTAAATACTACGTCCGCGCCGCGACTGCCGCTTGGGTGACTATTACCTCTCTGCTCCCGCAGCCAGCCTTGTCGTTTGAGGCCAACCTGCCTAATTCCGCCTCCCAAAAGCTGGTCGCCGTTATTACGGAATACCAGGACGACGCGCCTGACCGACGCACCGGCGCGTCTTTGGTGGCCAACACACCGATAATAATAGAGACAGGACGGTGGGTAAAACCGAAGAAAATAGCTTATGTTTCAAGCGCAAGAAGCTTGATATCTGCCGCGGAAAGCGGCTCAAAAGTAATACTTGAAGGCGAGGCTAGCTACTACAGCCGGTCCGGCTGTCTTGGCTGCGGGCCGGGGTTGATTATGGCCAACGGGCAGCCGCTGAACGATACGGCTTTGACCATAGCTATAGGCGTTAACAGGAAACACCTGGTAGGACGATCCGCTAAAGTTACTAATCTGGACACCGGAAAATCGGTTATGGTTCTTATCACGGACACGGGAGGTTTTTATCAAGCTCGTTACGGGCACCGGGTGGCTGATTTAACTGTGGCAACCAAGCAGGCCATTGGCATGAGAGGAGGAACGGGACGAGTAAGGGTTGAGGTTGACTAAATATACGAATAGTGTTAGTATATACAAAGTCGGCCTGATGCATCACAGTCAGGCTGTTTTGTATAAAGCCGGCCAATATTATCCCTATGCGGATAACTCAAAACAAACACACCTTACCGTTCATGGGCAAAAGCCGCCAAGCGGGCAGCGACGCCTTACGCGCCGCCGTGTTGATTATCTGGCTGGGCGTCAGCCTCTTCCCTTCCCGCGCGCTGGCTTTTACCAACGAGGTGGAAAGTTCGCATTTAGAGCTCATGTTCGTGCGCGACCCCCAGCTGGCCAGCGAAGCCATAGTGGGTATAGAGGCATGGCCGCAAGAACAAACGGTAGCCCAAATACTAAAGTCTCCTTCCATGGCCGCTGATTACTATCCCGTAGTGCCCGGTACTACCATGCGAGTGCTGTCCACCGCTTACTCTTCCACGGCTGACCAGACTGACATCTCGCCCTTTATCACGGCTTCGGGTCTCCATACGGGACCGGGAGTAATCGCGGCTAACTGGCTGCCTCTGGGAACACAAGTAAGAATTGGACAACAAATTTATACGGTATGGGACCGCATGAACAGCCGCTATAACGGGAAATACGTGCTTGACATCTGGAAGCCAACGCGGACGCAGGCTCTAAACTACGGAGTCCGGATAATTAAAGTTGAAATTGTCAGTACCCCTTAAAAGGCATAAGGTAAGGCAAAGCGGGTAGATTTGGAGTTTGTGTCTTATAATTTAGAATTTAACTTATTCGCCGCCGTGTAATTACCAGTTACTAGTTACGAGTTACCAGTTCCCAGAGCAGCAGTTGACCCGCAAGCGGCGCCTTTGTATACTGCCCGTTACCTATACCTATGGATCTATTACGTTATTTCGAACAACAGCAGGTAAAAAATATTAGGCGTCCCCGCTTGCAGGCCGGAGATCTTCTGCGGGTAGAAACAAAGGTGGAAGAGGGAGGCAAAACCCGTCTGCAGACTTTTGAGGGGACCATGATAGGCATAAGGGGAAGCGGACCTTCGACCACATTTGTGGTTCGACGGGAGACGGGCGGCTTCGGGGTAGAACGTATATTCCCGTTGTACAGCCCTCTCATTGCCAACATCCACGTGGTAAAGCGGCAGAAAGTGCGCCGGGCTAAGCTGAATTACTTGCGCCAAGCAGGCAGACGCCGCTTTAAAGAGGACGTAAAGGCCATGTACAGGCACGAGAGAGAAATAGAAGAAGCGGCCGAAAGAGAGCGGCGGGAAGCCGAAGCCCGCGAGAAGGAACGCCTGGTTAAAGAAGCCGAGGATGAGAGCAAAAAAGACCAGGAAAGACAGGCGAAAGAAAGTTCCGCGGAGCCCGGCCCCTCAACGAAAATAGCGGAAGGAACCGAAGAGGCCAAAACGGCATAGCACTAACGGGCTCGGCGGTACTAATATGTAAGTGCGGCCATGTAGCCAAGCGGTAAGGCATTAAGATAAGGCCAGGTGCTCGAGTGGTTAGAGAGCGGTCTGCAAAACCGCGTACACGGGTTCAACTCCCGTCCTGGCCTCCAGGCCTTGGTTCGCCCGCCGCCAGTACGGCGGGCGGTAAAGCCCGGAGAATTTTGGACCCGCCGCGATAGCGGGCGATTCCGGCCCTGGCCTCAAACGGTAAACGCCGTTTTATGGTACACTTACAATGTGGCGAAAAAGAGGTCTTGGACTGCGGAGCAGTTGGAGGAAGTCGTTAAACAGTCTTTCAGTTTTCGGCAAGTTATCAAAAAACTTGGTCTTGTCCCTGCTGGCGGAAATTATTATCAGTTACAGAAGTATATAAAGGAGTATGGGTTTGACACCACACACTTCCGAGGTAAGGCTTGGAATAAAGGTCTTCGAGGAATCGGTAAACCAAGGATCCTCACTAAAGAGGTCTTGGTGCGAAGCAGTACCTTTCAGAGCTATAAGTTAAAGTTAAGGTTATTCAAAGAAGGGCTGAAGCCGCAACGCTGTGAACAGTGCGGGTGGTCAGAACGGGCACCAGATAGTCATTTGCCGTTGGAAGTTGATCACATCAATGGAGATAGGACTGATCACCGTATAGAAAACTTACAAATTCTTTGCCCTAATTGCCACAGCTTGACCTCTAACTATCGCTATCGGAGAGGTAAAAAGAATTGATATGCCGGGATGGAGGAATTGGCATACTCGTGACACTTAAAATGTCATGCTCTATTTGAGCTTGTGGGTTCGAGTCCCACTCCCGGCACCAATATCAAACTTTCCGATTTTTCCCCGACCGATTCGGCGGCGCGTTGCGCCGCCGATTGATTTTTCATCGCAAAACCAATGGGCGTCATCCGTAGTCGCTCGTCAAACGCTCTATCAAATATCAAAAGGGATTACCGCTTTGTTTCTTATTTACTTCCAAAAATTAAGCGCATTAGAAATTCCTTTGAAATTTATTTTTCTTTTTGGTCATAGTCAACAGGATCATACACGCTTTTAACCGGCTCTGGACGGTTTTTAAATACCGTCGGTGAAGCGTTTAAGCGATCAAGGATGAGGGTTGGGAACATGCAGATAGCAGGTGGAGTGGTGTAGCCGCACGAGGTCAGTTTTTTGTAGGGAGTACGGTCGTTCATCCCTCTGCCTGAATGCTCCCTTGCCAGGTTGTAGGTCTGCTGCCACCAGCACATTCTGCCTAGAAACTCCCGTTCTGTTTTTACCGATTTCAGCCAGGGAATATACAGCTCGGTATCGTCTGTGCCATGACTTCTCTCAACATACCCATTGTCTTGCGGGTGACCTTTGCGGATCAGTTCCGGAAACATAGCCAGCGGATGGTAGAAGCTAGGTAAGCTGCGCTCAAACGCGCCGCGAAAGTTCGCGTGCCACTCTCGTCCGCCGTCAATCCTGACTGTGCACGGATGAGTGAAACCGAAACTAGCCAGCCACCAGCGCACGAGCGATACAAACACCTGTCCATTAGCCCAGGTGCACTGATGTGACCAGGCCAGGAAGCGGATTCTTGTCTTCACGTCCAGGAACGTCCACTGCCACTGTGGCAGATTGTATTCCAGGATATGGTTGTAGACGCCCACTGGCAGTGTCCCCGCGTCTAAAATGTCTTTAGTGTCCATCTGGCACTGCTCAAACGGAAGCAGAGATTCCAGATTGTAGGCAGCCGGTCTGTTTCTGGAGCGGCGTGGTTTTCTGCCTCGCACTTTGGCTACTTTGTGCCGAGCCAGGATAGCACCGATGGTGCTTTCGGGAATATCCTGTTTCTCCTCCTTGAGAATGTGATTATGCAGCCGACGTTTGCCGAATCCTGTTTGCTTGCGCCAGTAAAGCACCAGTCGTTCCAGTTCCTCCGGTGAGCGGCTGGGTACATTCTTCGGAGCATGACTGGCATCAGTCAGATCTGTCCGATCTTCCTTTTCAAGAGCCAGATACACTGTCCGTCGCTGGCACCGCATGGCCCGGGCAGTGGCAGCCACGTTGCCGCCTTGGCGTTGGTATTCATCCAACAGGGTTTGTCTGGCAAACGCCGGATTAGTTTCTTTTTTGAGCATAGCGTATGACTGTGTAATGATCGTCATAGTGGGAAGCGATTTCATTAAGGGTTAGTGTTAACAACCCCATTTTGAGTCGCTTTCCGCTTTCTTTGTAGAGGCGCTTTACCAACGAAAACGCCTGGGCACGGTTTAATGAAAAGTGTGCACTATCATCGTAGCCAAGGAGATTTTTAAATTGACATAATATTGCTAATAATGTAAGATATGATATCAGATAGAGCGGTCTGATTTCGTTCTTTTCCAATCCAAAACCAAACCATAACC